>JAGCFO010000003.1 GCA_017650105.1 Bacteroidaceae bacterium | reverse complement strand
GGCAGCATCTCTCATTATGAAGAACGTTTTCGTTAAGCCAGAAGCGCAGAACGATGCTTGCATCAGTTATGCCTTGGTGAGAAAAGGTAGGATGAAATCCAAGGAATAAATCTTTTTGGGCAAAGAAAAAAAAATTTTCCCTTGAGCATATCGCACGCTGGAGAAAGAAAAATCAGATGTAAGAGGGCAACAGCCACTGAATGTGGCTGTGCTTGCGACGACGCGAGGTTTATCTCGCCAAAGGAGTGCCGTAAAAATCCGTGTCAATCCGAGTCATCCGTGTTCAAAGAAGTCATCATGTGATTAGTGTGCGCCGTACACTTCGATGTCGCCGATGCGGACATAGCCGTCGGTTCCGCCGTGGGTGACGTTCACGCGCACGTAGCGTGCTTCTACGGGGGTGATGGCGACATCTGTTACGGGCGAAGTGTTGCCTGTGTGGGTCCCCACTGTGGTCCACGTCTCGCCGTCAAGGCTTGTCTCGACGGTGAAGTCGCGGCTGTTGAGTTCTGCATCCAGTCCGCCTGCTTCGGCATGACGCACCACGTAGCGGCTAATCTCGTAGGTCTCCTTGAAGTCGAGCTGCACCCATCCGGTGCCGTCGTCGGTCTTGGAAATCCACATATATCCCTGTGAGGGTGAGCCGTTGGCAGCGTACTTGGCATTGACGCTTGTCCTGGTGGGCGATGAGGTGATTTCCATATCCTGCAGGAGGGTGATATTGAACGGCAGGTGGTGTGCCTCGTTGTAGTAGCTGAACCAGTGGTCGGCGCGGACGATGCTGACGTTGCCAGGCGAGAGGGCGTTGAGCGACTCCTTCAGGGCTACGAGCTTGTCGGGCCCTGCATCCCACACCGTAGCTTGTCCTGTCACAAACATCGGCTCGGTGCCCTTGAATTTGGCGATGTCGCGGTTGAAGAAGTTGGTGATGACGTCAGCGCCGCTGGCGTAGCAGGGGTACTGGGGGACTATGGGGAGCCAGTCCGACTGCACCTTGGCGGTGAGCCGCCCGTTCTGTCGCTCCCAGTCGTTGATGGTGAGTCCGTAGAGGTAGGGGCAGTTTTCGGCAAAGAGGCGGCGGTGCACCGTATTGACGTCGTCCCAGATGGTTATGACGCGCAGGCCAGCCCGCTCGATGTAGCGCTGGGTGAGCTGCGTGTAGGGGGTGATCAGCTTGGTGTTGTTGGAAAGGTAGTAAATTTTGTTGTGGGCGTCGTAGGGCATAGCATAGCCCAAGCCTGACGGTCCGCTGACGAAGCAGTCGTTGGTGGATGCCTTGTTGTAGTAATAGGTAAGCATCGCGGGCGAAAAGTCGACAAGGGCGGGGCTGATGGTCCAGTTGAGTGCCATCTTGCCTCGTCCGCTCTGCTCGAAGATTTTGGCCATAGCGTGCTGGCAGTACTGTATGTTGTCGCCGTCGCTGATGTAGACGGCAGCGTACACCTTGTTCTCCAGCTTGGGGCGTTTGGGGACAGGGGGTATCTTGATAGCCTTGTCGACGGCCGAGTAGACGGTAGTGTTCTCGAAGAAGTCGGCGGGTACGGTCGTCAGCCCGAAGCGGGTTGCCTCGCCCACGCCTGAGCGTTCCTCAGGATACCATCCGAGGACAAAGTCGCGCCCGGGCGTCATCTCCTTGAGCATCTTGTCGAGCAGCGCTTTCTCGCTTGCGACGCGGGGGTCGAGCCATACGCATGCCGAGCCGCAGGCGGCACCGATGTCGTGCACATAGGGTATGGTGGGGCGCTCGCTGATGAGCAGGCGGTGGTTGCACAGTGGCCAGTAGTTATCGAAGAGGTACTGGTAGATGGCTACGGCGGAGCTCATCGTGAGCGGAGTGAGGTCTTCCACCACGGGGAAATCCATGCCGTTGGCGATGAGCTTTTCCCTGATGACGGCAGTCACGGGGAGCAGGCGCTTGAGCCCGGCGATGGTGACGGCAAGGTTGGAGTAGTGGGTGCTCAGCTCATTGCTGTAGAGCACCAGGCCGTTGATTTCTTCCTGGAACGACTGCACCAGGCTGTATGGCTCGGAGGCGGAGACTGCCGACGTCCTGAGGCTGTGGGCGTTGGGCCACAGGGTGCGTGCCTCCTCGTTGTGGTTGTAGAGGAGGATGCGGGGGCGGGTACGGTTGACAATACCTTGTAGGGTGCAAAACATGACGCGCTCTTCGTCGCTGAGCTTCGCGGCGTTCAGGTCGAGGGCTTTCACGGGTGAGGCAGGCGGTAGGAAGAAGGGCAGCAGACGGTCGTCGGGCCAGCATAGCTCGTCGGCCTCGAGGATGCGGTTGCCTGCGCTGTTGAGGTGGTAGACGGTGTCGGCAAACGTGATGCGCTCCACGTCGCCCACGTCGGTGTGGACAACGGCTCCGTTGGTGAGCTTCGTAATCATGGTGGTGGGCTGCTGGGCAACGAGCCGTACGGCTCCCAGCAGGGCAATAGTCAGCAAGAATATCTTTTTCATGTTCGGGGCACTCAAGATGGTTCGATGTCTTATAGGCGTATCTTTGTGGCGAACGTTCCCACTTTTACGATGAAGAAGCCCGTGCCGAGTGTCTTGCGGTTCAGCCGCAGTTCGTCGCCTTGGAGCGGGGGCGTCGGCAGACTACGTCCGTCGAAGGAGTATACGCGGGGCTGGACACCTTCGGGGATGCCGCGGAGCAACACGCATCCGTCCTGCATCACACACACAAAGCCTTCGGGCTTGGCGATGGATGAGTCGTCGGATGCATCGCCAAAAACAATCTCTGCGATGTCGGTGATTTCCATCTCGATGGCTTCAGCCGAACTCGGCTTGATGTTCAGCTTGCCGTTGGATATGGTCACAACGGGGTTCGAATCGAAGAGCACCTTGACGGTCTCGTCACCCTTTGTTTTCACCAACAGGCCCTGGCTGCCTGCATCCACAGCAAGGAAACTGATTTGTTGCAGATCGGCCACACGGGTCTGAGCATGGGTCCCATCTGTTTTCAAAATGTTCATGACTGGCTCCTGCGCTTGTGCCGACAGGGCACCGAGGAACAAAGCCGCTATAGCAAAAAACACTCTCATCGCCTTGAATACTTATACTGGTTCGTTGCCTCAAGCAGGCAAAATATCTGAAAAACAAAGCAAAGATACGTTTTTCCTTTTAAATAGCAAGGAAAAAGGCGGGAAAGTTAGCGTGGTGAGAGAAAAACAAAGTGGGAAACGGCTTTTTCGCACAACCATAATAAGAAAGTGTCAACCTTATCAGGAAAATGTCAACCACTTCAGGAAAAGGCAAAAAACTGTCAACCAAAATCAGGAAAAAAAGCGTCACTTATATTGTGACGCTATGTGACTTGCCGTGAGGCTTTGCTTCTCGGGAAGAGCATCGGAAATGATGCTCAATGGGGAAAAGGGGAGGGGTGTTAGTTATCTTCCCATTTCTGGCCGTTGATGAACACGTCGTGCTTCACAAGGTTGCTCACGTTCTTCACCTGTGTGGCAAACGTGCCTATGCTGTCCACCCGCACGTCGTCGATGACGACGGTACCTACGGGCTGGTGCTCGTCGCCCTTCAGGTCGATGGCGGCATTGGCGTAGGCTACATGTACGTGCCGCATGGCGATGCTGTCGATGACGGTGTAGACGGTGTCGTAGGTGGGCACCAGGTCGCGCCACTGATAGAGCACGTCGGTGTCGATCTCGAAGGCACTGAGCACTTTGTTGGCATCCACGTGCTCAAAGGTGACGTTGCGGATGAATCCCCCGCGACGGTGGTTGGTCTTGAGGAAGAAGAGCCTGTTGATATTGTCGGGACATTGCATGTGGTGCATGTAGATGTTGTTCACTCCGCCCGACATCTCGCTGCCAATGCCGAGGAGGGAGTGCCCGTTGCGTACTGTGCAGTTGCGCACGACGACGTTCTCTGTAGGCGTATGGAGGCGCCAGGCGTCGTGATTGCGTCCCGATTTGATGACAACGGCATCGTCGCCCTGATCGAAGATGCAGTTCTCGACCAGCACGTTGCGCGTCATCTCCAAGTCGATGCCGTCGTTGTTGTGCCCGTGGGCATACACATCAAGTCCTCTTACTACAGCATTCTCGCAGAGGAGCAGATGGATGGTCCAGAAGGGGCTTTCGCGAATGGAGAAATCCTCGAGCAGCACACCCTTGCAGCGGTTCAGCTGCAGGAGGTGAGGGCGCATGTGTTCGTTGCCGCGAGCCGTCATGTCTCTTTGTGCCACAGGAACGTCTGCCACTGCCATCTCATAGAGGCTTTTCAGAGCCTCGTAATGTCCTTCGGGACGTCCGAACCAGCTGCGCCAGACGGTCATGCGTGGCTTGAGACATCCCTTGCCTGTGATGGCAATATTCTCGCATCCGAAGGCATAGACGAGAGGGCTGTAGTTGAGACATTCCAATCCCTCCCACGATGTCTGCACGGCAGGAAGGTAGAGTGCCGGTATGTCGCAAAACTCCACCGTTGCTCCTTCCGACAGATGCAGGTCGACGTTGCTCTCAAGATGTATGGGTCCGCAGAGCCACACGCCCTCGGGCACCACTACATGCCCTCCGCCCGCCTTGTTGCAGGCGCTGATAGCTTTGCTGAAGGCTTCGGTGTTGATGCAGGCAAGTGTGCTGTCGCCCTCGGCATGTTGCAGCCCTTCGACGGCTCCGTATGCCGTGATGGGAAACTCGCGCTCGGGGAATGTGGGGACGGTGAGTGCCGGCATCTGGAAGGGGGCTTCCAGGCTGATGGTCTCAACCTGCGGTGCATGCTTGCACGAGAGGAACAGCGAGGCTGCTACGACTGCGAGGGCAAGGAAGGAGTGGGTTCTTTTCATGTTAATCGTTAAAGTATTCGTTTGACTTGACATTGCGCTTGAGCGACTCGTTGATTGCCTTCTTCAGTTCGAGCGAGCGTGTGGCGACGACGCCTCGCTTCTCGGGCTTGTAGAGGTTGGTGTACTTCGGCGTGACGAGCTTGAACTTCATGTCGTCGAGCGTGCCGTCGATATTCAGCCCCAGCCGCACGGGCAGAGGGGTGTCGGTGACGGAGATGTGGTAGTTGAAGTCGAAGTCCTTGTTGATGTTGTGTCTGCCTCCCACGATAGCCTCGTACTGGCCAAGCCGTATGCGGAAGGGGTAGACGTCCACTTCATCGCGGAATACGGCTATCTCCACATCCATGCTGTCAATCTTGTTTTCAGCCTGTCGGTCGGTCATCAGATATTTCTTGATGGTGGCGAAGGTGTTGCTGTCGAGTACCTTGAGGTCTTTGCCTTCCACTGTTGCAGCACCGCGTAGGGTGGAGAGCTTCAAGTCGTAGTTCGACTTCATGTAGGTTTCTCCTGCGAGGTGGAACTGTGCCTGCCCGTCAAACTCCTTCAGCATGGGCACAATGCTGTCAATCTTCGGGATGAGCTCGATGAGCTTGTCTATCTCCACGTCGATGAGGTGGAAGTCGAGGCCCGCGTAGAGGTGGTTTTTGCGTGGCGACTTGTACATTGCTGTGAGCTGCATGGTTGCTGCCTGTGAGGTGAAGCCGAGCTGCTCTGCCACGAGGCTGCCGTCGCTGCAAGTGACGCGCCCGCCTACATTGTTGAACTTGAAGCCGTTCCAGTTGGCTGTCTTGATGTCGGTGCGCAACCTCACGTCAACCCCTTCAGGCACCATGAACGGGTTGTCTTCCTTCATGGGCTCGCTGTCGTCGGAGTCCTGTGTGCTTGCTGCGGTGTCGGTGGAGTTCTTCGGCTTTGAGCCCATCCCGCTCACAAGGTCGAGGATTTGCGTCACGTCGGTGTAGTCAGACTTGAACGTCATGTCGGCTTTCAACAGCCCCTCCTTGTCGAGCCAGGTGTTCAGGTCGGTGATGAGGCCTTGCAGGGCGAAGTCGGAGTTGCCCATGACGATGCGGCTCTGCTTTACGTTGAACTTGCCGGGTGTGAACTCCAGGCTGATGTTTGGTATGTCAATCGGTACGCTCAGCGCGGGCAGCTCGGCATGTCCCCCCTTCAGCTGTATCTGAGCGTCGGGGTTCCACTGGTCCAGCACGTTCTTTTTTGTCTTGTCCTGCAGGGCGGTGGCGTCAATTGCGAGGGACTGTGTCGACAGCTTTGTCGTCTTGCCCATGTTGCCGTTGAAGGCGTCGGCCTTCAGCGTAGCGCTATAATAAGGTTTGTTTTTCTGCTTCGTCATCAGGGCGTCGATGTGCGGGCGTTCCATCTGTGCCACGATGGTGTCGACATTGGCTTTCAGCGTGCTCATCCCCAGCGAGGCGAGGGCAGAGAAGGGTTTCTTCTTGTCGGTGAAGTTAGAGAGCGAGTAAGTGCCGTTGAGCGATGCCAGCGAGAAGTCGCCCGTGCCCGTCAGCACGGCGTCTATGGACGGAGAGGCGATGGTTCCCTGCACAAATTCGGTGAACTTGTTTGTCTTTCGGCTCTTGGGTGTGTGGAGGCCTATGGCTACGCGCGGGGTGATGACGGTGATGCTGTCATTGTAAGTCACGTCGAGGTAGTCGGCGAGGAGTGTGCCGTCAGCATTCTTCAGGTCGAGCTTTCCCTTGTGGAGCGTGCCGTCAACGTTGAGGTCCAGCGTGGCTCCTGCTTTGCGTATCTGCACATCCTTGAGTGCGCGTCGCACCGAGCGGGGAAGTTGTGTGAGTAGGGCAGGGATGTCCCAGCAGTTGGTCTTCAGGTGCACGTCGGCTCCAATGGTGTCGTTGGGCGAGAGGGCGATGTCTCCGTCGAGTCCCAGCGCAAACTGGTTGAGGCGTATGTCGCCCTCCGAGAGGTTGAAGCGGCGGAAGGTGGTGTCGGTGCGCACACCAGCCTTTATGCTCACGTCGGAGCGGTTGAGCCATTGGGTGCCGGCTTGAGTGAACGAGATGTCGGGAGTCGTGACGACGGGCTCAATCTCGATGTTCTTCCCGTCGAACCATCCCTTTGCCTCCAGGTCGAGCCGGGTGGCACCCGCGTTGAGGGGGCTCTTGCCGTTGACGGCGAGGAGCGGTGCAGAGGCGTTGATGGTGGCGCTGCCCTTCCAGAGGGTGTCGTCCTTGTCGGCTTTCACGTCGGCCTTCAGTTCTTGCAGCGAGGCCTCGACGGTTCCTTTCTCGTAGCGGATGTTGCCGGCAGCGAGTGTGGCGTCGGCTTTTCCGTCCTTGGAGAGTGCGTCGATGTCGGCCTTGAGCATCATGCCGTCGATGTCGGCGCTGAGGGGCTCGCTCTTTGCTATGTTCAGCATCGCGTGTTTGGCAGCCAGTTCGGCCTGTGCCTTGATGTTGCCTTTGTTGAGGGCGCCCTTCACGTTCAGCGAGGTGCCTTTTGCCGAGGCGTCGATGCTGTCCTTACGGCTGCAGTAGGTGACGTCGAGGTCTTGTGCCGTCAGGTGGTCCACGTCGAGCGTGAGGCTGCTCAGGTCGAATCCTTCCTTGTCTTTCTCCTTGTCGCTCTTGGGGAAGATGTCGATGTTCGACGTGCCGTCGGCAGCGGTGTAGATGTAGGCTTTCCCTCCGTTGAGGTCGATGCCGTTCACCACTATCTCGTGTGTTTTGATGAGTCTCTTGAGGTCGATGCTTGCATCCAGTTCCCTGATGGCTGCTACAGTGTCGGTGGCAGCGCCCTCCACGGGGTTGATGATGACGACGTCGTCAACTGCCAGCCCCAGCTGGGGGAAGGTCTTGAAGAGGGTGATGTTGGCTTTTCCGATGTGCGTGTCGCACGAGATGTACTTGTCAGCAGCTTTCTGTGCGATGGGTGTCAGTCGTGCAGGGGTGAATATGAGCCAGCAGGCAATGCCTATGGTGGCAGCCACCACTCCCAGCAGCGAGACAAGCACGATACCTATGACTTTGAGCGCTTTTTTCATGGCTGAGTGGCTTTGATGAACTGATACGTCTTGCTTGTCACGTAGGCGTCGTAGTAGCACAGCTGCGTGTCGGTAAGCTTGGTGACGATGTAGTATTTGGGCACGAGGGCCATGCCGACGTGCATGTGTATCATCTCGCTCTTGTCGAGAGTCCACGTGAACCCTTGGGCCTCCTCTTCCGTCACATCGTCGCTCTCGTCCCAGGTGTAGCCTGTGCCGTCCTCGAAGTATTTGTAGTACAGTTGCGAGTCGTTGAGCCTCCACGTGCCGTAGAGCAGCGTCACGTCAAATTCTTTGTCGGGCACCACGTCCTCGCCTTCGCAGCTCCAGCAGAGCACTACCGCTGTCGCTATCAGCATCCAAATGCACAAATGTCGTGTCTTCATCTTCGTTGATTATACCGCTGGGGTGCGAAGTTAGTGCGTTCCCGTTGGAAATCAAAATAAATTTCATTTATTTTTCTTCATTTCACATGATGGACTGGTGTTTAATCCTTAAAATTCCCCACTGACCTCTGTGGTTTTCGCGAAAGTTGAAATCTGTTCGCATTGAGGGCATAACTGGCTCCTACTGTAGCTTATTTTCTAAAAGTAGCTTACTCAAAAAGTCACAATTTTTACACCAGCTTCAAGAAAAGTTCTCTTATGAGAATAATTGAAGGTTTGTTCTTTTCCATATACCCCTTCAAAATTAGCTTCATAATTCAACGTTTGAGTAATCACTCCCCAATTATATTTCATGTATATTACCAAGCCATTAATATATAATCCAGCTCCGCAATTAAGCGGAAAATCATAGATAAATTGATTTACACAAAGATTCAACAAAGGGGAGCATCCGATTGAAAAGGTGATGCCAAATTGCTGAGAAGAATCAAAATATGCTATATAATTTGCATTTACTGGTACTTTTAATTCAGCAAATACAGGGTTTGTTTCTAATTCATAACTTTTGGGTGTGCGGTTTAAGTTAAACATTCTTTTGCCAAGAGTTCCGTATAAACCACAATCAATGAATGGTCTATCATATTTATTGAGATTATATTGCCCTCCTATGTAAACTCCCTTTTCTTGGATGCTATTCAGTGGATTATTCTCATCATTTTGTTTGATAGTATTAAATGCATTCATATATCCTATGTCTAAAGACAAGTTTTTAAAGAATGAATTTGAATCAACTGTAGTTATGGAATGAGAATAAGTCTCATATTGGGTTTGTGAATGACTATACAAATTAACGAACAAAAAACATAAAAGTGCAAAAAAGATCTTTCTCATAATCAGCTTTTTATTAAAATAGCAAATTTTGAAGCCATTTTTGTGGTTGATAATCGTTATGTTAAGTTGTGAACTTTATCTGAATGCAAAATATGTATCTAATTAAAGAAAAGCAAAATAAAGTTGAATCTTCATCTTCATAATTAATACCGCTGGGGTGCGAAGTTAGTGTGTTCCCGTTGGAAATCAAAATAAATTTTATTTATTTTACATTTCTGCGGAGAAAGAATGGGTTGCTGGCGTGTCTGGCGTACGATTCCCTCGTCGGAGAGCAGAGGGTGCGAAGAGGGAGAGGAGTGGGGATGGAGGAGTGGCGTGAGGAGTCAGTCGTAGTACTCGATGACGAGATCTTCGCTCACGTTGAAGTCCTCGTGGTAACGGTCGTCGAACCGATAGACAATGCTCATTCCCCGATAGGCCGACGGCACTCTCAGCGTCTGCAGCAGGTGCCAGCGTGGGGCGCCGAAGTCGTACGACGAACGGTCGAGGATGATGCGGTTGCCGGGATAGTCGATGTAGTAATATCCCCCTCCCAGGCACTCGTCGCCGGGTATCATCAAATCCTCGTGCATGCTTACCATACCCAGGCGGAACATACCCTCTGCCGTGATGATGAATTTCGGATGTGTCATGTGCGTGTCAGTCTGTTGAAGGGTTACGACGTCTCACCAGTTCGATGGCTTCCTTACCTGTCAGGTGTTCAATGTCGAAGCGTATCATCAGCATGCGCGCGAGACCTCCTTCCAACTCCTTCTGCAGGCTCTCGTCGTGGTTGGGATGGTAGCGGTTGCCCAGCAGGCGTGCCGTCGCCAGCTTCTCTGCCTCGTCGTCGACGATGCTTATCCTACCGAAGGCTATCACGCTGCGGTAGAAGGTGGTGTACTTCTCAGGCTGCACGTTGTCCTGCTCGATGACGCAGAACGATGCCTTGTCGCACCTCCTGATGGCATCTACCTTGTGCCCCGTCAGCGCGCTGTGGAAGTAGAGCTTCCCCTCGTGGTAGACGTAGCTGATGGGCACGGCATAAGGATAGCCCTCGTCGCCCATCAGAGCGAGGGTGCCCGCCGTAGCCCTCTGCAAGATGGCAATACTCTCTTCCTCGGCAAGCTGCTGACGCTTGCGCCTCATATCCCTGAATGCACTCATAACCGTTCTGGTACTATGTGTTTGATGTCGGAAACCGTAAGCCGTCATCCCTCCCGTGCAGCCGAAGCTGTTCATCGCGCATCCGACAGGGAAACTCCCCGTCTTTTTTCGTAAACCCCATCGGGATGGGCCTTACCGTTTGCAGCGCAAAAGTAACCAAACGAATCCAAATCACCAAACGACAGAGGCAATTCTGCACATCGCCGTCTCATTTTTTTCCTGCTCCTTTTCAGTTTTTGCCCGCGGTAAGCATGGGCGACAGTGATAGTCACTATAGGAGCTATAGGGACTGCAGAGGCTTCAGGACAGACATTTACAGGATCTATTGTATCAGCTTGATTGGCGTAAGGGGGTGTGTTATGAGAGCTGGGTGAAGGTATGCTGTCGCTTGAAGTGATATCGCCAGAGGAGGAAGATAGGGCGGCGTCCGGGGACTGACATTGAGGGGTTCCCGGCCTGACGGGCAGCAGACAGGTTCTCGTCCCTGGTGGTTCTGAATTCGTCCTTCATGTTGCGGAAGGCCCTGCGTGCGCGGAAGACGGCGCTGAAGTTTTTCCTCTCGCCCTTGAGGAGGAAGGTGAAGGCTGCCACCACGTCGAGCATCCGCCGTACCCTCATCACATGTCGCAGCTCGTCGGTGGGGAGGTTTTTGTAGAGCATAAGGAGGTTGTTGCGGAAGTTGAGGAAGGTCTTGTATGGGCTGCCGGCTGCCAGCGATGCTCCTCCCATGTGGTAGACGATGCTGTCGGTGACGCAGGCAATTTTACGGTTGCGGCAGCTCAGGCGCCAGCAGAGGTCCACTTCCTCCATGTGTGCGAAGAAACGTCCGTCGAGGCCTCCTGCGCTGCGGTAGTCATCAAGGCGGATGAACAGGCAGGCTCCCGTTGCCCAGAGGAGGTCGGAGGTGGTGGCATACTGATTTTTGTTGGGCTCAACGGTACTGAAGATGCGTCCGCGACAGAATGGGTAACCGTATCGGTCGAGGTAGCCTCCGCAGGCGCCGGCATACTCAAAGTAGCCTCCGTTGCCGTATTTCAACAGCATGGGCTGACAGGCAGCGGTATCGGGATGGGCATCCATGTATTTCACCAGCGGGGCGAGCCAGCCGGGTGAGACCTCCACGTCATCGTTGAGCAGCACCACGTAGGTGGCGTCGATCTGTGCGAGGGCTCTGTTGTATCCTTCGGCGAACCCCCAGTTCTTGTCGAGCGGGAGGAAGCGCAGCTGGAAGTGGGGGTGGAGGGCTGCCATCGCCCGCACGTAGTACTGCGAGTCGTCGGTGGAGCCGTTGTCGGCAACCACAACCTCGACGTCGCCCCAGCCTTCGGGTAGGGTGCAGCAGTCTATCAAAGTGGGGAGAAACTTGCGGAGCAGGTGCTCTGCATTCCAGTTGAGAATGACGACGGATACTTTCATGGGAAGGCTATAGGGAGCGTGATTGTTTTATATGGGTGTGGCGATGAGAGCCGAACGGTGGGCGTTGAAGCTTGTGAGCCTTACGGGGAGCAGCGTGTTCTCCTTCAGAAGCATCGACGGCGCGTCCATCTCCACGCGGATGTAGTTGGGTGTGAACCCGTGGAAAGGCATGCCTGGCTTGGGATGCTCAAGCAGCACGACGGCCTCGCTGCCGATGTGGCGACTGTAGAAGGCTTGTGTCTTCTCGTCGGAGAGTACCAGCAGGCGCTGGCTGCGCAGGTGCTTGTCTGCGGCAGCGACGGGACCTTCGATCTTGAGGGCACTGGTGCCTGGACGCTCGGAGTAGCTGAATACGTGGAGCTGGGTGATGTCAAGCGCTTGTAGAAAACGGTAGGTCTCCTCGAAGGCATCGGCCGTCTCGCCCCGTGTGCCCACGATGACGTCCACGCCGATGAAGGCGTCGGGTATGATTTGGCGTATGAGGCCTATCTTGTGGGCGAAGAGCGCTGTGTCGTAGCGTCGGCGCATGAGCTTGAGCACTGTGTCGCTACCCGACTGCAGGGGAATGTGGAAGTGTGGCATGAAGGCTCTGGAGCGGGCAACGAAGGCTATGATGTCGTCGGTAAGTAGGTCGGGTTCGATGGACGATATGCGGTAGCGTTCGATGCCACTGATAGAGTCGAGGGCACGGATGAGCGAGAAGAAGTCTTCGCCCGTTGACTTGCCGAAGTCGCCGATGTTGACGCCCGTGATGACAATCTCCTTGCCCCCTTCTTCGGCTACCTTCTGTGCCTGTTCCACAAGAGACGCAATGGAGCCGTTGCGACTGCGCCCGCGGGCGTAGGGGATGGTACAGTAGGAGCAGAAGTAGTCGCAGCCGTCCTGTACCTTCAGCCAGTAGCGTGTGCGGTCTCCACGCGAGCATGAGGCAGTGAACTCGCGGATGTCCTTCGACTTGCAGTGGACGATGTTCTCACCCCCGGCAACCGACGGGACACTTTCGTGAGCCTCCTCCGTCAGCCTGTTGCCGAAGGCGGATGCCAGATGCTGGAGGACGCGCCCCTTCTCGTTTTGCCCGAGAACGAGGTTGACGCCTGGAATCAGAGCCACTTCGTTGGGCTTGAGCTGGGCGTAGCAACCGGTGACGATGACGAAGGCTCCCGGATGGTTGCGCGTGAGGCGATGGATGGCCTGCCGTCCCTTACGATCGGCAACCTCGGTGACGGAACAGGTGTTGATGACCACTACGTCGGCTTTCTCGCCACTCCGTGCTATGCGGAAGCCCGCATCCTTCAGAGCCTGCCCGATGGTGGACGTCTCTGAAAAGTTGAGCTTGCATCCCAGCGTGTAGAATGCAGCCTTCAGTCCTGCGAATGGTGTTCCCTCTGTCATGCGTATCTTTCTTTTGTCTGACGGCTTTTTCCCGACAGGATGCAAAGGTATATATTTTCTGCTAAATGCGACGAAGCTAGTGCAAAAAAAATGTTGGTACGGCATGCATCCCCCGCTGTCTGTGCACAGAGCGGAAAGGTAAACGCATTTTTTTTGAGGCCAAAGGTTGGCGTTTAGCGAAAAGTTATGTATCTTTGTAGACCGATAAGGAGTTGAGAACTGTTCACGAAAAAAATCCCCTCCCTATGGCCTCACTTCAGCGCATAGATTACAGACTACCCGTGGCGATGGCTACAGCACTCCTGGCTGTGTCGCCCTTGGAGGCGCGTCACGCACAGGAGCAGAGGCCTAACATTGTGCTGTTCCTCGTGGACGATATGGGTTGGCAGGATACCTCCGTGCCCTTCTGGATAGAGCGAACACCTCTCAACGACACTTATCAGACGCCCAACATGGAACGTCTGGCACAGCAGGGGATGCTCTTCACGCAAGCCTACGCCAGCCCTATCAGTTCACCCAGCCGCTGTTCGCTGCTGACGGGAGCCAACGCCGCGCGGCATCGCGTGACGAACTGGACATTCCGACGCGGGCAGATGAGCGACGGTTCCGACGACCTGCTGGCATCTCCCGACTGGAACTACAACGGCGTGTGCCAGACAGAGGGCACACCCAACACATTCGTGGCACTCTCGTTTGTGGACCTACTCCATTCGGCAGGCTATCGCACCATCCATTGCGGAAAGGCCCACTGGGGAGCGCAGGACACTCCCGGAGAGTCGCCCTTGCACTTCGGCTTCGAGGTGAACATCGCTGGGCATGCTGCCGGAGGACCCGCCACCTACCTGAGCGAGCGAAACTACGGGCACGATGCCGACGGAAACCCTACGGGGCAGTTTGCCGTGCCCGGCTTGCAGAAATACTGGGGCACGGGCACATTCCTCACTGAAGCACTCACGCTGGAGGCTCTCGCAGCACTCGACTCCCTCAGATGCTCTCCCTCGCCGTCTGCACAGGCTCCTTTCTTCCTTTACCTCTCACACTATGCCGTGCATGTGCCCATCGACCGTGATGTGCGATTCTACGATAAATATATCGCGAAAGGGCTGTCGGAGAAAGAGGCTGCCTACGCTTCCCTCATCGAGGGAATGGACAAGAGCTTGGGCGACGTGCTCGACTGGCTCGAGCGAAACGAGGAGGAGGATAACACCATCGTGCTCTTCATGAGCGACAACGGAGGCTACGCCTCAGGAACCGAGTGGCGCGACGAGCCCCTCTACACACAGAATGCACCCCTGCGCAGCGGTAAAGGCTCGCTCCTTGAGGGAGGCATCCGCGAGCCGATGATAGTGCGATGGCCCGGAGTGGTGAAGGGAGGCACCCGCTGCGACAATAGCCTGATGATTGAAGACTTCTTCCCCTCCATATTGGAAATGGCAGGCATACGTCGCTACAATGTGCCGCAAACTGTCGACGGGCGTAGCTTCGTGCCGCTACTGAAGGGTTACGGCAGACACTCGCGCCAGCGTGCTATGGTGTGGAACTATCCTCATGTGTGGGGAAACGTAGGACCCGGCATCGACCTCAACTGCTCCATCCGCAAAGGCGACTGGAAACTCATCTATTACTATAAGACAGGCAAAAAGGAACTCTACAACATCCGTCTCGATATCGGAGAGGAACACGACCTTGCCGCGCAGCACCCCCGTCGTGTGCGTCGTCTCTCCCGCCAACTTGGCAGACGTCTCCGCGCCATGCAAGCTCAGCGCCCCACAATACGAGCCTCAGGGCAGACCTGCCCCTGGCCTGATGAGGTGTGAAAAACAACCCAAAGGCTCAATCATCGAATCCCTCGGGACTATAGCGTGCTTTCTGCTAAAGCAGAGAGGCTAAAAAATATGTAGAAAGAAAAACATTTTTTCCCTTCTTCACCTCTCGCGTTTCTCAAAGAATAATTTATTTTCCCTTCTCTTTAGCGCAGCTGGGGCAGAGAGAGCTAAGCCCGCACTCTGAGCAACGGGGATTGCGGGCAGTGCATACGTAACGCCCGTGAAGGATGAGCCAATGGTGGGCTGTGGGGATGTCGGAGGGAGGTATGTGACGTATGAGGCGTTGCTCGACAGCATAAGGCGTAGTAGCACTCTTCGGCACGAGCCCCAGCCTGTGGCTCACGCGGAACACATGTGTGTCGACAGCCATTGCGGGCCTGTTCCACACGACAGCTTGCATCACGTTAGCCGTTTTACGTCCCACACCTGGCAGCTTGACAAGCTCTTCGAGTGTATCGGGCACTTGGCAGTTGAAATCCTTTACGAGCATCTGCGCCATACCTACGAGATGCTGCGCCTTGCTGTTGGGATAGGAGACACTCTTGATATAAGGGAACACCTGTTCGGGCGTTGCGGCAGCCATACTCTCAGGTGTAGGGAAGGCAGCGAGGAGAGCAGGGGTTACCATGTTGACACGCTTATCGGTGCATTGCGCAGAGAGCATCACGGCAACAAGCAAGGAGAAAGGGGTGTCGTAGTGCAGCTCTGTCTCGGCAACGGGTATAGCCTGACGGAAATAGTCAATGACTGCCTTGTAGCGTTGTTGGAGTGTCATAGGTGCGTATCTTATTTAATTGGTGTGGCTTTTTAAAAAGGAAAAAGCGCGGAACGGAAAGGAGGAGGAGAGTCTGGTTCCGCTCTCTTGATACTCAGTTTTGGGCTATCTCTTAGTTGGCAGCCTCAAACTCGCGCAGGAAGCGAACGTCGTTCTCGGAGAACATGCGGAGGTCTTTTACCTGATACTTGAGGTTGGTGATGCGCTCGATGCCCATACCGAAGGCGTATCCGCTATACTTGCTGCTGTCGATGCCGTTGAGCTCAAGCACGTTGGGGTCTACCATTCCGCAACCGAGAATCTCTACCCATCCGGTGCCTTTGCAGAAGGCGCATCCCTTGCCTCCGCAAATGTTGCACGAGATATCCATCTCTGCACTGGGCTCGGTGAAGGGGAAGTAGCTGGGGCGAAGGCGAATCTTGGTGTCGTTGCCAAACATCTCCTGCGCGAAGAGGAGAAGAACTTGCTTCAAGTCGGTGAAGCTGACGTTCTGATCCACATAAAGTCCCTCCACTTGATGGAAGAAACAGTGTGCACGGTAGCTAATGGCCTCGTTGCGATAGACACGTCCCGGGCAAATGACGCGGATAGGGGGCTGCTGCACTTCCATCACGCGGCTCTGAACCGAGCTGGTGTGGGTGCGGAGGATGATGTCGGGATGGCTCTCAACGAAGAAGGTGTCTTGCATGTCTCGTGCCGGATGGTCTTCAGCAAAGTTCATCGAGCTGAACACATGCCAGTCGTCCTCCACCTCAGGACCGTCGGCAAGGGTGAATCCCAAGCGGGAGAAGATGTCGATAATCTCGTTCTTGACGATAGTGAGCGGATGACGTGTTCCAAGAGGAACAGGATAGCTTGTGCGGGTAAGATCAAGTTCTTCCTGCCCTTCGTCGGACAAACATATCTCAGCCTTCAGCTCGGCAAGACGGTCCTGCGCGCGAGTCTTGAGCTCGTTGAGACGCATGCCCATCTCTTTTTTCATCTCGGGTGGAACAAGGCGAAACTCGCCCATAAGTTCGGTGATGGCACCCTTTTTGCTCAGGAACTTGATGCGCAGTACTTCCAGTTCCTCAGCGTTCTTAGCCTTCATGTTCTCTATCTCGGAGAGAATCTCATTTATCCTGTCTTTGTCTAACATCGCAGTGATGATTTTTTATGTATTCTTAATTTCGAGTCGCAAAGTTAGTACATTTTGGTACTTTTTCAAAATAATATACTAACTTTGCCATAATTTTTAACATACCCCCTCATTATGACTCGTATTTTCTATGACTATCCGCTGATTTCCCACAACACATTCGGTATGGATGTGAAGGCAAGCGTGTTTGCTGAGTTTGAGAGCGAAGACGACTTGAGAAGCCTGTTGACAAACGATACGTTGGCGCCCTATCTGCAGCATTGTATCGTGATTGGTGCCGGAAGCAATCTGCTTTTCGGCTCCGACTTCGAGGGGCTGGTGCTGCATAGCCGCATAACGGATTTGACAGTAGTTCAGGAAACGGATGAATATGTCAAAGTACGCGTAGGCTCAGGGTATGTGTGGGACGACTTTGTTGCCTGGAGTGTGAAGCAGGGCTATTTCGGCGCTGAGAATCTGAGCGCCATTCCTGGTGAAGTGGGAGCTAGCGCAGTGCAGAATATCGGGGCATACGGAGCTGAGGTAAGTCAGTTGATAGAGTGTGTGGAGGCGATGGATAAGCAGGGAAACCTGCGCGTTTTCTCCAATGAGGAGTGCTGCTACGGCTATCGTGACAGCATTTTCAAAGGAGAGCTGAAAGGGCAGTATGTTATCACGCATGTCACGTATCGTCTGATGAAACAGCCTTGCTGGAAACTCGACTACGGCAATCTTCATGCTGAAGTGGAGCTGAGAGGCGAGCCATCGGGAACTGTCGTGCGCGATGCCGTGCAGTCGATTCGGAAAGCAAAGTTGCCCGATCCTGCTGTCACGGGCAATGCAGGCAGCTTTTTCAAGAATCCCGTAGTTGCACGCGAGCATTATGAGCATCTGCGCGATGTGTACGCCTCCATTCCCTGCTATCCCGTTGATGAGAAGCACGTGAAAGTTCCTGCAGGATGGCTCATAGAGCAATGTGGATGGAAGGGACGTCGCTGGGGGCGGGTAGCGGTGCACGAGAAACAGGCTTTAGTGCTTGTTAACCTGGGTGGAGCTACCGGCAACGAAGTATTGGAGCTGGCAAACCGTATCGCTGATGACGTGGAGCGTAAATTCGGCATTCGCATCACTCCCGAAGTGAATTATATTTGAGGAGGAAAAGAGACTAAAGTGTAACGAAAAGAATATGAAGATAACAATATTAGGTTCGGGCACATCGACGGGAGTGCCGCAGATAGGCTGTCGGTGTGAAGTATGCACCTCAACTAATCCTAAGGACAGAAGACTGCGCTGTTCGTCGATAGTAGAGACGGAGGATGCCCGCCTATTGTTGGATTGTGGGCCTGACTTCCGCGAGCAAATGCTTACTGTTCCCTTCGATCGTCTTGACGGAGTGCTGATAACGCACGAGCATTACGATCATACGGGAGGTATCGACGACCTTCGTCCTTTCTGCGTGTGGGGAGATCACTGCGTCAATATCTACCTCGACAGCTACACGGCTCAGCACCTTCGCGACAGACTCCCGTATTTCTTCAGAACAAAGCTCTATCCCGGAGTGGCTCACATAAGGCTGAATGAGATTGAGCCCTACAAGCCGTTCCTTATCGGGCGCACACAAGTGGTGCCTCTCCCCATAATGCACGGACAGCTGCCCATTCTTGGCTTTCGCATCAATTGTCCCTCAGGAAGGAGCGTGGGATACGTTACCGACATGAGCTCGTGCGAAGAGCGAGTGAAGGAGTGCCTGTCGGGTGTGGATATCCTTGTTGTGAATGCCTTGCGCTTCGAGCCACATCCCGCGCATCAGTCTTTGGAGGAAGCTATCGCCTTTGCCCGGCAGATAAACGCTCCCGTGACGCGTTTCATCCATTTCAGTCACCATATCGGGCTTCACGATGTTACCAACTCCCGTCTTTTCGACATCACCCACTCCGACAGTATGGCTTTGGCTTTCGACGGAGAGGTGATTTCGGTTGAATAATTTTTGGAGAACAAATACGGCGAGATGAAGAAAGAATACGGCGAGATGAAGAAAGCATATCGCCGTGCGGAAAAAAGAGTAAAACGGAAGGCGAGTCAGTCGCGGCACACCTCGATGCGGAAAAATGTGCGGGAATTGTTTTGTTCTCCGCTTGCCAAATACTATTTTTGCAAAAAGTTTTAAATAGGTATGACAGAAACGAAAAACTATACGACTAATTACGAATTTCTGCTAAAAGACGTCTCGTTCCAAAACCTGATGACGCGGCGCATCTACAACGTGTTGCTGGTTGCCAATCCTTACGATGCATTCATCCTGGAAGATGACGGACGAATAGAGGAAAAACTCTTCGAAGAGTACTCCCGACTGGGACTGCGCTATCCACCCCGTTTCACACAGGTATCTACACAAGAGGAAGCGGAAGCCGCTCTGAGGGATTTGCGCTATGAGCTGGTAATCTGCATGCCGAATACCAACCATACCGACGTCTTCGATATCGCCCGAGGCATCAAGGAATCGGCGCCCGACATACCGCTTGTGGTGCTCACGCCCTTCTCGCACGGCATCACGCGCTACATGGAGGGTTATGACCTCAGTCAGTTTGAGTACGTCTTCTGCTGGCTCGGCAACACCGAACTGATGCTCTCCATCATCAAGCTGATGGAGGATAAAATGAACCTCGAGCACGACATTGCCGAGGGAGGCGTGCAGATGATACTGCTCGTTGAGGACGGCATACGCTACTATTCGTCTGCGCTGCCAAATCTCTACAGCTTCGTGTTGGGGCAGAGTCTTGCCTTTGCCACAGAGGCGCTTAACTCTCACGAGCGCACCTTGCGCATGCGAGGACGTCCCAAAATCGTACTCGCACGTACTTATGAAGAGGCTTGGGGCTTGTATGAGCGATATAGCCAAAACACGCTGGGCGTTATCAGCGATGTTCGTTTCCCCCGCGGAGGAAATCCCAAAGACCCGCAAGCCGGATTGGAGCTGCTGCGTGCCATACGTGCCCGCGATCCTTTCCTCCCGCTTATCATACAGTCGGCAGAACCTACCAATCGTCCTCTCGCTGAGGGAGTAGGTGCAGGTTATGTGGATAAGAACTCGAAGAAGATGGATGTGGACCTCCGCGATATGGTGTATCATTATTTCGGCTTCGGAGATCTGGTTTTCAAAGACCCTGTGACGCATGAGGAAATCGCTCGCGTGAAAGAACTAAAGGACTTGCAGGACAACATCTTCACTATCCCCGAGGAATCGCTGGCGTTCCATACCTCACGCAACAACATATCCCGCTGGCTCTCAAGCCGTGCGATGTTTCCCGTTGCTGATGTCCTGAAGGGAATCACGATGGAGAATGTGAAGGAGATGGACGAACATCGGCGCATCATCTACGATGCTATCGTGAGGTATCGTAAGATGAAAAACCAAGGGGTTGTCGCAGAATATAATCGTTATCGCTTCGACCGCTTCTCCAATTTTGCCCGAATAGGCGAAGGTTCTCTTGGAGGCAAGGGGCGCGGTATCGCCTTCATTGATAACATTCTGAAACGACATACAGAGTATGCCGCATTCTCGAATGCAGAGATACGCATACCGAAGACTTTGGTGCTCTGTACCGATATCTTCGACCATTTCATGGACGAAAACAATCTCTACACGATAGCTTTGTCCGATCGTCCCGATGAGGAGATTTTGGATGCTTTCTTGAAAGCGCAACTCCCCGATGAGCTGAAAGACGATGTCGTTTCCTTCTGCCAAGTGGTTTCGGGGCCAATTGCGGTCCGTTCCAGTTCTCTTCTTGAGGATTCGCATTATCAGCCTTATGCTGGTGTGTACGCAACCTATATGGTGCCCGATGGGGAGTCGCAGATAAGCCGGCTTGCCGAAGCTATCAAGGGGGTATATGCAAGCGTGTTCTATCGTGCTTCCAAGGCATACATGTCTGCTACGAGCAACGTTATCGACCAGGAGAAGATGGCAATCGTTTTGCAGGAAGTGGTAGGCGCACGCCACGGACGTCGGTTCTATCCCGATTGCTCCGGCGTGGCTCGTTCGCTGAATTTCTACCCTGTGGGAGACGAGAAGGCTGAAGAAGGAGTAGTGGATTTGGCTCTGGGGCTCGGAAAGCATATTGTTGACGGCGGACGTTCGCTTCGTGTCAGCCCGGCTCATCCTCATCATGTGTTGCAGACAAGCGAGATACGTCTGGCGCTGACTGAGACACAGACCACTTTCCTTGCTCTTGATTTGGAATCGGAAGGAAACGCCTTCTCTGTGAGGGAAGACTTTGACTTGCTGCGCCTACCGGTGAAAGATGCCTTGGAGGATGGTACGCTGGAGTGGATTGCTTCCACTTACGACAGGGAGGATGACATGCTGTATGACGTGTTGGATATGAAGGGACGTAAGGTAATTACCTTTAGCGGTGTCTTGCAGTATGAGCTGTTCCCGTTGATGAAAATCGTACAGATGGCGCTCAATTATGGGGCTCAGGGGATGCGTCGCCCTGTGGAGATAGAGTTTGCCGCTACGTTTGACAGAATTAATAAAAAAGGAGTGTTGTATCCTTTGCAGATGCGTCCTATTGTGAGCGCGAGGGAGTGCATTGACGAAGATTTGACAAAAATAGATAAAGAACATCTGTTGGTTTACAGTGCGCGCTCGCTTGGAAATGGCATTACTTCCGACGTTGCAGATGTGGTTTACGTTAGGCCCGGTGCCTTCGATTTCACCCGTAATGTGCAAATATCGGAAGAGGTTCGTCAGATAAACGAGAAACTGATGGCTGAGAATGTGCCGTACCTCCTTGCGGGACCTGGGCGTTGGGGTTCTAGTGATGAGTCTCTGGGAATTCCCGTTGAGTGGGGTGATATTTGTGGCGTTCAGTTCATCGTTGAGTTGGCAATAGACGGGAAGCCCATCCAGCCGAGCCAAGGGAGCCATTTCTTCCAGAACCTTACATCTTTCGGCGTAGGTTACTTTACGGTAAATCCATTCAGCCGTGATGCCCAAGAACTGTTTAGAATGGATCTTCTTGAGGCTATGCCTGCCTTGCACGAAACTGCTTATGTGCGTCATGTTCGTTTTGAGAAACCATTCGTTGTCAAAATGGATGGTTTGAAAAGTATTGGTGTAGTTGAACTAAAAGATTAACAGCGCAATGACTACTTTAAGTAATGGTTTGAATCTGCTTCAACAACAGGCACTCAATAAACTTTCCATCAGCGAGTTGACTCCCATGCAGGAGGCTTCGCTTTTTGCATGCCGCGAACAGCAAGACGTAATCCTTCTTTCTCCTACGGGAAGCGGAAAGACGCTTGCCTATCTGCTTCCGTTGTTGGAAAGGTTGAAGGAAAATGCTGTTGGCGTGCAGGCTATTGTTATCGTTCCTTCGAGGGAACTTGCTCTGCAGATTGAAAGAGTATTCAAATCGATGGCTACTCCTTGGAAGGCAATGGCTGTTTATGGTGGACGTCCCGCTATGGATGAGCACCGCACGATGAAGGGGCTTTTACCTTCTGTCGTTATCGGTACCCCAGGGCGATTGAACGATCATCTGAATAAAGGTAACATTGATGCTCTGTCTGTCCAGACACTTGTGCTTGACGAATTTGACAAATGTCTGGAACTTGGCTTTCAGGATGAGATGAAAGAAGTGCTTGCACAGCTTCCTCAGTTACAGAGACGTTGGCTCACTTCGGCAACGGATCTTTCGGATATGCCTGAGTTTCTGAAGCTGAAGCGGCACGTAAAGCTCAACTATCTGAGTAGTCCCAACGGTACGGCATCTGTAAATGATAGAGTTTCGTTTTCCATTATCCGTTCGCCTGAAAAAGACAAACTTGCAACTCTCTATCAATTACTTTGCTATCTGGACGGTGAGCAAACCATCGTCTTCTGCAACTATCGGGAAGGTGTTGAACGGATAGGAGAATACCTGAAACAACAGAAGCTGATTCATGCCGTTTATCATGGAGGGCTTGAGCAAGAGAAGCGTGAACGGGCGTTGTATCGTTTCCGTAATGGTTCGGTGAATGTGCTGATTAGTACCGACTTGGCATCGCGCGGACTTGATATCCCCGAAGTGCGCCACATCATTCATTACCATCTTCCCCTCAACCATGAGGCAAGTGTTCATCGTACGGGGCGCACGGCTCGATGGGATGCTGAAGGAGATGCTTTCTACATCCTGGGACCTGAAGAAAGCATACCGGAATATGTAGAAAGTTACGCTGTATTTGACTTGCCCGAAAAACCCAAACGTCCCACGCCTCCTCAATGGGAGACTGTCTATATAGGAAAAGGAAAGAAAGACAAGATCAGTAAGGCAGACATAGCAGGGCTGTTCTATAAGAAAGGCAATTTATCGAAGGACGATATCGGCCTAATCGACGTGCAAGACAGATATTGCTACGTGGCTGTACGCAGAAGCAAGGTCAAGCAACTGCTTTCCCTTGTGGATGGGGAGAAAATAAAGGGAGTAAAAACGATTATCGTTGTGGCGAAATAGGGGATTTTCAAGTTGTTTTATCATTACTGAAACAATTTTCTCGAAAAGATTTTGCCGATGATAAAAAAGATTGTATTTTTGCAGATACGAATATTCAAAACCTTTTTTGTTATGAAAAAACATAATTTCAACGCAGGACCATCTATCCTGCCTCGTGAGGTAATAGAAGAGACGGCAAAGGCTGTCCTTGACTTTAACGGCTCAGGTCTTTCCATTTTGGAAATCAGCCACAGGCACAAAGATTTTCAGGCTGTGATTGATGAAGCAGAAGCCTTGTTCAAGGAGGTGCTTGGTGTTCCTGAGGGGTATAGCGTGTTGTTCCTCGGCGGAGGTGCCAGCCTTCAATTCTGCATGGCTCCAATGAATTTCCTCAAGACGAAGGCTGCCTATCTGAATACGGGCGTTTGGTCGAAAAAAGCCATAAAGGAAGCCAAAAACTTCGGTGAGGTTATTGAAGTGGCATCGTCGGCAGACACTACTTACAATTATATTCCACGCGGGTTCTCTATTCCAGATGATGTGGATTATTTCCACTATACATCCAACAACACCATTTATGGTACCGAGATTCGCGAGACTCCCAACAGTCCCGTTCCCATTATCTGCGATATGTCGAGCGATATTTTCTCCACTCCTGTTGATGTAAGCAAGTATATGTGCATTTATGGTGGTGCTCAGAAAAACCTGGCTCCTGCCGGTGTGACGTTCGTCGTTGTTAAGAATGATTGTGTAGGTAAGGTTGATAGGGTAATCCCCACTATGCTTAACTACCAAACGCATATCGACGGAGGTTCTATGTTCAACACTCCTCCCGTGCTGCCCATCTATAGCGCAATGTTGACGCTTCGCTGGATTAAGAAGAATGGCGGTGTGAAGGAAATGGAGCGTCGTGCAAAAGAGCGTGCCGATCTTCTTTATGGCGCTATCGACAATAGCCCCATCTTCCGTCCTACCATTGCCGATCCGAGAGATCGTTCGCGTATGAACATCTGCTTCGTTATGAAAGACGAATACAAGGATTTGGAGCCTGAATTCATGAAATTCGCTACCGATCATGGAATGGTTGGCGTAAAGGGACATCGTAGCGTGGGTGGATTCCGCGCTAGTTGCTATAACGCAATGCCTCTCGAGAGCGTTCAGGCATTAGTTGATTGCATGCACGAATTTGAAGAACTTCACAAATAAGAGATATGAAAGTATTAGTTGCTACTGATAAACCTTTTGCAAAGGTTGCTGTCGACGGGATTAGAAAAGTAATCGAAGATGCAGGTTATGAGATGGTTCTGCTTGAAAAGTATGGTGACCGTCAGAATCTGCTTGCTGCTGTAGCCGATGTCGATGCCTTGATTATTCGCAGCGATGTGATTGACGAAGATGTGTTTGCTGTCGCTCCGAAGTTGAAAATCGTTGTTCGCGCTGGCGCTGGATTTGACAACGTAAATCTTGCTGCAGCTACGGCTCACGGAGTATGTGTGATGAATACTCCTGGGCAGAACAGCAATGCTGTAGCTGAGTTGGCTCTTGGATTAATGGTATATGCCGTACGTAATTTCTACAACGGTACTTCCGGCACAGAGCTCAAGGGCAAGCGCTTAGGCATTCATGCTTATGGAAACGTGGGGCGCAATGTTGCCCGCATCGCCAAAGGCTTCGGATTGCAGATTAGTGCATACGATGCCTATTGCCCCGACAGCGTAATGGAGGCAGACGGAGTGAAAGCCGTTCACAGCGCTGAGGAACTGTATGCTGAGAATGATATTGTCAGCCTGCACATCCCCGCAACGCCCGAAACGAAGCAGAGTATCAACTATGCGTTGCTCAACCGTATGCCTAAGGGAGCTCTTCTCGTAAATACCGCCCGTAAAGAGGTAATCAATGAGGATGAACTCATTCAGCTGATGAATGATCGTACCGATTTCAAGTATGTTTCCGACGTTATGCCAAACGCAAACGACAAGATGGTCGAGCTCTTCGAAGGACGTTATTTCTCAACGCCTAAGAAGATGGGCGCTCAGACAGCTGAGGCAAACATCAACGCAGGCATTGCTGCTGCGCATCAGATTATCGGTTTCCTCAAAGATGGCATCACGAAGTTCCAGGTAAACAAATAAGCTTATGGCAATCGTAAAACCATTCAAGGGCATTCGTCCCCCAAAGGAGCTAGTAGAAAAAGTTGAGAGCCGTCCCTACGATGTGCTTGATTCCGATGAGGCTCGCGCAGAAGCTGCAGGCAATCCGATGTCTCTCTATCATATCATCCGTCCCGAGATAGATTTCCCCGAGGGAACCGATGAGCACGATCCGAGAGTGTATCCGAAGGCAGCGCAAAACTTTGCGATGTTCCAAGAGAAAGGCTGGCTCGTACAGGATAGCAAGGAGTTGTATTACATCTATGCCCAGACGATGGGCAACAAGACGCAGTACGGGCTTGTTGTGGGAGCTTATGTGGAAGATTACATGAGCGGTGTCATCAAAAAACACGAACTGACGCGTGCCGACAAGGAGGAAGACCGAATGAAGCATGTGCGAGTAAACAATGCAAACATCGAGCCTGTGTTCTTTGCTTACCCCGACAACAAAGTGCTTGACGACTTGGTTGCCCGCTATGCTGCCGGCACTCCTGAGTACGACTTTATTGCTCCTATCGACGGGTTCCGTCATCGTCTGTGGATAATCGATAAAGACGAGGACATCGCTACGGTAACATCCGAGTTTGCCAAGATGCCAGCTATGTATATTGCTGACGGACACCATCGTTCGGCTGCTGCAGCGCGTGTTTGTGCTGAGAAAGCAACGCAGAATCCCAATCATCGGGGCGATGAAGAGTACAACTATTTTATGGCAGTTTGCTTCCCTGCAAACCAGCTCACTATCTTCGATCTCAATCGAGTAGTGAAGGATTTGAACGGACTCTCCGATGAGGCCTTCCTTGCTGCAGTTTCTGAACACTTTGTTGTTGAAAAGAAGGGGAAGGAAGTCTATAAGCCGCAAGCTCTTCACAATTTCTCCCTCTACCTTTCAGGCGAATGGTACAGCCTTACAGCTAAGCCTGGCTCGTATGACGAAAACGATCCTATCGGAGTGCTCGACGTTACAATCTCAAGCAACTACATCCTGTATGAGATACTCGGCATCGGCGATCTTCGTAAAGACAAACGTATCGACTTCGTAGGAGGAATCCGCGGTTTGGAAGAGTTGAAGCGCCGTGTTGATAGCGGAGAGATGAAGGTTGCGCTTGCCCTTTACCCCGTTTCGATGCAGCAGCTGATGGCTATTGCCGACTCGGGCAAGATAATGCCTCCCAAGACGACTTGGTTTGAGCCCAAGCTACGTTCGGGATTGGTTATCCATAAGCTGGAATGATTTGGCTTGAGGGTTGCGTAAAAGGTGAACTGTTGAATCGCCGAGAAAATAGCTTTTCCTCGCGGTTCCGAGTATTCGCTGATTTTCAATATCGTTGTGGACGACACTTACAAGACTATCTCAGAAAGGGCTGAAGGGACTTACTCCCAGTTGCGGAGTAAGTTCCTTGCCTTTGCTGCCCCCGTGCAGACGGTAGATGAGGCAATGTCGTTTGTGGGTGAAGTGCAGAAAAAGTATTATGACGCACGTCATTGCTGCTATGCCTACATGATAGGCCCAGAACGAAAAGTCTTCCGTGCCAACGATAACGGAGAGCCTTCGGGCACAGCAGGGAAACCCATTTTAGGGCAGATCAATTCAAATGAATTGACAAACATCGTTATCGCTGTTGTTCGTTATTTCGGAGGTATCAAGTTGGGAACTTCGGGGCTTATTCAGGCTTACAAGGCAGCGGCAGCCGAAGTCATTGCCGCAGCAAACATTGTGCAGAAAACCGTTGACTTATCCATCTGTATCTCTTTCGATTACCTTCTGCTCAACGATGTGATGCGTATCGTAAAGGAGGAGCATCCTACGGTACTGAAGCAGGACTTTGACAACACTTGCACTATGCATCTCGTGCAGCGTGCAGCAGAGATGCCCCGCTTGCGTTCCAAGCTGGAAGGCTTGCGCGAAGTCAGCATCGAGTAAGGAGTCGCGCGCGAAGAAAAACCTTTCCACAGCTTAATTTGAATGCCCGAGATTTTCCTTTCTTCATACGGCGATATGAAGAAGGGAAAAATTTTTTTGAAGAAGGGAAAAAAGTTTTTCGAGAAGGAATAATTTCTGCAGCTTTGACTTTATTGTCTTCTAATCAAAAACGTAGGCAAAAGGGAGTTTGTTCCATATGGAAATCGGAGATGCGGAGAAGAATTCTCATAAACAGCATATTCTCCAAAACTACTTAATTTGCGTCTCAAGTATGTATGAAAAAGGGCCTTTCTGTTAAAAAACAGAAAGTTTTTTGGTTTTCTTGCAGTAATGCACTAATTTTGCGGTTAAAAGGTAAAGTATGGACATTAAGATTAGCGAAGAATCGTTCAAGAAAGCTGCGGCAGAAGGCATGGATGCTTTCCTCAGCCTCATCTCGGATGCTTACGTCGATGCTGTAGGCGGAGAGCTGACAGCAGAGAACATGCCCCTCCTGAACGGTTGGCAGCACGTGCTGCTGAGCTACCGATACTTCCAGCAGGAAGTGATGGAGGGCGGTTTTTGTCAGCTAATCCAAAACGGATACGGACCATACATCTTCGACAACCCTTTTGCGAAGGTGATGCGCGAGATGGGCTTGCACGACTTTTCGAAAATGCTCTACAAAGCCAAGCGAGTGTATGACGAAAACAAGCGAGAGCTGACGCGCGAGAGGACCGACGAGGAGTTTATGGCTATGTATGAGCAGTTTCCGCAGTTCGACGACCTGGAGGACTGGTACATTGAAAATGAGGAGGAGATAACAGCGAGGATTGCTTACTATGTAGATGAGCATCTCGATGATTTCCTTCACGACGGATTGAAAATAGAATAGTAAACAGAGACTGTAGCATCTTGTCGAGCCTCGCAGTAGGGTGAAAAACTGCCGCGCAACCTCAGGCAAGAAGCCACCGAAAAACGAAAATATAAGACATTAGTGATATGAAAAAGTTTTTTTTAGGATGTTTGGCACTCTTAACAGTATTGCTTACCTCCTGTCTGCCTGATAACGGCGGATATAGCTATACGGCTACTTTCGGGCGTATCGTCACAATCGATCATGAAGCGTCGCCCATCCGTTTTGTGTGCGACTGCACGGGCGAAGTGTTTGAGACTGAAAATATCCTCTCTGACGAGGACTTGACGTCTGCTATGCGTGCTGCAGATCGTGCTTTCGTGATGTTCTATATTGAGATGGACTACAACGAGATGCATGTCACGTATCAAAGCGGAAACCCCATCAAGGTGCAATCGGTATATAACAAGAAAATCGTCGATGACGGGAAGTTCCAGCCGTTGTATGGCTTCTCACGCCTTCAGTTCGACAACACTTTCTCGTATCCCTACGGATGGGTGAGCGACAGATATTTGAACGTGACTCCTATTATCAAGGCCAACGAGGAAGCCGAGCTTTTCCTCGTGCCCGAGGCTGCGAGCGGCGACACGCTTTCTTTCAGCCTCTATTCCAAATATCTGCCGAATGATTCCTATTATGCCGACTACGCTTGCTTTGACCTTCTCACACTTGCTGACACGGCATCTGCCGATGAGGAGATGAAGCCCGTAATGAAGGAAATGGTGGATTTCGTTAACGCGCACGATAGCGTGATGGTGGTTGTAGTGGGAGACTATCTCAGTGTAGATACCATCATCAAGGCTTACGTGCCCACCAATTATTTTAGGCTGAAGATTTGAGGGTAAAGTCTCTTTTCCTCCGATTGTGGCGTTTGATGGTGCAGCCCGCTGACGAGTGGGAGCAGATTAAGTCGTCGCTGCCGCATGTGGATGTGGCAAGGACTTTTGTTTACCCTCTCACGGCTATCTGCGGAGTTGTCATTCTTCTGGGGCAGTTGTTGCGTGGAGAATGGGGTGGGGGACATTTCTTCTCTTCGCTGCTGAGCATGCTGGTGCGCTGTCTCGCTCTATTGATAACGTACTTTCTTGTATCGTGGAGTGTTAATCAGCTGCGTGTGAGGTATCTGCATCAGAAAGAAGACATGCTCCTTTCCAGCACTCTCACGGGCTTCTCGATGGCGCTTACCTTTGCCTTGACATTATTCGTAAGCCTCTTCCCCGAGCTGGTGCTTTTCAAGTGGATACTCCAGTTCTATGTGGTATACATCGTTTGGAATGGAGTGCGTGCGATAATGGATGTGGAAGAGAATTCCCAGATGACCTTCACCCTCCTTGTATCGGCACTGTTGTTGATAGTTCCTTTTGTCGTCTATTTCGTTTTCGACAAATTGGTTCTATAGAAAGAATTTGTGATGAAGCAGAATACAATCAACATAAAAAACAAAAAGGCTTCCTTCGACTACGAGTTTATTGAAACCTATACTGCGGGAATCGTGCTTACTGGTACGGAGATAAAGTCTATTCGTCAAGGGAAAGTGAGCCTTGTGGATACCTATTGTTTCTTTACCGGGCATGAGCTATGGGTGAAGAATATGAATATCACCGAGTATTTTTACGGCTCATACAATAATCATACTGCCCGACGCGATAGGAAGTTGCTCCTCTCTCGCAAAGAACTGCGTGAACTTCAGCAGGGAGGTTCGGTTCCCGGTTTCACTATCGTTCCCGTTCGTCTTTTCATCAATGAGAAGGGACTTGCAAAACTTGTCATCGCCCTTGCGAAAGGAAAGAAAGAGTACGACAAGCGCCAGTCGATCAAAGAGAAAGAAGACAAACGCGAGATGAGCCGCGTATTTAAGAAATAAGCTTTTCACACAACTTTATGACTCTTTCGGAAGCTGTCAAGGAACGCGTCTTATTGCTGGATGGTGCCACGGGCACGATGATTCAGCAATACGGATACAAAGGCAACAACGATTTGTTGTCTGTTGACCATCCCGAGATCGTTTCCGATATTCATACCCGTTACCTGAGTGCTGGAGCAGACATCATCGAAACGTGCACTTTCAATTCGCAGCGCATCTCGATGGCTGATTACGGCTGTGCCGAGCGTATAAGGGAAATCAATCTTGCAGCTGTTGCTATAGCGCGTCGTTGTGCTGATGCTTTTACCGCTTCCACTCCACAGCGTCCTCGTTTCGTGGCAGGCTCAGTTGGTCCTACGGGTAAAACCCTTTCGATGAGTCCCGATGTGAGCGATCCTGCCCTTCGTACCATTTCCTTCGATGAGCTGGCAGAAGCCTATGTCGAGCAGATGGAGGCGTTGATCGAAGGGGGCGTGGATGCTCTGCTTATCGAAACTATCTTTGACACCCTCAATGCGAAGGCAGCCCTTTTTGCTGCGCAGAAGGCAATGGCGTCAACAGGAAGGAAAGTGCCCGTTATTCTCTCCGTCACTATCAGCGATAATGCAGGCAGAACGCTTTCAGGGCAGACTCTCGATGCCTTCCTTGCTTCTATCAGCACTTACGAAGTCTTTTCCGTCGGGCTCAATTGCTCCTTCGGTGCTGAGCAGATGAAACCCTATCTTCAGGAGCTTTCTTCCCACGCTCCTTATTATATATCGTGCTATCCTAATGCAGGCTTGCCTAACGAGTTAGGCACTTACGACACAACGCCCGAAGAGTGGGCCTCGCTTGTAAGCACTTATGTCGAAGAGGGATTGGTAAATATTGTGGGAGGATGTTGTGGCACTACCGATGCTTTTATTCGTGCGCTTGCCGAGCGTCTTCCTTCCCGTCGTCCCACGCGAAGCATTCCTTCCGCTTCGCAGGCACTTCTCCTCTCGGGACTTGAGCCCTTCACGGTAGGAGGAAGTCATCTCCCCGATTCCTATGCCACAGCCTTCACGGTTGTGGGAGAGCGTTGCAACGTGGCAGGTTCGCGTAAGTTCCTGCGCCTTATTTCCGAGCATAACTATTCCGAAGCCGTCACTATAGCAAGACGTCAAGTGGAGGCTGGCGCTCAAGTCATCGATATCAACATGGATGACGGCTTGCTGGATGCCCCCAACGAGATGTCTCATTTCCTTCGCTTGCTCGCTGCAGAGCCCGATGTGGCGCGCATTCCCTTCATGATTGACTCTTCGGATTGGAATGTGATTCGCTCTGCGCTCAAGTGCATTCAGGGAAAGCCTATTGTCAACAGCATCTCTCTCAAAGAGGGCGAAACTGTTTTCCTCCAGCATGCACGAGAACTGCGCCAGCTTGGGGCTGCTGTTGTCGTGATGGCTTTCGATGAGCAAGGACAGGCAACCACTTATGAGCGCCGTATTGAAGTTTGTCAGCGCGCCTACTCCCTTCTTACGGAGAAGGCAGGAATAAACCCCTCCGATATTATCTTTGACCCTAATATTCTGGCAGTTGCTACCGGCATCGAGGAGCACGACGGCTATGCGCTCGACTTTATTCGCGCTACTATGTGGATTCGCACCCATCTGCCGGGCGCTCATGTCAGCGGGGGAGTGAGCAATCTCTCCTTTGCCTTCCGAGGCAACAACTACATCCGCGAAGCGATGCATGCTGTCTTCCTTCATCATGCCGTTGCCGCAGGAATGGATATGGCTATCGTCAATCCTTCCGCGTCGGTAGCCTTTGGCGATATTCCCGAGGAGCAGCGTCAGGTGATAGAGGATGTTATCCTTTGCCGCACGCCTCATGCTTCGGAGCGCTTGGCTGCTTTGGCAGCCGAAGTGGCATCGCAGCAACAGGGAAAGGAACCTTCTGCGCAGAGTGCCGAGAAGGCTCTTTCAGTTGCCGAACGCCTTCAGCAGGCGCTTATCAAAGGGGATTCATCACAATTGCCGAACGATTTGATGGAAGCACTCAGCCAATATCCCTCGCCCGTAGCTATTATCGAAGGCCCTCTCATGGAAGGCATGAATATTGTCGGAAAGCGCTTCGGAGAAGGGCAGATGTTCCTCCCGCAAGTAGTCAAAACGGCTCGCACCATGAAGGAAGCCGTTGCCATTCTCCAGCCCTACATCGATGCTCGCCCTCTTCGGCATGCTGTGGGCTGCACTTGTGCTGAGTGTCAGCAACAGATAGCTGAGAAGCCTTTGGTTCTGCTGGCTACCGTCAAGGGCGACGTGCACGATATAGGGAAAAACATCGTTTCTGTAGTAATGGCGTGCAACGGATACCGAATTGTTGACTTGGGCGTGATGGTTCCTGCCGAGGAGATTGTTGCGAAGGCGAAGGAACTGCATCCCGACGTCATAGGCTTGAGCGGGCTCATCACTCCCTCCCTCAGCGAGATGGTAACTGTCGCAAAAGAGCTGCAGCAGGCAGGCTTGCACATACCTCTCATGATTGGAGGCGCCACAACCAGCGAGCTACATACCGCTCTGCGTATAGCTCCCGTCTACGACGCTCCTGTCGTCCACGTGCGCGATGCCTCGCAGAATTCACGCATTGCAGCCGAAATGTTGCGCCCCTCTTCGCGCGAAGCCTTCGTCGCAGCCCTCCGTGAACGGCAGGCAAAGCAGCGAGCCGAATACGAGTCGAAGCACGAAGAACTCCTTTCGCTCGACGAAGCCCGCAAACGACATCTCAAGCTATTCGACTGATTTCCTTTTCGTTCAATAGGTGTTCTCGTAGAGAATCTAAGGCAGAACGAAATAGACAAACTCTTTGCAACGTATTACCAAGAGAAGATTGCAAGGATAATTAAGAATCATTTCCGCAACACGCTCCATCGTTTGGCAGAACTTCTCCAGGAAGAGTTTTCCTTTGTGGAAATCAGACTGTTCCTTCTTCTCCCAAAATTACCGAGCCTTTGGGAGAAAGATTATCGAGCCTTTGGGAGAACTTCTCCCAAGAAAGAATAATGGTTCTCCCAAGAAAGAATAATTCTTTTTTCTTTGAGCAAAAAAGCCGATTCCTTCTTTATCTCTCTGGCTTCCTTCTCCAATAACAAGAGAGGAGAGGTAACGTAACTGCTCAAATATTATAGTTGTCCTTTTGCGATACCTCTAAAACATGCATCCGCAATACTGATTTTCAGCATTGCGGATGCATTTCCTTGTTCTTTAGTCGAGTTAAAACAATCAACAAATATGTTTATCACTTATCAGTTTATGAACACCTTTCGGCTGCTGCCATCAGTGTAACGAATGATGTAGATGCCTTCTTGCATATTATTAATACGCCTTCCGCTAAGATCGTAGACACCCTCTTCTTTAACATCAGACTCAGGATCTTCTATAAGTCCCATACCCGTGTCAATTTCCGTAGTGAATGACTTCTCTTCTCCATAATATGTCTCTCCCTCTGCTGTCTTCACAAATGCCACATAATGATAGGTTGTTTCGTAGTCAAGCTCTCTAAGGTTCGCGTTCATAACTGTGCCTTTAGCTTCTATCATTGTTGCTGTTTCGGGAACATCGTTTCCTCCAGCACGAGTTGAGCCTTTCCAGTATATGAATCCTTGTTGTGTGATATCATCAGAGCCACGCATCACATAGCCCTTAATTTGAGCGGAATTTCCTTTTACCGTAATAGAGGAATAGGTGTGGACCGTTGGCTCAAAATAGCTTGTATTCGTGGGGTCTATACCGAGCCAAGAGCCGTAGAAGTAAGCGCCGTCAGCCGAGCGGTAGTATGGGCGGAACTTCCACAAATAGTTTGTGTTCATGTTGCGGATGTATCCCTCCTGTGTCCCTTCAAAGAGGTAGGCTCCCGCTATGTTCGACTGAAAGTCGTTTGTCCAGTCGGTACGTCTCCATTCAAAACCCACGTCTGTCTCAGCCTCATCAAGGTTCGATGTGGAGGAGATGATGACGTTCCCTTCCGAAATCACTTTGGGAGCAGCATTGACGAAATTCAATGCTTCAGTCCTCAAATTTACTTTCTTGGTATATGAATAATGGTTATCTACTGTTATGGTATATTCTGCTATATAGTTGTAGTTAGGTCTCAGCCCGTTTCTATAAAAAGTGGAACCATTAACCTCTTTTCCATTGAAGATTAATCGTTCTGATGTAACGTTTGCATCACCTTCAATGTAAGAAGCTAAAGCAGATATCGATGAAGCTGTTCCTGTTATAAGTGTTACTGTTGGACTGATTTTCTGTGTAGTATAAAGAGTACCTGTGATGTACTCCATATCGTCTTTCGATATTTTCAGTGCTAGTTCTCCTGAGTGTTCAGGATAATCATGAATCGTCACTTTTTCCTGTCGGATAGGATTGTTGTTCAGGGTGTAAGTATAATCGTCATAATAATTCTTTATGCCGATTGTTATTGTCATTTGTGTTGTTTTTATGACATTTATTTCCGTAGGCAACAAAATATTGTTTGTTCCTGTTTCGTAAGGCGATATGTAACCTGCTTTCCATAACGCCAATAATGACTTAGAACCTCGTTTAGTATATAGTCTAATGCTTGATGGAAAAGCATCCCATCCAAAATCCCTTAAATCACTAGGAATGTAGATGGATTGTAAATATGTACAGTTAAGAAATGCGTCACCTGGGATTTTTGTCACACTCTCTCCTATAATATACCTTTCAACTTGCCTGCCAAAGAGTTTTTCTAAGTTTCCTGTTGAAATAATTGCGTTACTATTTATTGTTACAGATCATTAGTGTCCCGTTAAAACGAGATAATTTTAATACAAGTTATTAAAAAACAATGATTTAGATTCGATTATTCTTGTACACGATTTGAATTGACTACCTTTGCAGTTGTCATCAAAGAAGCGTGTTACATGAATTTCGGAAAGATAGTATTCGCACAGATCATGCAGTTCGTACCTCGTAGAGAATTCAACGATATTGTTGCCAAATACAGAGGCAATTACAGGGTGAGAAACCTCACCTGCTATGACCAGTTGCTGGTCATGTGCCTGGCTCAATATGCTGATAAGAATAGTCTGCGCGATATAGAGGCAAGCCTGAACGCGTTGGCTGTTACCCACAAGCTCTATCATTGTGGTATTAGCTATGCCGTTCCTCACAACACGCTGGCCAAAGCAAATGAACTCAGAGATTGGCGCATCTATGCGGAATTGGGACAAGTTCTTATCAAGAAGGTTCGTCCGCTCTATGCAAAGGACAGTTTCAGGCTCGACATTGATAACATGGTCTATGCCTTCGACAGCAGCACCATCAGCCTCTGTCTCAAACTCTGTCCTTGGGCAAAATTCAGGAAGAAGAAGGGTGGCATTAAACTGCATACCCAGCTTGACCTGAGAGGCAATCTCCCTGTATTCGTGCTTTTGACCAAAGCATCGGTGCACGATGTTAACGCTTTGGATGGAATCTGTGTCGAGATGGGTGCTATCTATCTGATAGACAAAGGGTATGTGGACTTCAGCAGGCTCTTTAACATCATCCACAAGAATGGCGCATTCTTTGTTACGAGAGCGAAGGATAACATGCAATATGAGGTTGTCAGGTCCATGCCTGTTGATAAGCAGACTGGTGTTATCAGCGATGAGATTGTCAGACTTACTAAGGAGAACTCCAAGCAGAAGTACCCGAAGGAATTCCGCATGGTAGTCTACGAAGACTTTGCCACGGGAAATGTCTATCGTTTCATCACCAACCATTTGGGATACGAAGCCCTTACCATCGCTGAACTCTATAGGGAACGATGGAACGTGGAACTCTTCTTCTAATGGATAAAGCAACATCTGCATATCAAGTCGTTTCATGGAACCTCAGAGAATGCTGTCTATACACAAATCTGGATAGCGGTCTGTGCATTCCTGCTACTGGCTATGGCTAAGAAGCGCATGCATATCGAGGAACCATCACTGTATATGATTTCCCAGACCATAGGTACTATGTTGTTTGAGAAGATGCCCATACCCGAATTGTTTAACAAACCAATTAATAACGTCCCAAAGGATGATGGTCAACTCAATTTATTCCGAAAGCTAAAATCTTAACGGGACAGTAGTGGTTACAGATGTTAAGTTAGAGCAGCCAGAAAAAGCACTTTCTTCGATTTTAATGATATTCTTTGGAATAGTTATGCTTGCAAGGCTTTTGCAACCACAAAAAACATCATTACCGATAATCATAATACTGTCAGGCAATAGAAAACTAATAAGACTCTCGCAATTAAAGAAGGCTTTATCTCCAATACTAGTGACTCTTTGGGGAGCTATAATAGTTGCTAAACTATAACAATTCTCAAAGGATGATGCTCCGATACTAGTGATATTATTTGGAATGGAGATACTTGAAAGACTCTTGCACCCAAAAAATGTGCTATCTTCAATACTAGTTATGTTTTCCGGAAAAGAAAAACTACTAAGACTAACACAACCTTTAAAGAGGGAAAAACCGATGCTTTTAACGCTTTGGGGTAAAATAATATTTGACAAATTGATGCAGTTTTCAAAAACGTTACTCCCAATTCTTGTGACGTTTTCAGAGATTGTCATGCTGGTAAGATTGCTACAACCATTGAAAACATTATCTCCAATGCTTTTGATATTTTCACCAAGTATATATTTTTCTACTTGTTCGCCAAAGATTTTTTTCAGATTGCTTTTAATGTTGTAATTCTTTGCGACAATGATTTCGCTGTTAAGTATAATTTTTTTTAGCCTAGAGCAGCCAGTAAAGGCTGTTTCCGCAATGCTAGTCACATTCGTGGGAATAGTGATATTTGAAAGAGAAGAACACACATAGAAAGCAATCTCCATTACAATCGTTATGATTGACAGGAGGGAAAGGGAACCAACAATGTAGAAGACTCTTGTTGAAATCCATACACCCTCATTGTTCTTAACGATTTCAGAGAGTCTGCTACTATGCTTCTGCCAAATCGTTTCCTGCTGTTGGTTATGGTCGGCAAGCATCTGTCTCTCTTGCTCCATCCATTGGCCATTGAGTTCTTGCATCTTCTGCCAGTCAGCATCAGAGACATTTACCGACACCTTCAACTTTTTTGGCGCATCTTCCATGACTTGGTCAATATTCCCGTTGATGGTGTCAACCTTGCCACTGATGGTATCAACGGCATTATCCAGTTTCTCCTCGGCTCGTTGATACTGCCGGATTACCGACTCACATTGAAGCGTGGCATTCACACAATAATTGGTAGCCTTGTCGATGTTGCCACTCAATTCCTTCAGTTCAGGAACACGACTGATGATGTCTTGTTCGGCATCCTGTTCCTGAATATTCTTGTTGACTTCGCTCCACATTTCCTTGAAATCGGGCTTGTCCTCGTTGTTCTTACTTTTTCTAATCATAGTTATATGTGATTGTTTTAACGGTGGAAACCGCGTTTAACTGTTTTTGGTTTGTACATGGAATGTGCCATCAATAGGCAGCGACGGGCATAGGCGCGTTCATCTTCGTCATCTTTCTTGCCCCAACCTAATTCAGGTGTAGAACCGCCACCACCTCCACATGATTCGGACATGGATGTTGCGGCATCAATGTAGCCAACAAAGAGAAGCATTGCAGTATGGGCAACGTTCTCGACAGTGGCAGTATCATTGCCATCTGGAACCTGAGCCTCATTGAGGAAAATGTCCTTGATTGAATTTGGAATCTCAATAACCTTTGTGCCATTAGGTGTATCGATGTTGAATGTGGTGAAGGATGGCACAGGCTTGGGCTGAACACTCGGTTGAACTTTGGTCTGGGTAAATGTCGACTTTGGAGTTACTGGGCGAGTCGGACGGGTGCTTGGTATAACAGTCGGTGAAGCTGGCTTCACCATGACCAGGGCAGGTTTCGGATGGAACTTCTTCCATGTGGCTTCAAACTATGATACCATGAATCTCCGACCAATCTCGGAAGCCTTGAATACAGATGCATTCTTGCAGATGGTATAGCCGACAAGTTTCTTGCTCTTGTCATAGCGAGGTGTAACCTCATAGCCTTTCATACGAAGCATCTTGAAGTAGAAGTCAATGTCAAACTCCTGCATATTCCGAAGGGTGTATTCACAAAAGTCTGCTATCTCTTTCTTTCGCATGTCACGTATCTCCTTTGGCTGCTTCCAACCATGACGCATGTTGATAATTTCCGCAGCCATCATTGCCCTCTTGTGAATATCATGGACATCGTTGGTGTTGCCTTCGAGGTCAACACGGCAACAATCCATGTGAAGGTGCAGCGTACCGGACTTGGAATCGGAGTGAAGTCCACCGACGTTCATTGAGTTGCGGAAATTGGTCTTCACTTCCTTCTTCATGCCCTTGGGGATAAGTCCGAGGGAGTCCATTGTTTCCAGGCTTTCATCCTGAAGGTTTCGCCAGTCCTTCATGGTGAAGTTTGCTGTCTCTTCCTTGGAGGGGGAGATTACAAACTGAACCATGAGACGTTCCAGATTTCTCCCCACTGTTCTGTCCTGCTGATGCAGCTGGCAGTGATGCTTCATCATATACCAGATGGCAGTCGGATCGATACCTTCAGGCATGTGGTTTACCTTGACCAACTTTGCCTTCTCCTTCTCCAATGCGTACCTCACGGCATTGCCTCTGTAGGGTACGACTTTTGCAAGCATAATCATAGTTCGCTCCTTTCTTTGGTCAGTACAGGAGATGAAATGTTCTCTTCGATGCTATACCAATCTGGAACTATACCTCAACTATCTGGTGAAAGACATCACCAGTCAGCAGAAGCGCGTGCCCGATTTCACGTCTGTCGGTCAGCCGCAGGCTCAGACAATCAGTATGGATGGGAGCTGGTTGAGTGTGCAGGGCGTTTCCGAGGGAAGCGAGCTGGCGGTGTACGACTGCATGGGCGTGCCTGTTGCTCAAATGCCTGTCAGCGGAACCGCCGGCATGGAGCTTCCTCGCGGCATCTACCTTGTCGCCTTGAACACTACCGGAGGAACCTTAACGCAGAAGGTCTTTTCCCGCTGAGGCGACCGCTCGTTCCTACGAAAAGCGAATTCCGTCTCGGACATCTTCTTGCTATTTACGTAAGACTGATACTCTCACTCTAAAATCACGAGCCCTAAAAAGGAATAAGCCTCGCAAGTCTAAACTAAACTTGCGAGGCTCTTTTTGTAAGTAAAACCTACTGAGGGGAGGTCTCTTTATGCTCTAACGGATTACTACTTTTTGCCCATTACGAATATAGATTCCCGATTTCATAGGTCGCTCGTTCAGTTTGCGTCCGTCGATAGTAAACCATTCTTCTTGCCGCATATCGTATATGACATCGTTAATCGCATCGGGCTCTTTGAACGTGACCGTAATGCTTGCCGTGAGCCCGTAAGATGAAGTTGTCGCTGTTATCGTTACAGGACTTGCGGGTTTCCTGAGCATCGTCACCAAACCTGTGCTGCTAACTCTGACATAAAAAGGATTGCTGCTTGTCCATCTGACTGACTGGTCCGCTTCGGCGGGAAGGATTGTGACGGTGAGTTGCCGTTCTTGCCCCAATTCCATTTCGATATCGCCCTCGTTTATCTCTATGCTTTTAACGGCATATTTGTATTCGACCGTGGTGCTCGCGGAAAGTCCGTTAGCTGCAGTCGCTGTTATCGTTACAGGACTTGTGGGCTCCCTGAGCATCGTTACCAGACCTGTGCTGCTGACTGATACATAACGGCTGCTACTGCTCTTCCATTTAACCGTTTGGTCGGCATTTGCTGGTAAGATGGTTACGGTAAGCTGTTGTTGCTCGTCAATATCCATTTTGAGGTTTCCTTCATTTATAACTATGCTTTCGGGCTCTGCATATTTTGCCGTTATTTGAACCATCAGCTGGCATCTGAAGCCGTCGGATGTATTCTTGCTCACATCCGCGATGGCATAGATGAAGGCATTTCCTTTGCCTACGGCCTTAACTAAGCCGTTCTCTGTAACCGTAAGTACATTCGTGTTGGTTGAGCTCCACGTGACGCCTTTGTATGTCGCATTGTCCGGTTGAAGGACGACGGCAAGTTGTTGTTCATCACCGACGATCATCTCTGTTAAGGGTTCCTCCTGCCATTGGATGCTTGTGACATAAATCGGCAGCACTTGTATGGCTCTGGTTGTCTTTGTAAGGTTGGATGCCTGTACCTTTCCTGTTTCCACGTTCGTCTGGTCTTCGGCCTTGACCGTTAGGTATGCGGTTCCTGTTCCTACCGCCGTAGCCAAGCCGTCGGGCGTGACTGTAAGAATATCCTCATTGCTCGATGTCCAGATAACGTTGGTGTTGACGGCATCTTCAGGATAGACGGAGGCAGAGAACTGATACGAGTCGCCGATCGTCAGACTTGTATTATACTCGTTGATGGTTACGCTCCAGGTATGTTCTCTTTCTTTGACCGTCACATAGCATAAAGCCGAATATCCTCCCCATTCGCTGGTTACCTTCACGGTGAAGTAGCCGTTGCTTGACTTGTGGCCGGTGAGGAGTCCGTTTTGGTCGATGGTCAGTGCGGGGGAAGTGGATTGAATGGTGGTAATCTCCCAGTTCAAGTTCTGGTTGACGGCGTTCTCGGGTAGCACATGAGCGTGCAGTTGAAGTGGCTCGCCAACATAGACGGTGACTGCCTGGTCGGCTTCCTCCAGATGAACGCCCGTGACGACAATGGGATCATCGCTGTCAGCCGGCGCGTCGGGATAGAACAGGCGGAGATACGGGTAGCCGTCGTTGATGTCATCGTTCCGTCCCCAAGTCTCGTCGAAGTCCCAATCTACAAAGGTGGCTTTGGCCTTCATTTCGGCCGTGAGCTTACCGCCATTTCGCGATTTGTCAGTCACCAGTTCCTTGTCGTAGTACGAGTTGCCTTCGTTGTCCTCAAAGCCGAGCCCGTAATAGCTGTTGTCGGCGCTATAGCAGTTCTCTACAGAGCAGGAAGTATTAGCCAAACCTGCAAGTCGTTTCGAGCTTCGTTGTTGCGGGTCTTCAATCATCACGCGCGAGAAACTGTTATTAATACTGTTGGTCTTTCCTCTCTCCTCTCCGATAAGTCCGGCCACGTATCCGTTCCAGTTTTTCTTGTTCGGGCAGATGATCCGTCCTTCGGCAAAACACTTTTCTACAGCGTTGTTCTCCCCTCCAAGGTAGTCCACCAGCAACCCAGCACGGCCCCCAGTTCCTGTATCGCCATAATAATAAAGTCCGTCGTGATATTGCATATCGATAACAGAAGCCCTGATGCCTACATTCCGGATGATGGTGTTGTTTCCGTTTATTATGCCAAACAGGCCATAGCCTGTTATGCTGGCGTCAGTGTTCATCGGCACGGCTCCCATTTCGATGTACATACCGTATATGATGTGTCCTTGCCCGTCGAACGTTCCTTTGAAGAATGTCGCGGTCTGGTTAACCTTTTCTGCATGGTGCCCGATAGGCTTCCAAGGTACGGCGTAGGCATTGTGGCCCCAGTAGTTCCAGTCGGTTGTGTCGTTCAAGAGAATATCGTTGTCCAGCACTACGTTTTTCCCTTCGAGCTCGTTCGGAGCAGCTATCTGATTGCCGTCGGTATCGTATATGCCATTTACGACCGCAGCAAAGCCACGCATCTGGGCGGCTGTCTTGATGTGAAATGTGGTGGCAAACTTGTTACTGAATGGTGTGAGGTCGTAGTCGTAAATATCGTTCTTGATCCATTTCGCATAGAGCGTCAAGTCCGTCGCGGGCTGTTCTGTCTCGAAGTCGAAGAATCGGGTCAGCTGCTCGTCCTTATACCAGCCGGCGAAGAGCTGTCCTTCTTTCGTGGGACGTTGGGGTACGACCACCTTGCTTCCTGCCTCAATATAGCGCTTGAGCAATATGGTATCGCCGTTGCTGGCAAAGGTGATAGTAACTCTTGGCATGTAAGCCTCATTGGTTGCCACCCTCGGATAGTTGCCTTCACGCATCGTCCAATAATTGAGTTGCAGGTCGGCATCGTCGGCATGTGCGGCATTCCAGCGACTCACAGCATCGTTGAGCACGTTCACGCACTCGGCCGACTGCATCCACTCGGTGGTCTTGCGCTGCTCTTCTGTGCCTCCGGCCGACTTATCACCATCCATGAAGCAATTCTCCCGCTGTTCGAAAGCCAAGTCAGGCCCCTTAGTATTGCTTGCGCCTGTATAGAGCGCATTGACTATCTGGCTGTTGTAGGAACTCCATTCGTTGCCCAAAAAAGCTCCTGCACCGTTCACCTCAGCGCTACTCATGCAGTTGAGCATCATTACATTCGCTCCTTTGTCCGATGCAAATGAGCCAATGTAGCCTCCCTCATCGCCCACGCTCAGGGCTTCGCCTGAGACGTAGCACTGGATGATGCGGGCACCACCTCCAATGTATCCAGCTAGAATGCCTCCGCTCGATGCGTGCACGTAGGCGTCAGTAATGCCCAGGTTTCGTATTACCGAGTCGAAGCGACGGCTTATGTTGCCGAACAGACCTTGCAGCGCGTTCAGGTTGTCGATGTACATGCTTTTCACCTCGTGGAAGCCGCCGTCGTAGTGTCCGCAGAAGTAGTTGCTCCACGTGCCATTGCAGCGCGGATGCTTTTGGATTGCCCCGATGGACTCCCATTCGGCGGGCATCTGCTCGGCCCATTGCTCGCGTGGGGCATTCAGTACGATGTCGGCCGTCTGACGGAGATTTTCCCCTCGGAAGTCGTAGCCATGATTGGAAAGCCACGCTACATTGGTCAGCTGCTCTTTGTTGCTGATCAGGAACGGGTTGTCTTTCGTGCCATCGCCTCCGGCAAAGAATTGGGTTGCCTGCACGTCCTTGGTCCGGATGCCCGTGGCTCGGGGCAGTTGGCCGGGACGATATTCCCACTGGCTGGTGCCCATCAGATGGGCCACGCGGTTCAGCGTATCCACAAAAGCCTGGCTTTGCATGTACGACAGTGTGGCCTCATGGGCAGACCAGCTGCCATCAGTTCCTAACGCATTGTCTGTGACGGGTATGCCATCGCTGCGCCAATAGCAGTTAACCTCCATGCCAGGTGCTGCCCCAATATCTTCTCCGAATGTTTCGCCACAGAAATTGGCGTGGAATACGAACGCGTTACTTTCCCACGTAGTCAGTTTCGGTTGCAGATAGGGCAGCATCTTACCGGCCGCGAAGCAATTGATGATGATGCCTGACTTGCCATCATAGGTACTCCCGTTGTCGCGAACAAACATAACCATTTTGGCAGGGAAGTCTCCCGCGCTGTTGTCCTTATACTCGCCGTCGGCATAACAAGACTCGATACGGCCGGTGTTGGTCATACAGAAGCCCGCCACCACACTTATATCAGAGGCAAAGATGGGTGTATTGTCGGTAGAGAGCTTTCCGTGAGCCGTGCATTCACGTATGATGCCCGAGTTCTTTTCTGTGAACCCAGCGGCACTGAGCGAATTCTCGCGTCCTGCATTCTTGCCTAACTTTGCCGTGACGTTAGTGCTGCTCTCACATTGCTCAATCAGGCCTTCGTTATTATATACAAACCCTGCGCCCACGGCATGGCAAGTGATGTTCACTTCGCCCTTGGCCACGCAGTTACGGATGATGCCGTCAGCCCGGTTGTTCGCTGCAATGGGAGCTGCGCGGTATCCCCATGTTGTTACATTAGCGCTACAGTTCTCTATCAACCCGTGGTTGTCAAAAACAAGCCCTGCCATCTCTGTGCCTTCGGCAGAGCTGTGCAGGGTTCCTTCTACGTGGCAGTTGCGTATGGTGCTTCCCTTCTGCACACTCACGGCCAGCATTGCCTGTGACAAGGCCGACATCATGCCGCCTGCCATTCGAACGTTCTCGATAGTTCCGCCATCCACCACGCCGAACAGGGCTTTGTAGAATACGCTCAGGTCAAGCGTTGTGATGTCGCTATTCCAGGCATATGGGTCCCAGTCGGAACCCCAGCCCATGCCGCCGGCGTAGTATATGTTATATATGGTGTGTCCGTCGCCGTCGAACGAGCCTCGGAACGCGCAGGTATCCGTGGTGTTCCAATCCATGAAGATCTGTCCGATAGGCGTCCACATCAGTGTGTCGTCACCCTCGGCAAAAGAGTTGAGATAGATGTCCTCGGTAAGCCGGAAGTGCTTTCCGGAAAAGTCTTCCCGGTCAATGTTAACACGTTCTGCCAACCCGGCAAGCTGTTCAGGAGTAGATATGAGATATGGGTGCTTCTGCGACCCGTCGCCTCCTGTTATCACTTTGTCGGTAGTGCCATCCCAGAAGTGTTGCGCAGACAGGTGGTTGCTTAATATCATGAAAGCAATAAGCGGGAGAAGAAAATGTAGATGTTTTTTCATAATATATGAGTTTGAATCATTTAGTCAATGCAGCCTTGCTGTCTATTGTCATTTTGAAGCGAAAGGGTATTCCGTGGCATCAACTCCGCATTGTCTATAGCACTCATTTAAATGTGGTAATTTCAGATAGCCAATCGACAAAGCATCGTGTGACGCTTTTTTCCTTATGTAGTGCGAATCCTAGAAATAGTCCTTATCTAGATAATTCTTTTGGAAGCGCAGTGCAAAGATATACAAATTTTTACGATTCCAAACTTTTTATGAAGAATTTATCTGTTTTCGAATGAATATCTTCTTTTTCTCAAGCACAAAAAATAATAGTATTCAATAGCCGTATCCTTTATCCGAAGAGGAAACGGAAGGCTTCCTCTACCTTACGGACAGCATGTAGGTGGATGGGGAAGGGCTGGGAAGAGGTCTGCGACTGGAGCTGAGCGTAGTTTGACTGAGGGATGAGCATATCGCTGAATCCCAGTTTGGCTGCCTCTTGGATGCGCTGCTCGATGCGGCTCACGGGGCGTATCTCTCCCGACAAGCCGACTTCGCCTGCCATACAAACCGTAGGCTCGATATCCGTATCAAGATTGCTTGAAAGGATGGCGCTGATGACAGCTAGGTCGATAGCCGGATCGTTGACGCGCAGCCCTCCCGCGATGTTGAGATAGACATCCTTTGCTGCCAGTTTGAAGCCTACTCGCTTCTCAAGCACAGCCAGAAGCATATTCATGCGTCGGATATCGAAGCCCGTTGCGCTGCGCTGAGGCACTCCGTAGGCTGCTGTACTGACTAATGCCTGCACTTCGATGAGGAAGGGGCGGATTCCCTCAACGGCTGCAGCGATAGCTACTCCGCTCATGCCGTCGTGCCTCTCGGTGAGGAGCAACTCGCTGGGATTGCTTACTTGGCGCAAACCTTCTTGCCGCATTTCGTAAATGCCCAGCTCGGCGGTACTCCCGAAACGGTTTTTCTGCGCCCTGAGGATGCGGTACATATAGTGCCTGTCGCCCTCGAACTGAAGAACCGTATCGACGATGTGTTCCAAAATCTTCGGTCCGGCAATGGTGCCTTCCTTATTGATATGTCCTATGAGAATGGCAGGAATGTTTATCTCCTTCACATACTTGAGTATGGCTGCGGCGCATTCGCGCACTTGTGTGATGCTTCCGGGCGACGATTCGGCAAGGTCGGTCCACATTGTCTGGATGGAGTCAACGACGAGCAAGTCGGGTTGGAGCGCTGTGCATTGCGTGAAAATCTGTTGCAGATTTGTCTCGCAGAGGATAAGCAATGACGATGAGTCGGGATTGGCTCCCAATCTCTCGGCGCGCATCTTGAGCTGCGAGGCAGACTCTTCGCCCGAGACGTAGAGAACCTTCTTCCCCTTCAGGCGGAGAACAGTCTGGAGCACCAGCGTTGACTTGCCTATGCCGGGCTCTCCTCCGAGCAGCACCAGCGAGCCTTGCACTAATCCGCCTCCTAACACGCGATTGAGCTCGGCGTCGCACATATCGAGGCGTATTTCGCTGCTCGTCTCTATTTCAGAGAGAGTGAGTGGGACTGCATCTCCCGGCTTTCCGCTGAAGGGCGAGGCTGTGACTCCCTTGCTTGGCCCTATGGGGATAGTCTGCTCCACGCATGTGTTCCATTCTCCGCATGCAGGGCATCGCCCGAACCATTTCAGCTGGTCGTTGCCGCAATTACTGCACATAAAGACTGTCTTGCTTGTCTTTGCCATATATTTTTGTAGTTTTTTATGCACAAAAGTAATGTTTTTTATCAAATAATACGTAATTTTGCGAACAAAATATTAAAATAAGGGTAAAAGTCCTTTCTGAAGGCGTCAGAGTCCTCGGGAAGGGTACACAATAAATGGTTCGTAAATGAAAGTTCTGAAGTTTGGTGGAACATCCGTAGGCTCTGTTGAGAGCATCCTGCAAGTAAAGAAAATCGTCGAGTCACAAACCGAGACGGTCATAGTGGTTGTGTCGGCTCTCGGGGGCGTAACGGACAGGCTGATTCAGATGGCAAAGATGGCATCGTCGGGAGACAGCAGCTACGAGACAGAATTCGAGGCGTTGGTGAAGCGTCACGAGCAGATGATTCGCTCAGTCATCCCTTCGGGCACGAGCCGCAAGACGACTCTATATAAGCATGTGCGCAGCTTGCTCTCTGAACTGCAGAACATTTATCGCGGACTTTTCCTGCTGCGCGACAGTTCTCCGCACACAATGGATACTATCGTGAGCTACGGAGAGCGATTATCCAGCCTCATAGTTTCCACCCTGATAGATGGAGCCGAACTCTTTGATTCACGTCTGTTTATGAAGACGGATGAGAAGGGCGGAAAGCGCCTGTTGAACAAAGAGATGTCGGAGCAGCTGATTCTCAAGCATTTCGGGAAACTTCTCGCCGACGAAGAGACGGGAACACGTCGTGTAGCTGTGGCTCCCGGTTTCATCTCCACAGACGTGCTGACGGGGCGTGTCACCAATCTTGGGCGCGGAGGCTCTGACTATACGGCAGCTATCCTTGCTGCGGTGCTTAAGGCAAACGTGCTGGAGATTTGGACGGATGTCGACGGCTTTATGACAGCCGACCCGAGGGTGATTTCAACTGCCTATGTCATTGAGGAACTGTCGTATGTGGAGGCGATGGAACTGTGTAACTTTGGTGCGAAGGTGGTTTATCCGCCTACCATTTATCCCGCTTTCCATAGGAATATACCTATTTTAATTAAGAATACCTTCAATGCCTCTGCGCCAGGAACCATCATTCGCGATAAGCTGCAAGACAACACCCGCGCCATTAAAGGAATCTCAAGCATCAGCGATACGAACCTGATAAACGTCACGGGACTCGGTATGGTTGGTATTATCGGTATCAATCAGCGCATTTTCGGTTCGCTGGCTGCTGCAGGCATCAGCGTATTCTTCGTTGCCCAGCCCTCTTCGGAAAGCAGCACTTCGATTGGAGTTCGTGCCGTTGATGCCAAAGCTGCGGCAGAAGTGCTTGATGAAGAGTTTGCGAAGGAGATAGCACTCGGCGAAATGAATCGCATGCAGATTATTACCGATTTGGCAACGGTAGCTATCGTAGGAGAGAATATGCGCGGAATGCCGGCATCGCAGGAAAACTTTTCGGGGTACTGGGGCGCAATGGTATCAATGTGTTGGCAGCAGCTCAGGGAGCCAGCGAAACGAATATTTCGTTTGTCGTCGAGAAGGCTTGGCTGCGCAAGACACTGAATGTTATCCACGATTCATTCTTCCTTTCGGAATACAACGTGTTGAACCTCTTTATCTGTGGCGTTGGCACTGTAGGAAGCAGCTTGATAGAGCAGATTCGCAATCAAAGGGAAAAACTGATGCGAGAGAGAGGACTGCAACTGAATGTGGTAGGCATCGCAACGGGACACTTCGCGGTGTTCGACCGTGCAGGAATTCCTTTGGAAAACTATCGCGAGAGCCTTAAGGCTGGAGGTCCTTCCGACATAAATCGTCTGCGCGAAGAGGTAATCGGAATGAATATCTTCAACAGCGTGTTTGTTGACTGCACGGCGAGCTCTGAAGTAGCAGCACTCTACGGCGATTTCCTGAAACATAACATCAGTGTTGTTGCTGCAAACAAGGTGGCAGCCTCTTCTGACTATGCCAACTATCGCTATCTGAAGGATATGGCGCGCAGCAAGGGCGTGAAATTCCTCTTTGAGACAAATGTAGGCGCTGGACTTCCAATCATCAACACCATTAATGACCTCATCAATTCAGGCGATCGTATTCTGAAGATAGAAGCAGTCCTAAGCGGGACTCTCAATTTCATCTTTAATACAATAAGTGCTGACTGCAAGTTGTCTGAAACCATTCATCTTGCAAAAGAAAAAGGTTTCAGCGAGCCCGATCCGCGTATTGACTTAAGTGGAAAAGATGTGGTGCGCAAACTTGTCATCCTTGCACGCGAGGCAGGGTATGCTATTGAGCAGAACGACGTTGAGAAACATCTTTTCATACCGCAGCAGATGTTTGAAGGCACTCTTGACGATTTCTGGGAGAATGTCCAAGCGCTGGATGAAGGCTTTGAGAGAGAACGTCAACGTCTTGTACGTGAGACGAAACGTTGGCGCTTTGTTGCGACTCTCAACAATGGGCACGCAAGCGTGGGTTTGCAGGAAGTGAACCGTTGGCATCCTCTTTACAATCTGGAGGGTTCCAACAATATCATCCTTCTGACAACCGAGCGCTATAAAGAATACCCGATGATGATTCAGGGCTATGGCGCAGGAGCGGCTGTGACTGCTGCTGGGGTCTTCGCTGATATAATGAGTATTGCAAATATCTAAAAAAACTGACAAATGCCTTTCTTAACCGATTCTTCCTATGATACTCCTCTTTCCCAACTCTTTGGTCAAGAGGAAATATACGAGCCTAAAGCTTTTAACCTGACAAATGCCAACGAACGTGATAAACATGTGCATTTCTATCCAGAGAAGCACATTTACACGTTTGATGATGAACCAATGATTTCTGTCAGCTCCCTCATCACGCAACTTTTTCCGGGGTTTGACAGCAGGAAGGCTGCAGCACGCAAGGCTACTTCGTCTTGTCCTATGGATAAGATTTTGGAGGAGTGGGAATCTCAAGGTGCTGAGGCACGCGATGCCGGTACGTTTATGCATCAGCAGATTGAACAGTCGTTGCTTGGGCTGCCTGTGGAGCATGAATTCACTTTCAACTATTCAGGCAGGTATGTCAACTGTTCAAAGAAGATTGACATCTCTCACGAACTACACCTTTTTGAGGAGTTTCGTGAAGAGCGTAAACCTGAATCATTTCGTACCGAATGGAGAATTTGTGATGAGGTGCACGGTGTAGCGGGAACTATCGACTATCTTACGAAAGATGAAGAAGGCAAGTTTCGTATGTACGACTGGAAGCGAAGCAACAAAATCGGCTTCGAGAGCGTGGGGGGCTTTTGTGTAGAAAGGAACAACCGGTTTGGGCGTCGTGCATTTCCTCCTTTGGCTCATCTTGATGATACCGTATTCAATCACTATTGTCTTCAGCAGAACCTCTATCGCTATATCTTGCGCGAACATTACGGCATTGAGCTTTCCGAGATGTATCTTGTGGTGCTTTATCCTACCAATGTCAACCATAACTGTGTGGAAATTCCAGTTATGGAGGAGGAAACGCGCTTCCTTTTACATTATGCGAGGGAAAATAGGAGTCAAATCCTAGAATTGGAGGCTTATTGATTGTTGGAAGACAGATTCTTTTTCTTTTCTTCTTCCTCTTGCAACAGTTGTTGGCGCAGAATCGTCTCCTTCGCTTTCAGATGTAGCTGATGCCTGGCAGACTCGTTTAGGGGAACGAGTGTAGTGTCAGGGTGATGGATGCGCTTATCTATATCCTCAAGATGTGAATACTCGTCGTATTTCTTTTGAACCTTCTCTACAAAGAGAGTTGTCTCAATGCCCGAAAACTTGCCGTTGTGGCAAATCGTATCGTTATAGTAATGCGGCTCGTTTTTCAGTCGAAGATATTTATCTACACTTCCGTACCACAGATGACTGTCGCTGCCATACTTCTCAGCTAAGCGCATAGCATCTAAGATATGCCCGTGCCCAGCGTTATAGGAAGCAAGCACGAAACAAACTCTATCGGGCATCGGGATGTTTTGGAATCGCGTGCTTAGACGCTTGAAAAGAAGAGAGGCTCCCTTGACGCTGGCTCTTGGATCTGTGCGATGAAGGGAATCTATGCCCATTGCGACAGCCGTTTTCGGCATCAGCTGCATCAGCCCCGACGCTCCCGATTCATTTACCGCGTCTGGATTAAAGTGCGATTCTACGAAAGCGATTGCGGCAAGCCATTTCCAGTCCCAGCCTATGGTGTCGCCATATTCGCGGAAAAGTTCGTCGTAGGCACTTATGCTGTAGCGAGGGTAGGGCCTTTGGGTGATGATTGTGTCGAAACGGGGAGGGATTGTCTCGACAGTTATCTCATGCTTATCCCACATGAAGCAGGCTGCCAACGAAGCAGCGCTGACAAGGATGGTAATGATGATGGCATGAGTTTTTTTCATTTCGAAAAATGTTTTCAGAATATGAATTGTCGAGATTCGTTAGTTCTGTCTTTATATGTTTTTTATCCTTTCTGATCGAGAATCTTGCGGATGAACATTTGCAGCATGTGAATAGCGCGCCGATTGTGTCCTCCTTGTGGAATGATGACGTCGGCGTAACGTTTCGTAGGTTCGATAAACTCCATGTGCATAGGTTTGAGCACCCTTTGATAACGTTCAATGACAGCCTCGGCTGTTCGTCCTCGTTCCACCACATCACGTTTGATGACGCGAATGAGACGGTCGTCGGGGTCGGCATCCACGAATATCTTCAGATCCATCAATTCTCGGAGCGTTTCGTCGCAGAGAGATAGAATGCCTTCGATTATTATTACCTCGCGCGGCTCAACGTGGATGGTTTCTTTTTGGCGCGTGCAGGTAAGGTAGGAATAGGTGGGTTGCTCCACAGCTTCTCCGTTCTTCAGCATGCCGATATGTTTGGAAAGGAGATCCCAGTCAAAAGCATTAGGATGGTCGAAATTGATGTTCTGACGCTCCTCGATGGGAATATGACTGCTGTCTTTGTAATAAGAGTCTTGAGGGATGATGACAACTTCTCCGGGTTTGAAATACTCCTGGATTTTTCTTACTACGGTGGTTTTCCCAGAACCTGTCCCACCTGCAATGCCGATGATAATCATAATCTTAAGTGTTTATCGTAAGAATTAGTCGAATCCTTTATTAGGCTTCCGTTTCCTCTTTGGGATTATCCGCAGTCGAGGATTCTGATGTCGTCCTCTTCACTCCATCTTCAGAAAATCCTTCTTGGGGGAAAGAAGTGTGATGTTGGTGATGATGATGTTCCGATGAGGAAGAGCTGTGATGATGATGCTCTGACGAGGAACTATGGTGATGATGCTCAGAGGAAGATGAATGACTTGAGCTCGATGAAGATGAGCTGTGATGATGGTGATGATGTTTATGGCGATGTCTTTTGCTGATGATAGAACCGCTGCAGAAGATGGCTAACAACAGAAGGACAAGTATTCCTGCATACATCAGGATGGTGTCGGTACGTGAAAGCTCTCCTTTGAAATAAATCAGCGCTCCGACAAACATTAGTATTCCCAAAGTGGCAATTGTGCGGAAGATCACATTTTCCCATTTGATTCTTTTGCTCATAGGTGTTTCTTTTTTGTATTTAGATTAATTCGTTATAGTCTTAGTTGCTAGTATTTAGAACATAAATCCCGCCGAGAAACAGATGTCGTTCCTTCGGCGTTTGAAAACAATATCGTTGTGGTCCATCGTCACCACTCCATGTTTCGTGATGAATCCATGACTAACCTGATTTATTCCTATCTGGAAGTTGAAGTCGAAGAAGAGGTTCCTGATGTTGATGCCGTATCCCATCACCACGCTCAGAAGTACCGGTGGAATATGTTCAACGATGGCATCCTGTGTGACATTCTTGTAATTGTTGTTGCTTTGAGAGAGAAGCACGAAGTTTACTTTGGGCCCGGCATAGAACGACATCCCGTAGAAACTCTCCTTGTGGGTGTGGTAGCCGTAAATCAAAGGAACTCCGATGCTTGTCAGGTTGGTGTTGATAACTGTTCTGTCGGTTGATTTGGCAAGTTGGTACCACTGGAGCGTAGGGAATTCGACGGAATAATGGTTGATGTCGTACGAAGCTTCTGTCTGAAGATAGTGCTTCCCCATATTGTAGCGGAGGAAGAGAGTGAAGTAGTTGCTCACCTCCGACTTTGTTGTATAGTCGGTTATCTCCTTTCCATCCACCCTCAGTGCCAGCACGCTGTATGTCGCAGAGCTGAATCCCGCCTTTGCTCCCACATTAAGCTTCCGCTCCGACTGGGCTCGGGCGCCAGTCAGCATCAGCAACATAAGTAGGAATGTGAGCGTGCGTTTCATGGATGATAGGGCGATGGGGGAGTTATTTGCTTTTTTTCTTTTCGACTGACCAACCGAACTTGCCTATCTTCTCTCCAAGATGATAGTACCCTCCGTGAACGTACACCAGAGGGTCGCAACTGTCAAGCTCAAACTTATCTGTGTCGTGATTGTAAAACTTATCATCGGCAAGAATGTTCACAACATCCGCCACAAACATGTGATGAGAGCCCAGCGGAACTATTTCCTTCACTCTGCACTCGATGCTGAGGGGCGCCTCCCCGATGATGGGAGCGTGCACCACTTCGGCAGGAAGGGGCGTCAGATTCATTTCGCTAAACTTGTTGTAGTCGCGCCCTGAGCGTACTCCGCACCAGTCTGTCTCGCGCGCCAAGTCTGCCGAAGTCAGGTTGATGACAAACTCCATGCTCTTTTTTATCAGCTCGTAGGAGTGTCTCTCTGGGCGTAGCGCGATATAGCACATGGGCGGGTTGCTGCAGATAGTCCCCGTCCATCCTACGGTGATGATGTTGTACTCGTCGGGAGTCATTCCGCAGCTTACCATTACGGCAGGCAGCGGGTATATCATCGTGCCGGGCTTGAAACTGTGCTTCATCGGAGGGAGTCTTTTCGGGGCGTTGGTTTCGTCGTTGGCTGTGGTGTCTGGCTCTATACGTGCAGTTCTTTCTCGCAGTAGTGGCACTTCAGCGTGCGGGTTTCCTTGTTGATGACGTGGAAGAATGTCTGCATCGGCTCGTTGTTGCAGATACATTTCGGATTAGGGCAGCGCACGATGCCGTGCAGCTCGTCGGGCATCGTCACAGTCTTCTTTTCCACTACGTCATACCCGCGGATGATGTTGAGCACCACGTTGGGGGCTACTACCGACAGGCGGCTTATCTCCTCGTCGGTAAAGAATTTGTCGGCTACCTTGATGATTCCCTTTCGTCCGATTTTGCGGCTCTGGAGGTTATAGCCGATGGTAACGCTCGACTGCAGGTTGTTCAAGCCCAGCAAGTCAACAATTCGGAACACCAGCTCCGAAGGTATATGGTCGATGACGGTGCCGTTTTCGAGGGCGGCTACTTGTAGTTTGTCTTTCATGCTTCAATGTCTAAACAGTCGCAGATGAGTGCTTCGCGGACGAAGAGTCCGTTCTTGGCTTGTTGGAAGTAGTATGCCTGCGGGCAGGCGTCAACGTCGTTGGCAATCTCGTTTACGCGGGGCAGGGGATGCAGTATGCGCATATTGGGGCGCGTGTTTGTCAGCATGTCGGCGCGGAGGATGTACACGTTTTTCACTCTCTCGTACTCCATCAGGTCGGTAAATCTCTCGCGCTGCACGCGTGTCATGTAGAGGATGTCGGTATTGTTGATGACAGAGCTGTCAAACTCGGTGTGCTCCTCAAAGCTGATGCCGTTTTGCCGGCAGTAGATTTTGTACTCCTCAGGCATTGCGAGCTCGGGGGGAGCCACAAAGTGGAAATGAGGATGGAAGTGTCGCATCGCCATGATGAGCGAGTGGACGGTGCGCCCGTATTTCAAGTCGCCCACGAGGCAGATGTCGAGTCCCTCAAGGGTGCCCTGAGTCTTGCGGATGGAGTAGAGGTCGAGCATCGTCTGCGAGGGATGCTGGTTGGCACCGTCGCCGGCGTTGATGATGGGCACGGGCGACACTTCGCTGGCGTAGCGTGCGGCGCCTTCCAGATGATGGCGCATCACTATCAAGTCGGCGTAGTTGCTTACCATCATGATGGTGTCCTTAAGTGTCTCGCCCTTCGACGTGCTGGTGTTGGCAGCGTCGCTGAAGCCTATCACGCGCCCTGCCAGTCGGTTGACGGCAGTCTCGAAACTCAGTCGCGTGCGCGTGGAGGGTTCGAAGAAGAGGGTTGCTACGACGTGCCCCTCGAGAAGCCTACGGTTAGGTTGCGCTTCAAAGCAGGCAGCGTTGTCGAGCAGGGAGAGGATTTTTTCTTTTGAGAGATTGGCAATGGTGACTAAACTGTGCGGCATAACAGATGGTAGATTGTTGCTTGTTTTTCTTTCTTATGGCATTGTTTTTGTCGATTGACTCTGCAAAGATAGGGTGAGCTGAGCGAAAAACCAAATTTATTTGAGTTTTTCCGAAGCGACCCCTATCTTAAACCGAAGGTTAAAGATAAAGCGAGGCGAGGGAGGCACATTTTTTCTTCCGAGCCGAAGTCTATCTTAAACCCCAACCCCACAATATTCAGTTTTTATGCATTTTTGAAAACAGTAGCGCAACGAAAATTTTCTTGCCGAATTGAAAAGAAGAAAGGAGAGGAATTTTTTCCTTCTCCAAAAAGTTTTTTTCTTTCTTCAAAAAAATTTTTTCCTTCTTCATATCGCGATATTTGTTCTCCAAAATTTACCCCTCTTACAATGTCCTCTGGGTTGCCTTTTCATCGAGTTCTACTTGTGCCGAAAAGGGAAGCGGGAATGAAGGAAAACGAAAAAATCTCTGCAACGATATGCAGTATTTTGGGAGAATATGCGTTTATATTATGAATTCACGGAAATGTTAAAATCCTTTTTTTTTTCAACGAGGTTGTCTATTTTTGCAAAAAATCTGATGCTTATGAAAAGGTTCCTATTTTTATTTGTTTGCCTGATGGGGTTTGTTCTCAGTCATGCTCAGGGAGTCAAACGGTTCGAGGCGGAGCTGATTCCTCTTGGCCTGGGCGGTTCGGTAAGTCAGGATGAGGTATACGCTATGATGGGATGCGAATTCCGCCTTAACAGCCGCAACACCCCTCTCGACTATGGTGTGCAGGCTAATATGATGGGAAGTATAGGTGAAGTGTTTGCGATGCCCGAAGAGGATGTGATTGATTTAGTTACGGTACCTTCGGCAAAGATGTATGTAGATTACAACTTCAATCATCTGGATGAGAACCCCTTCTTCGTGGGGCTGGGCATCGGCGTTGCCGACGTGCGTGAATATTTCACGCTGAGTGGCGTGAAGCATCATGTGAGGCCCGTGCTTGCTCCGCGCGCGGGAGTAGAATATGGTCATCTTGTGCGCCTGACGTTTGAGTCGCAATTGTTGCCCTCGGCCCCCAACTCATTCTGTGCCAGCATAGGAATAGTCTTGGGCGGAAGGGTAAAGAAGTAACACTTTAAATAGAATATCGAAGAGTCATGAAAAGATATATCCTGTTTGCGTTCATATTAGCGGCGTCGTCGCAAGTCGTTCGTCTCTCGGCTCAGTCGTTGGAGCAGTTCGAGTTGGAGTTTGCGCTTGTTGCGACGGATGAAGACGTTGTCATAGGAAATGGCTTGGACCTTGAGTTGCGCTATAATCTTCGGGAGAAACCTATCGACTTTGCTGTCCGATGGAGTTTAGCAAGGGTATCGGCACCGAGTGTTGCTGAGCAGAACAGACGATTCAGAAAGTTAGACGAATTCCCTGTAGGAACCGTCTACGCGCACGGTATCTCGTATCTGAAAGTTTTCGCTGACTATAACATCCTGCAGAATAAGCTTGTCTCGCCCTATGTCGGAATAGGCGCAGGAGTGGCTGATTATCAGATTTATACGATGGGCGATTACCCCGACTATTGTCTGTGCCCGATTTTTACGGCTCGGGCGGGCATCAACATCGCGCATCACGTGCGCGTAGGTCTTGATTATAGTATCATTCCGCAGAAAACGGCATTCAGAGGAGGCTTCGCAAGCTACAGCGCGAATGTTCAAAAACTGATAGACGACATAACGCATATCCTTACTTGGTAGAAAAAATACCATTATCAACTTTTTTGCCCTCAAAAGTTGATTTTTGTGAAAAATAAGTGGTATTTATGTTTTTTTTTTACATTACCTTTGTTGCGCACAAAAATTTGAGCAATCATTATAAACAAAGGTAAAAAAATGGAAAAAAGGAAAAAGATTTTTATCGCGCTGGCGGTATTATTTGGCGCGATGAGTTGGGGTAACACTCACGCGCAACAAACCTCAGGAGAGGAGATTGATTGGTCGAAAGACTTCACGAGTCGCATCACTCTTAACGGCTATGCCCAGGCAGGGTATTCGTGGGAAACCGTTAACGGAGTTCATCGTAACGACTTCAACCTGAAGCGCACACTTTTGTGGGCTAAGGCTCGTATCACGGATCGTTGGTCGTTCTTGTTCATGCACGATTTCTCAAGCGTCGTTCAAGAGTACTACACCGATTTTCGTATCTCTGACAACAAAGCCCTGACTTTCCGCTTGGGACAGTTCAAGCATTCTTTCTCGATGGAGAATCCGCTTTCGCCTACTATGCTCGAGCTCATCGATGTTTATTCGCAGGCTGTGCTTTACTTGGCTGGCGAAGGCCCCGATCCTCTTAATGGTGTCAACTACGGGCGTGACTTGGGCGCTATGATATATGGTGATCTTGCCAATAACATGCTTCACTACGAGCTTGCCCTAATGAACGGGCAGGGCATCAACCGTCGTGACGGAAACAACCTTAAGGACTTTATCGGCAAACTGGAATTGCGCCCCATGAATGGCCTTCGATTGGTTGTCAGCGGGCAAAAGGGCGTCGGGCATGCTGTAGGCCAAGCTTTATGGAATCCTGAGATACAGTATGGCGAAGATTACACTCGCGATCGTTTCAGCGTTGGGGCAGAGTGGAAGACGGGCAGCTATGCGCCAGGCAAATACAAGGAGGCTCGTCCTATAAGCATTCGTACCGAGTGGCTGGGAGGCAAAGACGGAAATGTTCCCAGTCAGGGAGGTTATCTGACGATATGCGTGCCTGTTCAAAACGGCATCGACGTAATAGCCAGCGCCGACGTCTTTAACCGAAACACAAGTGTTGAGGGCTGGCAGCAGAGCAACTTTACAGCAGGCTTGCAGTATTGGTTCTACAAGAAATGTCGCTTACAAATGCAGTATACCCACACCCTTAACGGGCAACGGCTCGGCAGCGACAGAGATATCTTCCAAACTCAGTTCCAGGTAGCATTTTAATGATTCTGCAAACCAACTGAAATAATCGAAAAACAATTCAACAAATCCTCTTCTTTTCGAGCTTCATAGTTCGAACGAAGAAATCAAACAATGAAATAATATGGTAATCAAGATTCTTTTAACGATAGTGTTCTTGGCTGTGACTCTGTTCATCGGCATCAAATCGCGCAAGCAGGCTAAGAGCGTAGACGGTTTTGTGTTGGGCGGACGTTCGGTAGGCCCTTGGCTGACAGCTTTTGCTTATGGTACTTCATACTTCTCGGCTGTGGTTTTCGTAGGATACGCAGGACAGTTCGGATGGAAATACGGCCTTTCGGCTACTTGGATTGGTGTGGGCAACGCCGTTATCGGCTCCTTGCTGGCTTGGATATTGCTGGGACGTCGCACGAAACTCATGACTCAGCATATCGAGAGCCGCACAATGCCCGACTTCTTCGGCACACGATACAATAGTCAGGGGCTCCGCGTAGTAGCTTCCGTCATCGCATTCGTCTTCCTTATTCCTTACACGGCTGGCGTTTACAAAGGTATCTCAACGCTTTTCGAGATGGGCTTTGGCGTACCGTATGAATACTGTGTTGTCATCATGGCCTTCCTTACGGCTGTGTATGTGATACTTGGCGGCTACAAGGCGACAGCTATGAACGATTTCGTTCAGGGAGTCATCATGCTCTTCGGTATCATTACCGTTATCGCTGCTGTTCTCAACTCTCAAGGAGGACTCTCGGCTGCTGTTGAAAAATTAGCAGCACTTCCAGCCGACTCAACGCCCGCAGTATCAGGCTCAGGAGGCTTCACCTCGCTTTTCGGTCCTGATCCTTGGAATCTTTTGGGTGTGGTTGTGCTCACATCTCTCGGCACATGGGGATTGCCGCAGATGGTTGGTAAGTTCTATAGTATCACCGACGAGAAAGCCATCCACAGAGGAACTATCATCTCCACTATCTTCGCTTTCGTGGTAGCTGGTGGTTGCTACTTCCTTGGAGGTTTCGGTCGTCTGTTCGGCACTCCTCCTACGCTGCCCAATGGACGTCTTGCTTTCGATAGCATCGTTCCGTCGATGCTTGTCACATTGCCCGACATCCTCATTGCTCTTGTTGTGCTTCTGGTGCTCTCGGCATCTATGTCTACGCTTGCCTCTCTCGTTCTCACATCATCATCAACAATGACGCTCGACCTTATCTATCGCGACAAGAAAGCGCTGCCGGGCGAAGTGGAAGAGGGTAGCATCGACGACCTTGTTGCTGCAAAGATTGAGAGACGTAAGGTTGTGGTGATGCGTGTGCTGATAGTCTTCTTCATCGTCATTTCGCTGATGATAGCACTCAATCCTCCCACGTTCATTGCTCAGCTGATGGGTATCTCGTGGGGCGCTTTGGCTGGCGCGTTCCTTGCTCCTTTCCTGTTGGGGCTCTATTGGCGTGGAGTAACCACAGCTTCCGTGTGGGCATGCTTCGTGTGGGGCGTTGGCCTTACCGTTGTCAACATGCTGATTGGCAACCCCATCAATCCTATCAACTGCGGAGCTATCGCTATGGTTGGAGGATTTGTAGTAGTGGTGCTCACAAGCCTCTTCACCAAGAAGATGTCGAAGGAGCGCGTTAATCAGATATTTGAATGTTACAAGAAAAAATAATATCTTTGGCATAAAGAGAGGCAGATTTTATGTCTGCCTCTCTTCCATAATCCTACTAATTAAAAACCTAATACGATGAAAAAAATTCTAATTCTTCTGCTTGCATCGTTTTGCTTGACGATGACAGCAAAACCTGGTCCTAAGGATTCTAAAACAACTTTCGCTAAAGAGGCGCTTCAGCCTTATGTCGATAGCGGGCAGCTGGCTGGGGCTATCAGTGTGTTCTATAAGGATGGTGTGCAGGAAACCTGCTGCATCGGTTACGCCGATGTGTCTCAGAAACGTCCTATCAAGATGGATAATGTATTCATGCAATGTTCACAGACGAAGGGCTTCTGCGGTGTCACCATTGCCAAGCTTGTGGAAGAAGGCAGGCTGTCGCTCGACGATCCTGTGTCGAAGTATCTGCCCGAGTTCAAGGAGCTGTGGATTCAGGAAGGACAGAACGATAGCGTCAAGACGCTGCGTAAGGCCAAGAATGTGCTTACTGTCCGTATGGTGCTCAATCATACGGGAGGATTCCCCTTCGAGATAAGTGCTAAGCGAGGCGATGTGAGAGGAGGAGGATGGTCGGGAGGAGCTCCTATCCGTCAGGTTGCTTCCATCGCTGCTGCGTCGCCTATCCTTTTTGAGCCAGGTACGCGCGATGTGTATTCCAACACGGGCATCGACATCGGTGCTGCTATCGTGGAAGTTATCACAGGCATGAAGTGGGAGAAATACCTCAAGCAGGAGGTGCTCGACCCTCTGGGAATGAAATCGACTTGGTTTTGGCCCACCGACAAGCAGCTCAAGAAGAAAATCGAGCTCTACGAGACAAAGAAGGATGCTCCCGCCGTGTGGCGCGAGGAGATGGATATGGAGCAACGTCCATATAACGACTCGCACGTTTTTGCTTCTGCCGGAGCTGGCCTGTGGACAACGGCAAACGATCAGCTGAAGTTCTACAAGATGCTGATGAATCTCGGCGTGGGCGATAATGGTGTGCGCATCTTGAAAGAGGAAACGGTAAAGAAACTTCTGGCTGTTTCCACTCGCCCGAAGGGGATGGGAGGCTATTCCCTCGGCTTGTCTGCCCCCGAAGAGGATAACGAAAACGCTTGGTTCGGACACGGAGGCGCCTGGGGCACCAATTGCTCCGTCAATTGGCACAAGAAAGAGCTCAAGCTGTGGGTTGTACAAAATGCGGGAGGAGGTCAGCCTTGGAGCGCTGCTGTCGACAAAGCTGCCGAGAAGTTCTTCTCACAGTCGTTGGACAAATCAGGAATTGATGCCTATACGGGAAGGACACAGTAAACCCCTTTTCCTGAAGGTAACATTCTACGCATTTATCCGTTGGAATAGTATGATTCAAAGCTCATAGCGGAGGTCAAGAAGTCTTTTTCTTCCGCTCGAAACGAATAAAAGAAAGAAGGTGCAACAGAGTTGATTCTCGTTGCACCTTCTTTTTCGTCGGGATGACACGACTCGAACGTGCGACCCTCTGGTCCCAAACCAGATGCGCTACCAACTGCGCTACATCCCGAAACTTTCCCTTTTGGAAAGCGGGTGCAAAGATACGACGATTTTTCGTAAAACATCATTTTCTGGCATGTTTTTTTTGAAAAAATTCTTTTTCTTGATTTTAATGAGTAATTTTGCACCCGTAGAATCGATAAGAGGGAATTCAAAAAAATAATCATATAAAAAAGGAAACAACCATGTATAGAACGAAGACATGTGGCGAGCTGCGTCTCGCAAACGTGGGAGAAGTGGTGACGCTTGCCGGATGGGTGCAGCGCAGCCGCAAGATGGGTGGAATGACATTTGTTGACTTGCGCGACCGTTACGGCATCACGCAGCTGGTTTTCAACGAGGAGCGCGACGCTGCCCTCTGCGAGCAGGCAAACCGTCTCGGACGCGAGTTTGTCATACAGGTGACAGGCAAAGTGGAGGAGCGCTCAAGCAAGAACCCGAAGATGGATACGGGCGATGTGGAAATCCTCGTGGAGAAACTGAACGTGCTGAACGGTGCCCTCACGCCTCCTTTCACCATTGAAGACAACACCGACGGAGGCGATGACCTTCGCATGAAATACCGTTACCTCGACTTGCGTCGCACGGCTGTGCGCAAAAACCTTGAGCTGAGGCACAAGATGGCATTCGAGGTACGCCGCTATCTTAGCGAGCAGGGATTCCTTGAGGTGGAAACGCCCGTGTTGGTAAACAGCACTCCCGAGGGAGCTCGCGATTTCGTCGTTCCCTCTCGCATGAACCCGGGACAGTTCTACGCTCTTCCCCAGAGCCCTCAGACGCTCAAGCAGCTGCTGATGGTGAGCGGCTTCGACCGTTACTTCCAGATTGTGAAGTGCTTCCGCGACGAAGACCTGCGTGCCGATCGTCAGCCTGAGTTCACACAAATCGACTGCGAGATGTCGTTTGTGGAGCAGGAAGACATCCTCGAGATGTTCGAGGGCATGAGCCGCCATCTGTTCAAGGTGATAAAGGGCATCGACCTCCCCAAGCTGCCGCGTATGACGTGGGCCGATGCGATGAAGTACTACGGAAGCGACAAACCCGACACCCGTTTCGGTATGCTCTTCGTAGAGCTGATGGATGTGCTGAAGGGATACGGATTCAGCGTCTTCGACAACGCTGCCTACATCGGCGGTATTTGCGCGAAAGGGGCTGCGAGCTATAGCCGCAAGCAGCTCGACCAGCTGACCGAATTTGTGAAAAAGCCTCAGATTGGCGCCAAAGGGTTGGTATATGCACGCGTGGAAGCCGACGGCACCGTGAAGTCGAGCGTCGACAAGTTCTACTCGCAGGAAGTGTTGCAGAAGATGAAAGGCGCCTTCGCTGCCGAGCCGGGCGACTTGATTCTCATCCTCAGCGGCGACGACGCAATGAAGACACGCAAGCAGTTGTGCGAGCTGCGCCTTGAGATGGGCTCTCAGTTAGGCCTGCGCGACAAGAGCAAATACAGCTGCCTGTGGGTTATCGACTTCCCCATGTATGAGTGGAGCGACGAAGAGCAGCGCCTGATGGCTATGCACCACCCGTTCACGAGCCCCAAGCCCGAAGATATCCCTCTGCTCGACACCGATCCCGCTTCCGTGCGCGCTAACGCCTACGATATGGTGATAAACGGCGTGGAAGTCGGCGGAGGCAGCATCCGTATTCACGACGCTCAGCTCCAGCAGAAGATTTTCGAGATCCTCGGTTTCACGCCCGAGCAGGCACAGAAGAAGTTCGGCTTCCTCATGAATGCCTTCAAGTACGGCGCACCCCCTCACGGAGGACTGGCGTATGGTCTCGACCGTTTTGTGAGCCTGTTTGCAGAGCTTGACAGCATCCGCGACTGCATCGCCTTCCCGAAGAACAATCAGGGACGCGACGTGATGCTGGGCGCTCCTGGCATCATCGACGATGTGCAGCTCGATGAACTGCAGATAAAAGTTGATCTGAAAGAGAAATAATCAATCCAAAGGTAGCAGAGGAATCCTCCGAGCGAAAGCAAAGAGATTTCTCTGCTCTTTTTATCCCCAGAGAGAAGCAGCTTTTCTCTAAGCGAAAAGAAGCGACTGCCTACGGATAAAAGAAATACTCGAGGAGAAAAGAGGAGCAGTTTTTCCTTCTCGAAAAGAAAAGCTCCCTTCTCGCTAAGATTTTTTCCCTTCTCCAAAAAGATTTTTTCTTTCTACATCTCGCACGATTCCTTCTCCAAAAAATACGTTTCCTTAATCCCCTTTACCGATGAAGACAATGCAACCTAAGAGAAAACTCCCCCTCGCGCTGGGCATCGCGCTCCTGGTGCTCACATCCGTTGTTGACAGAGCGGAAGCCCAAACTCCCGCTTTCCCCGGAGCCGAAGGTTTCGGCATGTACGTCTCGGGCGGCAGGGGAGGCAAGGTCTATCGTGTGACGACGCTCGAGGATACCGGCAAGGAGGGCTCGTTCCGCTATGCCGTCAATCAGAAGGGCGCGCGCACCATCATCTTCGACGTGGCGGGCACCATTCACCTGAAGTCCGACCTCTATGTGCGTAACGGCAACCTCACCATCGCAGGGCAAACCTCCCCCGGGGGTATCTGCATCGCCGACTACGGCTTCGGCATCAGGGCCGAGAATGTGATTGTGCGTTTCCTGCGCATCCGTCCGGGAGATGTCTGCGGAACGGAGGTCGACGGCTTCGGAGGCTTCGATTGCGGGCATTTCATTATCGATCATTGCTCCGTCAGCTGGAGTGTGGATGAGTGTCTCACAGCGTATGCCAACGATAGCACAACCGTACAGTGGTGTCTCGTAAGCCAACCTCTCAACTACTCGGTGCATCCCAAAACCCTCTACACCGACGGGAAGCCCCATTGCTACGGAGGAGTGTGGGGCGGACACAACGCCTCGTTCCATCACAACCTCATAGCTCACGCCGTGAGCAGGACTCCTCGCTTCGGCAGTCGATACACGATGGGGGAACGGGGATTAAAAGACAGCACCGATATGCGCAACTGCGTCATCTACAACTGGTGCGGAGTGGGCTGCTACGGAGGCTCAGAGATGGTAGTCAATATGGTGAACAACTATATCAAGCCCGGCCCTGCCACCGACCAGCACTATTCGGGAAAGAGCCAGCACTATCGTATCTTCGCAGCCGATGCTGACGTGAGGGCTTACGTCGACGGCAACGTGGTGGAAGGTCATCCCGATGTCTCCGCCGACAACTGGCCCAAGGGAGTGGCAGCACAGATGTCGGCAACAGCAGCGCAGAAGGCTGCAGCGCGCATGACGGAGCCTTTCGAGCCGGGCACGATTACTACCTTCAGCGCTGAGGATGCCTACCAGCAAGTGCTTGCCTACAGCGGAGCCAGCAACTACCGCGACCGATACGACGCTGCCATCATCGACGATGTGGTAAACCGAAAAGGCTCCTTCAAGTCGTACACTAAAGGCTATTCGTGGAGTGGGGTATACGACGGGATAGAGTATAGCGTGTCGCATCCCGCAGGATGGACAGAGCCGGGAATCATCAACACGCAGAACGATGCCCTGCTCGATGGGGAGGATTCTCCCTGGGTGGCAATCGCCTACGACGAAACGATGCTCGAGCGCTTGCGTAAAGACACCGACGGCGACTGTGTGCCCGACTATTACGAATATCGGCTCGATATGGACCCCACCGACCCGAGCGACATCAACGACGTGAACTCCGAGGGCTACACCAATCTGGAGCTATACCTCAACTATCTGGTGCAGGGGATCACCCAGGCGCAGAAACAAGTACCCGACTTCACTGCTGTGAAGGGTGTGCAGACGCAGCATGTGGAGATGAATGGCAACCTGCTCAGCGTGCAGAACGCCCCCGAGGGGAGCGAGCTGGCGGTGTATAGCTGCACGGGAGTCCCTTTCAAGCGCCTCTCCGTCAGCGGTTCGGCAGGCCTGCATCTTCCCCGAGGCATCTACCTCGTAGCGCTCACAAGCTCCGAAGGAACGCTGACGCAGAAGGTCCTCTCGCGCTAAGGGAACGCTGACGCAGCAGGTTCTCTCGCGCTGAGGAAGTGAAGATGCATAAGGTGCTTTCGCGTTGATGAGACTTGCGGCAGAGCAGCACAGCACAGTACATCACATCACAGTACATCGTAGTACATCACATCACAGCACAGCCTTTTCATCTTAAAAGAAGGAAGAATCCTTTTCAGTAAAACCTCAGTTCTTCTCTTTGATAAAAAAAACATCTCGGGGACAACGATCTGTTGCCCCCGAGATTCGTTTTTGGTGAAAGCTCTTAATGGCTCACTTTCGCTTCATCTCCGGCTCATTGCCCGAGGATGATGCTCACGAGAGCCGTCACGTCGCTCACGTTCACCTCGCCGTCGCCGTTCACGTCGGCGGTGCTGGCTTGCGGTGTGTTGCCGAGAATCATGCTCACCAGCATGGTGACGTCACTCACGTTCACCTCGCCGTC
>JAGCFO010000034.1 GCA_017650105.1 Bacteroidaceae bacterium | reverse complement strand
CCTCGTAGCTGTTGTCGCCGGTTAAGTAAGCTGAAATAATCTCATTCTTTTTCTCCTTCGATGTCCTTTGATACATTTTTCTCATAAGTCTAACACATTTATAAAGTTTCTAATTGTGTCAACCTATTTCAGTATAAGACATCATTTTTTAGGGATATATAGTGACAGGCTCAACTTGAGAGAAAATCTTAATTTTATATTATAATTTATTATAATATAAAATTAAATTTCTATACTAACAATCTATAACCTCTCTTCTTTCCTCCATTTTTGCCGAAAATCCCCATTTTGTCACATATACCCCCTTAATATTATTTGTGACATGTGACGTGACAAGGGTGTTTTTTTCCCGCCGTTGGCGAAACTGTTTCGGACACGTATTACTCTGGATTCTCTCGGATAGGGAAGCAAGAGGAAGAGCAGAGAGAGAACCCTGATTCCCATTTTTCCCGAGTCCACCTCTTTCGCAACTCCCCGTTGCCTTCGCCGGCAAAGCTACGACTGATTGCATCTCCACATCTCGCCCGCGGCTATCCAAAGGAAAAAAGATTATGAAGAGAGAATTTTTTTCCTTCTCCAGCGCGAGAGATGAAGAAAGAAAAAATTTTTTTTCCTTCTCCATACGGCGATATGCTTTGAGGAAAAATTTTTTTTCGACAACGAATAATTCGGATTGGCTTGATTATCGTGCGTAGCTATGCTGAGCCTGAAGTTTAAGAGAACGTGGATGGCGTCGTCTTTTTGTGCGTGGAGCCAGAGATAGAGGGTGTGGGGATGTTGTTTTAAGTGGCTGAGGATTAGATGGGTGGGAGTGATTGGTGTGGAAGGAGCGATAAAAAATGGGGCGGTTTGTTGGCGGTTACAACAAAAAGAAGTATATTTGCAGAGCGGAAAACAAATACTATTGCAATATGTATACTATTCAAGCGAATGAATCGGGTACTCGCTCGATTGACATTGATGAGCAGCACCTGCTGACGATAGACCGTTACAATCTGTTTGAGGGGCTGTGCGACAGCGTGGGCATCATCGACGAGGGTGTGCTCGACAAGCTGAAGATGACGGTGCGCTCGCTCATCATCTCGTCCGACGGCGACAAGGACTTGCTTGACCTGTGCTGCGACGTGGTCTATCACAACAACATGAAGGCATACGGGCTACGCGAGCTCATTCGCCTCTATGCGAAGTGGGTGGACAAGCAGATGGTGCCCGAGATATAGAGAGACGCGGCGCGATAGGAGCGTATGGAGCAGGGTAGGAGCGTGCCTCAGTGGCTCCCCATCTCGGTGAAGGAACTCGAGCGCAGGGGATGGGCGCCGGGCGAGCTGGACGTGGTGTTCTTCTCGGGCGATGCCTATGTGGATCACCCCTCGTTCGGCACAGCCGTGCTTGGGCGCGTGCTGGAGGCGGAGGGCTACAAGGTAGCCGTCGTGCCTCAGCCCAACTGGCAGGATGACCTGAGGGACTTCCGCAAGTTCGGACGCCCGCGACTGTTCTTCGCTGTGAGTGCGGGGGTGATGGACTCGATGGTGAACAAGTACACCGCCAATCGCCGACTGCGCTCGGAGGATGCCTACACACCCGACGGACGGCACGACAAACGTCCCGAATACCCCACCATCGTCTACACGCAGATTCTGAAACGGCTGTTCCCCGACGTTCCCGTAGTGATAGGGGGCATTGAGGCATCGATGCGGCGCCTCACGCATTACGACTACTGGCAGGAACGCCTGCGCCCCTCGATTCTGGTTGATAGCGGGGCAGATTTCCTCATCTACGGTATGGGCGAGCAGCCTATTGTGGAGATGGCAAGACGTCTGGAACGAGGCGACGATGTGCGAACGATGCCTCAGATAGCGTTCTTGCGCGATGCACAAGAGGATAGTCGGATAGTCAGCTCGTCGGATAACCAGATTGACAAGTCATCCGAAGGGGTAGGCGACATCGAACTGGCGTCGCACGAGGAGTGCCTTCGCGACAAGAGGGCACATGCTCACAACTTCCGCCTGATAGAAGAAGAGTCGAACAGCCTTCATGCCCGCAGGCTGCTGCAGCGCGTGGGCTCCCAGACGGTTGTGGTGAACCCTCCCTATCCCCCGATGACGACAGAGGAACTGGACCGCATCTATGACCTTCCCTACACCCGCCTGCCCCATCCGCGATATAAGGACAAAAGGATACCCGCTTTTGAAACGGTGAAAACCTCGGTGACCATCCACCGCGGATGTTTTGGAGGATGCGCCTTCTGCACCATCTCTGCCCATCAGGGTAAGTTCATCGTGAGCCGCTCGGAGGCGAGCATCGTGCGCGAGGTGAGGAGCATAGCGCGTATGCCCGATTTCAAGGGATACATCTCCGACCTAGGAGGTCCCTCAGCCAACATGTACCGCATGGGCGGAAAGGACAAGGCACTGTGTGCCCGTTGCCGACGCCCCAGCTGCCTGCATCCTGTCGTGTGTCGCAACCTCGACACCAGCCATAAGCCCCTCCTCAGCCTCTACCGTGCTGTGGATGCGCTGCCGGAAGTGAAGAAGAGCTTCATAGGGAGCGGCGTGCGCTACGACTTGGTGCTGGCGAGTGCCGACAAGGAGGAGTATGCACGCGAGCTGATTACTCATCACGTGAGCGGACGTCTGAAAGTCGCTCCCGAGCATACGTCGGAATCTGTGCTGAACGTGATGAGAAAACCGTCGTTCAAACAGTTCGAGGACTTCAACCGCCTGTTTGTGCGCATCTGTCGCGAGGGGGGACTCAGTCAGCAGCTGATACCCTATTTCATCAGTAGCCATCCGGGCTGCACGGCAGAGGATATGGCTGAGCTGGCAGCCATCACTCGCCGACTTCACTTTCAGCTGGAGCAGGTGCAGGATTTTACCCCCACGCCGATGACGGTAAGCACGACAGCATGGTACACGGGCGTTCATCCTTATACCATGAAACCTCTATTCTGTGCCCGCTCTCCACAGGAGAAACTGGACCAAAGGCGATTCTTTTTCTGGTACCGCCCCGAGGAGCGGCGCGCCATCGTAGCCCTCCTCCGACGCATCAGACGCGCTGACCTCATTGACAAACTGTTCGGACCTATTTAACTCACAAATAATAATTCTGATGAAAAAAACTAGTCTGCTCATTGTTTTAGCTCTTGTCCTCGCAACTCTTACCCTTAACGCGCATACCGACGTGACGAATTTGTATATGACGAACGCCGGGTTTGACGACAGCAGTTGCTTTGTTGGGACAAATGTATTCACCTATGCCAAAGACATCACGAACGGAGAGGTAAGCGGCTGTCAGCCTGTGAACGGGTGGGCCATTGACGCTACTGCCTTTGGAGACGCGAAAGCTGGGGGCGCCTTTGCCTTCGGCAGCGGCCTTTGGATGGCAGGCGCTGACTATGTAGTTCCGGCTGCCGATAGCGAGGGAGGCTCGGCGGGAGGTATGCTGGGGCTTGCAGGCTGTTGGAGCTCGTCGGCAGGATACTCACAACAGGTGACGCTGCCCGTGGGTACCTACAAACTCTCTTACAGAGTGTACAACGCGGGAGAGAACATTGCTGAAAACTATTCAAACGAGATAGGATACATCGACGAATACGGCACGACATACTACTCCAACGATGTGTTTCCCACAGGGGAGTGGACGGAAGGGTGTGTCCTGCTGTCGTTTACCTCATGCAGTTTTGGTAAGGTACACGTGGGTTACAAGTGCGGCAATGTGGGCTCGGGCAGTTCGCCCAAGCTGTTTGTGGACTACATAAAGATAGAGAAATTTTCGACCGAAGAGCTTATCGGAGGAGATTTCACATCGTATGTGAATCCGGCAGGTTGGAACGGCGAAAAGCCCTATACCGACGGCAACGGAGTGACTGCTATGGAGACTTTCGAGTGGGCGGCAAGTCTGTCACTTGGGCGCCATCTGGAGCAGACGGTGAGAGGGTTACCCAATGGAACGTACACGTTGAAGATGTATGTGGGTGCCTCAAGCACATCGGAGCGCGACAACGTGAACCATGTCATCACCGACGGTTCAACCGGGTACGTTTCACTTCATGCCAACGATGCCTCCATAGGCATCAAGGCGATGAACAGGCTTGACATAGACGCCTTCGATGTGGTGACACTGACGGATGTGCGCGTCACTGACGGGGCGCTGGACATCTATCTGCAAGAAGACGCGGAAGGCCCTAACTGGCTTACGCTACAGATAAAAGAGTTGGTGCTCGTCACCCCTTCCGGAGAGCCATTAGGGGAAGGATACTATCAGGAAGACGTGAACGACGACGGAAACGTGAACGTTGCCGACGTGACTCTTCTGGTCTCGAAGATTCTTGACGGGCAGACTCAGGCTGCACGCCCCGATGTGAACGGAGACCACAACATAAATGTGGCTGACGTGACGGCTTTGGTGGGCGCCATCCTCGACCCGTCGAAACAGACGTATGTGGAGAACGTTCCCAACGAATATGCAGTCCGCGCTCGCGTGTACGCCGAACAAAGCAACAACGAGAATGCCTCGCAGCCTAGTGCTTACGTGCTCTCCGTCATCAACCCTTATACGCTGAGCGATGTCACGGCAGAGGCCGAACTGAGTAGCTTTTTTACCGTGATGGACATCGACTGCTTGCAGCTGCCTGCAGGAGTGAGCTCGGTGAGCGTGTTTGCCAATGGCAAGGAAGCAATAGCAGGCGTGATGTGTTACCATTCGCTCAACGATAGGGTAGATGTGTATGCCGACGAGGCGCCCTCGGTGTATGCCGACGACATGCTGAGCGATGTGGTGACGGTGAGCGGAAGTGCCACTACTTTCCGTGCCTATCTCCTCCCCGTGAACCTGCCAAACGGAGTGACGATAACGGCACGTATGGCAGACGGAAAATACTATTCACAAACCTTTTCCGAGAGTATCACCCCATTCAGCAGACGCGAGATAACGCTGACGATAGCGGATGCTGACACTAACCTTTGGATGGCGACAATCCCCGGCAACGTCTACTTTAGCATGCTCAGCACACCCGGCGCCCACGATGCTGCTACGGCGGGTGTTTCGCAGTATTCCTACTTTGCCAAATGTCAGTCTGAAACCCTCGAACAATTGCTCGAGAATGGTGTGAGAGCCTTCGACCTTCGTCCACGATACAACTCATCGAAGAGCACCGACGTCGACATCCAGCTGGAGAATCTGGAAATCTATCATGGAATAGTTTCCACAGGGGTCAAGTTCAAAGACGCTATCGACATACTCATCCGTTTTGTGAAAGCACACCCCTCAGAGGCATTGTCGGTAATTATGAATAAGGAAGATAGTGGCAGTGGAACAGACTACTCATCAACGTGGCGTGCAAGTCTGCGAGAGTGTTTCAGCGATGAGAGTCGCAGTCCCTGGCTGATGGGGAGCGTGAGAGGCTATCATACCCTCGACGACGTACGAGGAAAGGTTAGCATCGTGAGTCGCAATCCGTATGGAAACGCTGACAACAGCTATCGCGACGTAGTGTACGGCGCCATAATTGAGAGTTGGCCCGATGACGGGCTGGTGACAGACTACAGTTGCCCGATGACGCAGGCATGGAACTGGGTGGACTGCCGTGCCAACGTGGAGGACGCCTACAACGATGGAAACGCAGACAAGAAGACACACGTTGCGCAGATGCTCAACCTGGCGTCGGGTAACACCGATCACTTTCACTATCACTACACCTATACGAGCATAGCAGGCTCGCTCCTGTCGTCGCTCACGAGCCACGCCTCAGAGCTCAACCCCTGGACAGCAAACTACCTTACGCAGTCCGTTACCGGGCCTGCAGGTTATGTGTATGCCGACTATATGGGGAGTAGCCAATATGATGGCGAAACCCTGTTGAGAGCAGTGGTTGAGCAGAACTACAAGTATGTCTTCAAGGGGCAGTCGCGACTGAGTGAATGAGGTGTGCCGTGAAAACCCGCAAGGATGGCTGACTCTGCTGACTCGGCCATTTTCTTTTCAAAGGGAGTTTTTTGAACAAAAACTTTTTTTCTTCAGATAGAAGACAAAAAGGAAAAATCGGATGAAAAAGTTTGAGAAATGTGAATTTATCTATAACTTTGTCCACTTATTAGAAATATTGGGAATAAATCAATACCAAAGATATGAACAAACGAGCTGAGACCCCCTTTCGTCTTGCGGCAAACAGATGTTCACGCGTCGGTGTTCTTGTGAGGCTGTGTGCTCTTGCGGTGATGCTGACGCTGTTTGTAGGCTGCAGCGATGAGGTGCCCGAACACTATCGCGAGCCTGAATGGCTGGCGGGGAGCATTTGGCAGATTCTGGAGCAGGAAGGCGACTACACGCTGTTTCTGCAAGGTGCCGAGAGAGCCGATTTCAGACGTATCATGGAGGGCAAAAGCATCCTTACCGTGATGGCCCCCGACGACGCCGCCATGCGTGACTATCTACGCGAGCACTACGGCACCGACGCCGTAGAGTCGCTGCCAGTCAGTGAGCTGAAGCGCCTGATAGGATTCCATATCCTTTACTATCCCTTCAGTCGAACCATGCTTGAGAACTTCCGCCCCATAGAAGGTGATGGGGCCACCGACGAGGAACAGATGGTGAATGCCGGGCTCTACTACAAGTTTCGCACTCGCAGTCAGGATGCTCCAGAAAAGGTGCAGCCAGAGCGTATGTGGAGCAGTGCCTTGGAGATGCCTGTCGATACCTCGGGTGTCACCGTTGACGTCTACCATCAAGAGCGCTTTATACCTGTGTTCTCTCCCAACATGTTCATCACTAAGCGCATCGATGCTGCCCGCAACTATAACTACTTTTTCCCACACACCGAATGGAACCTTACCGACGGGGGATTCAACGTTGCCGATGCACAGGTGAAGGAGTATGAAATAATTGCCAAAAACGGCTACGTATATCCTGTGGATAGAGTCATCACCCCCCTGCTGACTATTCACGATGAGCTTGCTGGTAACGAGCAGTACAGCCTCTACCTCTCTCTCTACGATGCCTACGGATACTACGATCTTGACGAGACAGCCACAGAAACATACGGAGGAGGAAAGGTGACCTACTATAAAAGGCACTATCTCAACCCCTCATTCCGCATGCCCGACATCGATAGTGAATGGCCTGTCGCAAACTATGCCTCAATGGATCTCCTGTCGAAGAACGCTTTCTCCATCTTCGCTCCTACCAACGCAGCCTTCGACGAGTTCTATCGCTCCTACTGGGGCGACGAGGGCACGGGCTATCCCTCGGAGGTGTGCTACGACTCCATCTCGGGCGATGCCATCTCCAAGCTGCTTAGCAACTCCATCTATGCCGACGGAGTGGTGTTCCCCGACGAGATCACCCGGGGCGATGTGCAAAACGAAGCCGAGCACACTGTCATCCGTTTCGATGTTGACAACGTGCCGCAGACAGGGCGCCGCATGTGTTCCAACGGAGTCCTCTATGGGCAAACCATTCTCACGCCCCCTGCCGTCTTCGGCAGCGTCACTGGGCCCGCATACAAGTATAAGCACTACAGCATCTTCCTCAAGATGCTCACCGCCAGCAATATGGATCAGACGCTCACCAGCGATGCCGTCAACTTCGTCATGCTCTATCCGCAAAACAGCCAGTTTGAGGCAAACAACGTGTGGTACGACCCCGAGACAGACAAGCTGAAAAGCGGTGTCCCCGGAACCACTACCAGCAGTAATCTGGGGAGCGCAGCGCAGTCGCGATATGTGAATGCGCACATCGTGGGCTTGCCGGGCGATGCCCACCCACTGCCCACAACAGGGCTGCGCGTCTTTCGCACACTGTCCACCGACTACAAGCTCTACTGGTATGTGAAAGACGGACGCATCACCAACAGCCTCAAGTATAGCACCCTCATTCGCTATGCAGGCAACATGGAGGTGGAGAAGGAAGATGTGTATACCGACTTCCACGAGCTCACCTTCCGCGGCGACAGATGGACCAACGGCCATTGCTACGAGTACGACACCCAGCGCGGCACCTTCCTCCTCGAGGGTTCTAACGAGAACGCCCTTTACGCCAAGTTCATTCCCATGGCCTATATGCACCGCAACGACGAGGGCACCCTCTTCCAGGGATTCATACAGCTGCTGCTCCTTGCCGACATGATCGACGAGCAGGCGCAGACGATGAACTATATGACCGAGAACTGCATCATGCTGGTGCCCACCACCGAGGCCATCAAGCGAGCCATCGTCGAGGGGTATATGCCGTATGTGAAACCCACGGAAGGGCTCACCGCTGACGATGGAGACTTCTGGAGCAAAGTCATCGTGCCAGAAGACGGAAGTGAAGAGCAAAATCGTTTCCAACACTACATGCTCGAGTATTTCTATCCCGAGAGCACAGCCCCCATCACCGAATACCCCTATCACGGATTCCTTGCCGATAGCGGTGAAGATAAGAACAATCGGAGCGGCTTTTTGCAAAGCGACTTCATTCCTTCCATTGCCGACATCAGTGTTACGCCCTCGAAGAGTGTCTTTTTGAGGATATATGAAAACGACGGAGAAGAGCACTTCATGTATTCCCATTCCATGAGCGCTCACGTCGCGGGCAACGACGACGAACCCTCCACCCTCGTACAGCCCGTTCCCTTTGTGGGCGACTACGACTATCTGCCCTTTGTCTTCGACGACGGATGCGTGCAGTTCCTCACCGACATCTTCCCCGACTGCTGGCCACACCAGTAAGCCCACCATAAGTCCCCCGTTTCTTAGTCCCTATATTAATATGGAATCTCAGACAATCAAAAAACACATACACCTCCTCCTCCTTTGGCTGATGCTGCCTCTCTCCGTTCCCCTCGCGGCACAAAGTGTGCTCACGGGCACCGTCAGCGAGCGCTTCGGCGACCAGCTGGAGCCCAGCATGGGAGTGAACGTTGCTGTCTATAACTCCGAGAACCGCATGCTCACCGGAGTCATCACCGACATCGACGGCAACTATTCCATCAAGATGCCCGAGGGCACCAACCTCACCATCGTTTTCTCCTACATCGGCATGGCCACCCAGCGCATCCCCTACACCGGGCAGCATCAACTGAACGTCACCATGAGCGAGGACTCGCAGACACTTACCGAAGTCGTCATTACCTCCGAGCGTACCAACACCTCCGACCTCGGCATCTCCGACCACGATTTCACTGGTGCCGCCCAGCGTGTCAAGATGGATGAAGTGATGGAAGGGCTTCCTGTCAACTCTGTCGAGGAAGCGCTGCAGGGACGCCTTGCCGGTGTCGACATTCTTGCTGCCGGCGACCCGGGGGCAAAAGGTTCTATTCGTATACGCGGTACCGCCACTCTCAATAGTAGCGCCGACCCTCTCATCGTCATCAACGGCGTGCCATACAATACCGACATCGCCGACGACTTCAATTTCGCCACTGCCAGCACGGAGGATTTTGCCGACATGCTCTCGCTCAATCCTAATGATATAGAGGACATCCAGGTGTTGAAGGATGCCGCTTCCACTGCTATCTACGGCACGAAAGGCGCGAATGGCGTTCTTCTCATTACGACCAAGAAAGGGACTCGTGGAACGCCTAAGTTCATATTCAGCCACAAGTCGGCTGTCAAGATGGAGCCCGCCACCATTCCCATGCTCAATGGCGATGAGTATTCGGCGTACATGCAGGATGCCATCTGGAACACCGCCAACGCCCGTGGACTCACCTCCAGCGCCGATCTTCTCGATATGCTCTTCAGCGAGAGGTCGTTCGCCATAGGCTACCAGCCCTCGTGGAGCTACTTCGACGAATATAACCAGAACATCGACTGGCTGAGAGCTGTCAGGAAGAATGCCTACTCCACCGATAACAATTTCTCTATGAGTGGAGGAGGTGAGAAAGCCACCTATCGGTTCAGCCTTGGATGGACAGGCGAGGATGGCACCACCCGCAACAACGATATGACGCGTCTCACCTCCAGTCTTCGCATCGGCTATAGCTTCTCCGACCGCCTGAACGTGAATGCTGAGTTTACCTATTCCGACACTCGCAACGACCGCACCTATTATGATTCGGGTAGTCTCCGATCGGAGGCCATGCGTAAGATGCCTAACAAGAGTCCTTATTATATTGACGACGAAACGGGAATGCCCACCCCCGTCTATTTCACCTATCAGGATGCCAACGAGTTTCAGGGCGCTTATGACGGTTCGCGGGGAATAAACTTTCATCCCATCGCCATGCTCAACGAGAGTTACAACATCACCGGAACTAAAGAGGAGAAGTTTACCCTCAGCCCACAGTACACCCTCCTCCGTGACGATGAACATAATCCCCTCCTCCGATATCAGGGATACGTGAGTATGAAGTTCAAGACGGTGAAGAACCGCATGTTCTTGCCGCAGGAGGCAACGGGTGTGGATATCGACAATACCGCCTCTAACTACAGCTACGACGGTTATACCAACAACTTCTCCCTTCAGACAGAGACGAAGTTGCTATTCAACAAGCATTGGCTCGACGAGCGGCATCACGTTGTTGCCGCCCTGATATGGCGCACTGCCCAGACGGAAGGCTCGTCGTATGCCACTCAAGTGTACGGTATGGCGGCTGGTGGCATGAGCGACCCTGTCAACGGAGGAACCCTTTATAGCGGTTCCTTAGGATCTGGCACTAGCGACGCACGCTCCCTCTCACTGCTTAGCAATGTCAACTACACCTTCAACAATTGGTTTACCCTGAACGCTACCTTCAACCGCGAGGGCAACTCCGCCATCAGTCGCGAACACCGATGGGCACTGTTCCAGTCGTACGGCACAGCCCTCAACCTCCACGACCTCCCGGCACTCCGTGAGAAGACGGAGGCATGGCTCTCGGCAGCAAAGCTTAGAGCCAGCTGGGGACAGTCGGGAAAGGCACCATCGGGCACCTCCCCCTATGTGGGCACTTACACTGCACTCACTGAACGCTACGGTACCTATACTCCTGTCGTGCCGCAATCTATGCAGCTCAGCAAGCTCAAGTGGGAGACATCGGAAGAGTGGGATGTGGGCGCTGACGTTGCCTTCTTCGACAACCGACTCAAGTTTACGGTTGATTTCTACGACAAGGTTACTCGCGACCTATTGCAGCGTAATGTGAGGGTTGCTAGCACCTCTGCCTATTCCACTATTGCCTATACCAACTCCGGAACGGTAGAGAACCGCGGCTGGGAATTCCGTGTGGAGGGCGATGCCGTCCGCACCAAAGAGTGGACCGTTAATATGGATTTCAACATCAACCGAAATGTAAACCGTCTGCTCTCCTTGCCCGACAATCTCGCTGAAGACAACTATACCTTCCGTAACGGCCAGTATGCCCAGAAACTGCTTACAGGCACACCTATTGGCTCGTTTTTCGGCTATCGTTACGAAGGTGTCTATCAGACACTCGAGGAGACCTATGCCCATGATGTCGAAGGTAACGTGATGCGTGATCTTGAGGGAAACCCCGTGGTGATGATGAACGGCACCTATCGCTGCTACCCTGGTGACGCCCGCTATCAGGATGTCAACCACGACGGACGCATCGATGAAAATGATATTGTCTATATCGGCAACTGTTACCCCGTCGTTACAGGTGGTGCTGGCATCAATGTACGTTACGGACCATTCAACCTCACCACCCGCTTCCACTATCGTCTGGGGCAGAAGGTCATCAACCAGGCACGCATCAACAGCGAGGCTATGTACAACACCGACAATCAGTCGAAAGCCGTGCTCAGCCGTTGGCGCAATTCTGGTGATGACACCGATATCCCGCGCGCCCTCTACGGATGGGGGCTCAACTATCTCGGTTCCGACCGTTTTGTGGAAGACTGTTCATTCCTTCGTCTACAGACCGTGTCGCTCAGCTATCGCGTACCGAAAAAGACAGCCGAGTGGATGCATCTCACGGGAGCGAGTGCTTTCGTGACAGGATACGACTTGTTCACCCTTACCCGATACCAGGGACAAGACCCTGAGGTGACACTGCCGTCAAAGGTTACCGACTTGGCAAAAGATAATTCCTCAACGCCTCGTAGCCGACGTGTTGCTGTGGGTGTAACCTTGAATTTCTAAAATGGAGACTATGACTATGACAAGAAAATACTCACTATCCCGTGTCGGTAACCTATGGCGCGTTGCCGTGATAGCAGTCTCTATGCTCTTTTTTGTCAGCTGTGCCGACTATCTGGAAGTAATTCCCGAAAACTCCCAGGTGGCAGATGACTACTGGCAGACGGGGCAGGATGTGGAAAATGTGATAATGGGAGGCTATTACTACCTACGCTCCACCGTTGAACCCTATCTCATCCCGTGGGGAGAGGTGCGTGCCGGTATCGTCACCAACAACAAGTCAAACACCAAACTGCAGACGTGGCAGATGCAGGCGTCTAACATCAGTTTGTGCAACTGGAGCACGTTCTATCAGATTATCAATGTAGCTAACACGGTGCTTGCCCGTGCCGACGAGGCATGCCGTGCCGATGACACCTACTCCGAGGCGGAGCGCAACAGCCATTTCACCGAGGCATACTTTCTGCGGGCTCTCAGCTACTTCTATCTGGTGCGTAACTTCCGAGACGTCCCCCTTACTACCACAGCTTATGAGAACGACAACGTCCGCATAAACCTTCCTAAGACAAGCGAAGACTCCATTGTCAGTCAGATAAAGGAAGACATCACTCGCGCCCTTCAGACAGGAGCTGCGAAGGAATCTTTCTCTACAAACTGGGAGACTAAAGGGCGTGCTACCAAATGGGCACTCTATGCACTGATGGCCGACGTATGTCTGTGGAGTGGAGATTATGAGGAATGTATCCGCTATGCCGATGCAGTGTTGAATGCTACCAGTTCGTGTGCCCCTGCATTTCTTTCGTCGCCCACGCGAGCTTCGTTCATGTCGATGTTCAATCCCGGCAACAGCAATGAGTCTATTTTTGAGATACAGTGGAACTATGAGGAGCAGCAGATCAACAGTCTTCCTCATTTCTTTGATGACTACTATGACAATGCCAGCACGTCATACGTGGTTTGCTCGCAGGCGTGCGAGGATTTCCTGAAAGAGTATATCGCCATTGTGGGCGATGTGGAGGATGAGCAACTCAGTTCGGCTGAGTCGGCACGCACTCTTTGTGCTTCCATCGTGGGAAAGGGGTCGCTGAGTGGTGTCACCTATTCGCCTGGTGCTATTCCCTCGGGGGGCAGTGCGCTGGGGTATGTGTGGAAATACATCGGCTCCACCTCGCGCGACAAGAAGCGCACGGCGGTCAGCTTCGACCCTAATTTCATCATCTATCGAGTTGCCGATGTCATCCTGATGAAAGCAGAGGCATTGCTGCTGGTGGACGGGGAAGAGCCAACGGAGGCGCATCGTGCTGAGGCGATAGAGCTGCTGAACAAGATACGCCGTCGTGCCGGATACGGCGAGGACATATTGGCAGAGATGTACGAACAGCAGATGGAGCTCAGTCAGGAGGAGTTGTTAGAGCTGGTGCTGGATGAGCGGAAGCTGGAGTTTCTGGGCGAGGGAAAGATATGGTACGATATGCTTCGTATGGGGCGTCGCGATGGAAACAGATACAAGCAGTCGCTCCTTATCGATCAGGTGATCAGCTATAACAACAGAGCCAGCTCCTCATGGCTCCGCTCGGTGTTGAACTCCGACAATGCCCTTTTCCTTCCCATCATGAGCACGGAGATTGAGCGTAACCCCAGTCTTATTCAAAACCCCTATTACAAGTAAAAGAGATGAAGTGCCAGAATCAATTGCGCATAAATATATTGCGGCGTGTGCGAGCTGAGATAAACCTGCGAGCCCTGCTCACATCGGTACCGTTCAAGGATTTCAGGCGATGCAGGCAACGGAGGGGAACTGGAGTGTGTGCCCTCATAGGCATTGTGGTGCTCGGCTCGTGTGCCGATCCGTTCGACGGACAAATGTTTGTAACCCCCACTACCATAGAGAGCGAGATGACATGCACGACGCTGTTGGAGAACCGTCCCGAAGACTTCTCGCTGTGGGTCGATTTACTGAAGTATGCCGATTACTATAATGGCTTGAAAGACGCCAAAGCCGTTGCCACCGTATTTGCCCCCACCAACGACGCCATCATGCGTTTCCTGAAATGGAGGGGGGTGACGGCGATAGAGGAACTGGATCGTGACTATGCCCGTCAGGTGGTGCAGAATCATATCATCAACGGCACTTCAAGCGGGCTGAAGATTGACAGCGAGTCGTTTATCAATGCAGCCAACGAGGGGCAGAGCCTCAATCTGCTCAATCTGTTCCAAACCTATCTTCGCCCCACTTACGGAAGGGTGGAGTTGGATGTCGACGATGCCGAGCGCACCAACGAAGTGCTTGAGCCGGGCACTATCTTCATCAACAATCAGGCTGCCGTGCAGCCCAAAGACGGGGGAGGCATCCATTTCATCGAAGCAAGCAACGCTATCATCTACTATCTGGACGATGTGATACACCCTCTCTCCGAAACGATGGTCGACAAGCTTGAACAGCAGGGAGAATACACCATTTTTGCAAGCGCATGCCGCGATTGTGGCTACGACAAGCTGGTGGAACGTGTGCGAGACACCATTCATGTCGTTGGAGGCGGAATACAGTACAACACCTATCGCTTCACATGTTTTGCTCCCAACGATGAGGCTATGCAACGGGCTGGAATCCATTCGCTTGACGACCTTAAGAACCGTCTGCGCGAGGAAGATGCCGCTCATGCCGATTCGGCCCTCTGGCGCTACGTGGCCTATCACTTCCTCAATCAGAGCTACACGAAGGATGCCTTCTGCAGCTTCGACACTCAGGACGAAACACTCATCTACGACACTCGTCTGCACGGGGAAGTCATCACGTGTCTCAACGATTCTGAAACCAACTACTCCGTTCCCCTCGTCAACGGAAAGGCACACCTCGTGCGCACCAACATTGAGGCTCGCAACGGCTATATCCACAAGATTGACTATTGGATGCCCGTGTGGGCTCCCGAACCGGTAGCCGTCAGGTGGGACTTCTGCAATCAGGCAGACATCATCGCCTTTGTCAATGCCTACGGAGCCGACAAGAGTCTCGGAGAACTCTATTCCAATGCTATGACGAACCGCGAGTATCAGATAGACCTCTCGACGAATTATCGCGACGGACAATACGGGGAGCTGACGTCGTTTACCTATCAAGCAAATGCTGCGAAGGCAAGCTACTCCAACTACCGAGCTGTGGGGTACAAGAAATGCAAATATGTCAGCACGAAGGAGAAGGACTCAAATGCCTACGGTGCCTACCTCAACAATCTGCTTGTTCTTAATCTCGGCTATGCCGGATGGATTCAGTTCAAGACGCCGACTATCATCAAGGGAAGATACAAGGTGACGCTCCACTATGCCTCAGAAGCCACTATGAAGGCGTTTCATGCTGCAGGCTCGCTCACAAAGTTCCAAATAGACCCCGAGGATGAAGAAAAGGGCTGGTCGAAAAACGTCTACGTCTTCAAGGGTTTGCCTACGGCTTCCTTCTCCTACGGAAGCGGAGACGTCGACTTGTTCAACGAAGTGGAGTTTGATATTTCGGGCATCCACACCCTGCGAGCCACGATGCTCGACATCAATGCCAAAACCAACGGCTCATATCATCAGCTTTGGGACTATATTCTCTTCACACCCATCTAACAATCAGCGATTCAACATCCTCCATCATGAATAATTGCCAATCTACACTTCTTCCTCCACTTATGATGCAGGCGTACGAAGAAAGAATTTCAATTACCGCAGGCTTGGGAGAAACTCTCCCAAGGCTTGGGAGAACTTCTCCCAAGAAGGAAGAATCTTTTTTCGAGAAGGGAAAAAATATTTTCGAGAAGGAATCCTGCCGGCTCGAGAACAAATGTGGTAGCGAACCCAAAGCAGGGCTTGCTCACACTTTGCCGAGTCACGACAGAGGAAAAGCAAAGTTTAACTTGTTCAAAGGGAAATCGATGCTGCTCCTTACTGCTGCGCTGATGCTCTCGTGCCTGTTTGTCTCGTGCAACGATATTTGGAACGAACACTACGGAGCCTCCGAAATAGAATCTACGCTGAGCATTGAGGCAACTTCCTCTGACGTAGCGACTTACATTCAACGCGAGGGCTCTCTGTCGACAATGTTGCAGGCATATAGTTCTGCCGGATTGCTCTCTCAGATGGAGTCGGGAAACTACTGCACGGTTGTCGTCTGCGAGAATGCAAATATTACGGAAAGCGATAGGGAGCAGATGAGGAATCCCCTCTTTGCCCGCAACACCGTTTCGTCGATAGCCGTTGCTCCATCGTCACTTGTCGACGGATACGGTATCTATACTCTTAGCGGGAAGAATCTGTGGGTTACCTCAGCAGGCGACGGTGCTCTGCTCCTTAATAATAAGGAACTCACGCGCATTGTGAAGGCAGCTAACGGGTATGTGTTCTATGTGAAGGGGATTATTCCCGTTTGGCCTTCGCTGTATGAGTACATTCAGTCGCTGGACGACAACTATTCTTTGTTTCGCGAGTTTGTGGCATCGTTCGAGGAGACGTACTTTGATGCTGAGGCATCGGTTCCTTCGGGTGTGGACGCTATGGGAAACACCACGTACCGCGACTCGGTGATAGCTGTTCGCAACACCCTTATGGACCGTTATTCCGAAGACGGACAGCCTATTTGGAACATGCAGAGCGAGTCGTTTCAATCTACCGTTTTCATTCCCGATAACGAGTTGCTCCTCCGAGCCTATTATTCGGCGCTCGACAGCATCCCCCTGTGGCTCAATCGTCCCGCTACTGCTGAGGATAGCCTGAAGTTCAAGAAGTGGATTGTGAGCAGCCTGTTTGTGAATCGCCGTCTGCAGCCCGAAGAGGTGTCGCCTACGGCAGAAGGGCAATTTGAGTGCGTGGGAGGATGCGTCAGACAAAAAGATGAAGCAACAGATAAAGAGGTATTCACTCCCTATGAGGCAGCCTGGTGGAAACCTTCGGTGCAGCGAGCCGACGTCGCTCGTTCCACTTCTCTCTCTAATGGTGTGGCATATTTCCTTACCGACTACAAAATACCTAATCATGTGGTTATCTGGCGCGTGAAGTCGAAGTTCTACGAAGTTTGGGCTGCTCTTAACGCTGAGCAAAGCGGTTGGGACGCACAGACTTTCCAACCTACCGAAGGAGGATATTTCCGTTGGAACCATTGGATACGTCCTGTCATCGAGGAAGGGCAGAGTCCGTTTGAGCTTTCTATCACCCTTCCCACGATGCTCTACAACGTGCTGACAGCGATTCCCGACGAGGAGGCTCAGAACAAAGGGTTGCCGGTTTCGGTTGATTACGACGGATTGCTCTATAACTCAACCGACAGAGGCTTTGGGCTTGCTGAGGCTGTGCTCCCTGCCGGGGAGTATTATCTCAGAATGGGCTTCAAGCATAGCCTCCGTTACTCGATAAGCATCTATTTCTGTGGCGCTGATGAGGAGTTTGGCGATGAAAATCGTCTGGTGGAGGATATGTCGCTCATAGCAACAGGCTCAAACTTCCATTTCGACAGAGGAGGGGCAATGGAAGGGTTGGACTTCTTTGGCTCTGAGTCGATAGGTTACCCCGAATACTTCGATTGGCGCTGGTGGTTCGATCAGGATCCCGTGCAGTATCAGAAAGCGTCGGCCTACGACACCGACGGCTATCAGGTTGCTATCGTCAACCTGAAGAAATCGGGCAACTTCAAGATTCGTATCGAGTCTCACGACAATGCCGCCCTCTATAAAGAGGTTTATGGCGACACGCCCGTCAGCGACAATTCGGTTCGTACGAAAAATAACGTCTATCAGCTGATGATGTATCACTGGTGTCTGCGCCCCACACATAACAACTATTAGTAACTCTTTGTTTATCCGATACTATGCTCACACACTATATTGCCCATCTGGAAGAAAAAGGAAGTAGACGCTCGTGCTCAAAAGGGCGGAAGAGAAAGCTGTTGCGGCAGACACTTCTTCTGTTGTTACTTGCTTCTTGGTTTTTTTCGTCCTCTGCCCTAAGCCAGACGATAAAGGGACAAGTGTTTTCTACCGAGGGCGCACCTCTCGAGGGCGTCATAGTGTCGCTTGTCGGTGGAGGTTCTGCGGTAACGGATGCCGACGGCTCGTTTGTCCTCCAACCCTCTGACGAGCAGGAAAAGGGCACGCTGCGGTTTGCCTTCGATGGCTACTATTCCCGCGTCATCTCGTGGAAGAAAGGGGCTGACGTCCAGCGCATTGTTCTCGTACCCTTGTCCGAAAAGGATTATTCTGGACAAGTGGCATTGCCTATGGGAATCGTTCCCCGTGAGCAGGCAGCGGCAACATTGGAAGGTTTTTATAAAAAAGATTTCGCAGAGAGCCCTTCAGCGGATCTTGCCTGGCAGGATGCGTCGCCCGCCCTGCAGATAATACGCAAGAGCGGTATGCCCGGCGAGGGCGGATACGTAAATATTAGAGGTATTCACACACTGAGCGCCGAGAACACTCCTCTGCTCGTTGTTAATGGTGTGCCCTATCTGGCTAACACCCACACTTCAAGCGTAATAAATGCCTACAGCCGCGATGTGTTGTTCGGGTACAATGCACGTGATATCCGCTCCATAAGCGTATTGAAAGGTGCTGAAGCTGCTATGTACGGCTCGCTGGGTGCAGGGGGAGTGATAGCTATCGAAACGGAGCAGGCTACGAGCGATAATCTCGACACGCGAATCACCTTCAGCGGAAGCTATGGCTTAGCTGCTGCGGGGAGGCAGCTGCCTGTGATGGGCGTAGGCGACTATCACGACTACCTGATGAGCGTTGGGCAGACACGATATCCCTCGCTCTATGCCCTGCAGCGCGATTACCCCTTCCTGCAGGGGGAGATGAATCAATACTCTTATTTGTTTGACAACACTACCGACTGGACGTCGCAGATTCTCCGTCGAGGACTGGTAACCGACAACGTGCTGCGAGTGGAAGGAGGCGATGAGGTGGCGAAATACAATATCTCCTTCGGCTATACCAGCGAGGAGGGCACGCTGAAGGGAACGGCGTCGAACCGCTATCATACGGCAATGAACACTCACATCATGGTTAGCCCAAAAACGAGCATCTTCACCTCCGTCAACTTGGCTTATCTGACAGGCAAACTGGCTCACACGGGGATGGCTCCCGAGGTGAATCCCATGTTAGCGGCATACGCCATGATGCCCAACCTCTGCCCCTATGAGAAACTGAGCGACGGGGGTATTATTAACCGTTACCTAAAGTACAACGGTTGGAATGTGAATGACAAACCCCTATTTCCTTACGACAACGTGTCAAATCCATTGGCAATAGTCAATACATCTCTCGCAACCGACAAGATATACGATGCCAACATCCGACTGGGCATAGATTATCGGCTGGGGCAGAAATGGAACCTCTCGGCACTCGTCAATCTCTATTACGACTACACTGAGGAGTATGCATTCGTCCCCGGGGTAACCGATGCTGCCATCATCCCGCAACTCTACGGCACAGGGGAAAACTATGTGGGGATGGGAGTCGTGAGGCAACAAGCGTATTTCTATGCAGTCAACGCTGCCTATCGCGACGTGATGAACGACAAACACAGCCTACAGGCAAATATAGGCGCACGGCTGATGACAAAGAGCTATGAACATGATGCTTCGGGAGGATACAATACCGCCAACGACTACTACCGTACCCTTTCGCTCACTACCGACGAATGGAGCATCGTGGGCGATAACGACGACTGGAAGCTGCTGAGCTTCTACGCTCATGGCGACTACATTTATGACAACCTCTTGAAGGCATCGGCAGGGTTGACCGTCGACGGTACTAGCGTGTCGGGAGTAGATGCTCCCCGCTTCGGGTGGTTCCCCTCGACAAGCGTCACTTATATGGCAGCAGGAAACGAGGCTGTGAGAAAGTACTTCGACGTGCTCAACATCACGGGGCAAGTGTCGTTGACGGGCAACAGCCGCTTCAGCAGCAACTATGCTAAAAACTACTACGTCTCTAACAATCTCTTCAACCTCGGCACCATTGTACGTAACGGTGTGCCTAACACCTCGCTTGAGTGGGAGAAGAAGATGCAGGCCGACTTCGGTGTCGATATGGTGACGGCAGGTAACAGACTCGAAGTGAGAATAAATGGTTTCTTCGCTCATCACTACGACTTGTTACTCGATAGCCGCATCTCATCCGTCTATGGCTCTAACGAACCTTACTACGCTAATACTGGCGCCATCGACAACACAGGAACCGAATTGTCGATTCGCTATAATCCCATTCATAACCGTAAAGTCGATTGGATTCTTACCGCTTCAGTAGCTCACGTAAGCAGTCGGCTGGCAAGCCTCGGTGAGAGGGATATGATGGTGCAGAGATACACTTCCTTCAACAATGATGATGCGCAAACCCTATTGAAAGTGGGGAGGAGTCCTTACGAATTCTTCGGCTACCAGACGGCAGGCGTTTATGCTACCACTGAAGAGGCTCATGCTCCCACGCTTGCAACGGGTGCTCCGCTCCGCAATACTTACGGCAACTACTATTCGGGAGGCGACATCATCTTTGTCGATCAAAACAATGACGGAATCATCAACGATGCTGATAGAGTACCGCTTGGCAATGCACGCCCTGTATTGTTTGGTGCCTTCGGCTCATCACTTCGCTATCGCTCCCTTACGCTTTCTGCCGACTTCGGATATAGCTTAGGTAACAAAGCATACAATGCCGTGAGGAGGGAGGCAGAATCGATGAGTACCTTCCACAATCAGGCTTCCTCAGTTGTCAATCGCTGGCAGATAGAGGGGCAGAAGACGTCGATGCCTCGAGCTGCATACGGCGATCCGTCGGGAAACAATTTCTTTAGCGACAGATGGATTGAGGATGCCTCCTTCCTGAAACTGCGGAATGTTCGTCTTGACTATGCTTTCGGCCAACGGCTCTTCGGTGTGGTGAGCGGTACGGTTTGGGCAAGTGCCGAGAACCTTTGGACTCTTACCCGTTATCTGGGAGGAGACCCCGAGTTTATGTATAGCTATGCTGAGGCTCTGCGAGGCTTCGATTATGCTAAGGTTACTATCCCGGTAACGTATAAGGTAGGTTTCAATCTCAACTTCTAATTTCTTCCTCTTGGTTATGAAACGATTTTTTTCAGCGATAGTAAACCCCATACATTCTCTCTCCCATAGTGTCTTCATCATGCTATCGACAGCAATCTGTTGCCTTAGCTTGGTGGGTTGCGATGATTTTTTTGCTACCGACTCGGCAAACGTGCTTGACGAAGACGACTACATCTCTCGCGAAAGTGAAATGTATCGCGGCTTCCTCGGCATCGTCACTCGTATGCAGGAAGTGGGAGATCAGGCCATCTTCCTCACAGATCCGCGCAGTAACTATCTGGAACTTACCGGCAATGCTCCCGTTGCTTTGCAGGAAATTGCCAATTATGCCGAGACAGACGGAAACGAATATGCCGATCCGGAAGGGTACTATGCCGTTATCGTAGCATGCAACGACTTTATAATCAAGATGGATGAGTTCTATCAACGCATGAACGGCGCCCTCAGCGATTCGGCAAAGGTACACATCCCGCGCCTTATCAGCTGCGCCCTGCGAGATAAGGTGTGGGCCTATTCTATGCTTAGCCGCATTTATGGGGAAGCGTATTGGTTCGACACAAACATTACCGAACTCATACCCCTTTCCGATGCTTCTACCTTTCAGCACCTTGATGTCAAGGGAATATGCGACAAGTGTATCAGCCTGCTTGACAATGGTATAGACGTTTGTGGGCAGCATGTGCCGGCAGATCTTGAGATGGATTGGACACGCTGGGTAGATCCCGTGAACGGGAATGCTAACTACTCGTTTTGGAAGTTTATGACGCCCTCTTGGCTCCCTTTGCGTGCCGAGCTTGCCTCGTGGCGCACAAACTATGAGGATGCCGCTTCGGCAGCTGCCGACTGGCTGTGGGTAAGGGATAATGTGCTGTCGTTTCTGAATGCTGCTATCGTCAATCACGGTACCGACTGGTATAGTTGCTCCATGCAGATTATCCTTAACTATCCAAACATTTTCTGGACGGAGCAAGTGGGGCTTGAGCAACAAATTCTCGGAGCCCTCTACTACGACTATCAAAACAAGCAGTATAATCGTCTCGTGCAGTATTTCTGCCCTGAATATCCGGGAAGCGGCTACTATCTGCGTCCTTCGCAGAGTGCTCTCGATACTTATAGCGAATCGGATATCAGAGGAGGGCAGCAGCGCCTTGTGAGCAACACGCTGGGAGGAGAACTCGCCTTCAGCAAATACTACTACACGCGTCTCAACAATCAAGGCTACTTGCGCACTAAGATTTTCGAAATCGAACCCACAATACCTCTCTACCGCGGGCACGACCTTCATTTCCTGCTTGCCGAAGCCGAAAATCATCTCGGACATTGGGATGTGGCAGGCACCCTTCTCAATATGGGCATCCTCAACCGATTCCCCGGAGGGGAGATGACGCTGCCTACCGATTCCCTTGCGGGGCAACCCGTTTGGGACCCTTCGTACAGCAATTGGTTTGCTTCGAGCGGAGGATATGGAGATATCGGCATCGTGGGAGCTAACAGAGGAAAGACGTACGAACTGCCAACTATCGGCGACGATGCTTCTGCTGAGGAGAAAGAGGCTTTTGCCTTCAGCCCCGAGCGCATCAGAGCCTACGATTTGGCTTTGGCTGACGAGTACCTCAAGGAATTCACGGGTGAGGGCAAGTCATATAGCTATATGGTGAAGATGGCTGAGCGTTACGACGACTATCGCATCATCTTCGATAGAGTGCGCAACAAATATGATGCCTTCCACGCAGCGCAAGTGGAAAGTTCGCTGCAGCAACATCGGTTCATCCATTGGGGCTTGTAGAGGGCGTGTGGGGCCGTTTTTTTGCATATTGATTTTTGGAGAACAAATACGGCGATATGAAGAAAGAAAAAAAAATTATGAAGAAAGAAAAAAAATTTTTGGAGAACAAATAATGAATCATTCCTTTTCGGAATACTGAAACGAGGAATGATGAACAACATACCGACAGAAAATAAACTCTATGTATAACTTAAAACTATTGCAATGAAAAGAATTTTTACTTCAATCCTCAGCTTTGCAATGCTGGCGTTTGTCTTGCCTGTTTCGGCAACAAATTACACCGTTTCGAACAAAGCTGATTTCGAGTCAGCCTTTTATTCCGAGCGTACCAACGAGGATGTCGATACCATCTTCGTTAAGTCGGGAGGCACACTTATCTCCCTCAGCAACGGAAGTTCCAGTAAACCAATGCCTTCGAACGGAGACATCTACATCATCGGAGTAGACGACGAAGAAACTGGAGCCAAGTCGGGCATCAGCTTCCAGTTCTATCTGCCTATCAATGAGGAGAGTGACCACGTATCCTTCCATTTCGAGAATTTGATTATTGAGTGCAACGGAGGCAATACGGCAAACTCCAAGTACCTCTTCTCGGTAAAGGATATCAATTTCCACTATATCCAGACACTTGAGATGAAAGACTGCGAGATACGCAACTACAACCGCGCCATCTTCCGCGTTCAACCCGATGGAGATCGTGGAGACGGTTCCAAAGATGTGGGTGAAATAGAGCTTCTCTCTATTACCGGATGTACATTCCACACGGGTTATATTCAGACAAACCCGATGGCGCTCTTCTACATGGGAATGCGTTGCGCTACGATAAACTTCGAGAACAACCTTTTCTATAATATGGGATATGTTCACTCCATCGTTTCGTTTAACTACCTGACTGAGGGCGACGGGCGCATCGACATCGACTTTAACTTCAGCAACAACACATTCATCGGAAAGACTCAGAACACAATGTTCAACTTCAACGATTATGTGGGGCAGATGTCGAACTTCCAGATTCACAACAATATCATTATCGCTCCCGACTGGCGCGACGAATATAACAACGCAGACATCACCGACGAGATGCTTGCTGCTGTTCCTGATACCCTTCAGCGCCCGACGGAGAAAATCCTCGCAAGCATCATGTATGGCGTGGGCTCTATTTCCAACAATCTCCTCTTCGGATTTAAGGATGCGCGCAACTATCTCGATGCCGATGGGGAAGGAACCTGGTTTATCGACGAAAATAGCCATCTTACGATGGAAGAACTCGGTGTGTCGTTCAAAACTTTCAGCGATGCGCAGACAGGCGATTTCAGCTATCTGGGAACTGAGGCAATGGCTACGGCAGGAGTTGACGGGAAACCGTTGGGAGCTGAATGGCTTGTTAAGAACTTCGACGTGCCTTGCTATCTTACCGTTTCGTCTACAACCGAAGGCGTTTCCTTCGATCCCGCAAAGGGAGTCTTTAACAAAGGTTCCGAAGTGACAGTTACTGCTATCGAACGCCCGGGAGCTATCTTCCAGTATTGGCAGATAGGCGGAACAACCGTTTCGACAGACAACCCATACACTTTCACTATCGAGGGAGACGTAGAACTTGTGGCTGTATTTGAGGAAAAGCCTGTTGCAAACGTCAATATTACCGTTAAAGCACCTGAGGAAGTTGTTATGACAATTACTCCTGAGCAGGATGTCTATTATCAGGGCGAAACCATTAGCGTTACGTTCAATACGCACTATTGGGCTGATTTCCAAAGCTGGAGCGACGGCGTTACGGAAATGAACCGCACTTTCACTCTTGACAACGATGTGGAATTAACAGCAACGTTTGCAGCTTCTGATCGTATTGCCGTTTGGGATTTCGATCAGGTAACAAAGGGGAAGCAGACGCTTGACAACGGAGTGGGCGCCAATCACTTCCTTAACGGAGATTCGGCATACGTAGGTGCTTTGCATACAGCCTATTTCACAGAAGGAGCTTATAAAGATTCTTCAACTGTTATGACACGTAACAATAAGTTTGCTGATGATTTACGCCTTTGCATAGTTCGCGAGACACCAACCGATCGTTTTGCTGCAACTCCCGACTATAACTATATTGTTATCAACACTATCGGTTACAAAGACATTCGCGTTTCTTCCGCAGTAGGTGTGGATGCATTAGCTCACAAGACGCAACTCCTCCAATGCTCTCTCGACGGTACTGAATGGCAAACGATAGCTTCTGTTGATATTACCGAAGTCCTTCAGTGGTTCCCTCTCGAAGGTGTTCTACCCGAAGCCGCTTCTGAAAAAGAAGCTGTTTATGTTCGTTGGATTGGCGATGTGAACTCAGGCACGATTGTTCATCCCGATAACGCGGGAAACCCTGACGTAGCAGAGTTTAGCTGTGTGGCTGCTATCGTAGTGTGTGGAACTAGTACAAAAGTCGTTGCTGCTAATACCTATGCTGTTGAGGTAGGCGAGGAGATTACTACGGGTAAGGTTATCGATAAGGTTGAAGGTATCACTATGATTTATGGAGGCTCTGCTTCTTCGAGCTGGGGCGCAGGAAAGGCTGATGCAACACTCAGCGCTGCTACTGACGGAGTCTTCGAGGCTGCCACAAGCGGAGAAGGCAACAACCCGTCGAAGAATACTCCAACTCCTACCGAAGGAACATTCTATGTCTTCAAACCTGCTGTCGACGGTACTCTTTCTATTGCTATCGTGCTGAATAAGGATAAGGCATTCTATATCTCTGAAGACGGAGAGTACCTCGCAGACTTTAACGGTGTTTCGGAAACAGAGAAATTCTATGGTCTTAAGACGTTGCACGTTAAGGGCGGCTCCACTTACTATGTCTTCTGCGCAGGCTCGAAGCTCGGTTTCGGAGGATTCATTTTCGATGCCGACGACACGAATGTGGCTCCAGTAGTTGCTGGAGAAGCCGATGCGGTTTATTTCGACCTTATGGGACGTCGCGTAAGCAATCCTTCGCAGGGTATTTACATCAAGGACGGAAAGAAAGTGCTTGTGAGGTAATTCACTCTGCATTCCGCCCTTTTTCAGCCAATAGGCTCCCTTCAGATAGGGAGCCTATTGTTTTCCTATTTCTGTGACATCATAAGGAAAAATGTCATATTCTTTTTCCATCCCGCGATATTTATTAAAAAGCGCGAATTTTCCGCAAAGAAAAAACATAACAGGGAGAAATAAAGAGCAAGACTTACTGAGAATCACAATACCTTTTCCAAAAAGTCCAAACGACAAGGAAAAATTCTTTTTTTTCTGAGGGTAGGTTATTGTTTTCTTTGGAAAAAGGATTTTTTGAATTAGATTTGCAGCAAAGAATAAAAAAATGATTGTATGAAAAAGAATAATTTGTCCAAGTGGGCTGTAGCGTGCCTTTTTCTGCTGCTTCCTTTTTATATGTCTGCTCAAGAAGATATGGGATTTCAGTCGTTCCGCGTTACGGAGGATTTTGACGACAACGGGTTTTGTTGGTTTCGTGATGCGCAGCTGTTGGCAGCGGGAGACAGTAAGGCAAGTAATGCTATGACGATAGGGTGGGGAGGCATCGGAACACTCTGGGGTAAGTCGGCTCTGACAGTTTATGTGGCTGAGAAACGCTATACGAAGAAATTCATGGATTCGGCAGAGTATTTCACCGTAATGTCTTTTGATGCCGAAACAGGAAAGAAAGTGTTGAACTACATGGGTAGAAAAAGCGGGCGCGACGAAGACAAGGCCAAAGCTTTAGGTTTGCACGTTGCCTATACTCCAAACGGAACACCTTATTATGTCGAGGCAACCGTCGTAATAGAATGTCAGACAATGTATTCTGCTCCCTTTGACCCGAAGGGTTTCCGAAGTGATGTGCCCAAGAAAATGTATTCCAACTTCCCTGCTGGCATCCATACAATGTACATCGGAGAAGTAGTCAATGCCTGGAAACGGTAAAAACATTCAACAAGTTCTTCTTTCTTGTATTAGTAAGAGAGCAAACAAAAGGAGTTCCGCGCAACATCAACCAGCGCGGAACTCCTTTTATAATTAATTGCACTTTTAATTATATTACTTCACCTCCTCGAATCTAACATGTACTGATAATCAGCGATTTACGAAAGTCTTGGTACAAATTTGGAACACCATAAGCATCTTGGATGTTGTCCCTCAATAACTATCGATAAGCATCCGTGCGATGCTCTTCCTATTCTTCTTTGTCCTTTTCTTTGTATTTCTTTCTTTTGTTGGTGCAAAGGTACAGAATATTGTGCAACTTGGCAAAACTTTAAGGTAAAATTTAAATCGAGATTCATAATTCGCATCTCAAACTTTGTCTTTATTAGAATTGAACTCTAAATACTCACGAATTTAGCCAATCCTCAATACTCTGTTTATTGGCATTATGATCTATAACACTAATATCATCATTCTCTATTATTATTTTATCATATAGTTCAAGATATTCTGGTCTTTCACCACCATCTGTTAAATCAAGCACACATACCTTTTTTTTTCGTGCATAGGCAAAACCAAGCTCCCAAGGTGTCCATTTAGAAGTAAGGCATGACTCTGTATGGACATATAGGACTGCTTTGCATGATTGTATTCTCTCAGCTATCACGGCTGCAGTCTCTTTGCAAGCCAATTGACGTTGTAATTCATCTTTGTCATTTACCCAATCAAGAAAAACATTAAGGTCTTTTCTATTTAGTAGATCTTTTAGTTCTAATAGTTTGACTTTGTCTTGATAACTGTGAGACAAAAATATATCGTATTCTTTCATTTGTTCAAGGGGTGAGTTGTATATTGCTTGTAACAATTCTTGTGGAGTAGAGATTGGAGTATATCCCTTTGTTTGTGATAATTTTTGACCCTGCCTGCGCCCTTTATGTACTCCTCTTACTCCGAATTGATTTAGGCATTCCCATGCATAATGCTGCAACGGTCGGTTCTTTTCGCATCTAACAAGCTGCTCTAAAAATCGAATAGTTTCATCACACTTATATTTCGCAAGCTCATGAACAATAAGATAGCGTGTATCTATATCTAAGGTGTTTCGCTTGCGAATACTATAATATTCTGCTATTAGAGATCCTATATAACCTGGTGATATATGCTGCAAATAGCGTTCTCGGATAACCGTCTTGCCTTGAGATATTGAAAATTTAGAGATAGATTCTCTTCTTATATGCTTAATTATATTCAATCGTTCCTCCTCGAGGTTACATATTCCTTTCTTTAATTTTGCTGATTTGTAATAAGCCTGTGACCTGGCATCTAAGAACTCGGTAGCACTATTATAAGTGTAGATTTGAGATCCCTTCTTATTTAGTCTTGCATCATTCCACATTCGCATATTCTTATGGAAGTTTTCTACTTCTTGCCAAAGATTAGGGTAGCAATACTTAAAAAGACCCACAAATTCTTTTTGCCCCATGCTTTTTGTCATTAGACCGTAGACAATTTTGACAGGTTTCTTAATCTTATCCCACAAAACCTTTTCTTTTGAGTGTGAAACTCGTTTCGATGATGTAGAACTCATGGTAGGAAAAGCAATAGTTTATTGATTAACATTTCTATGAATATCATATTCAGCGATGTGATCTCTTGTGTATTCCGCTTGCATAATATGCCAGTCCATATTTTGCATGAAGTCCCACCATTTGACCATAGGGATATAACTGCAATGTCCTTTATACACTGATATCATTATTTACAAATCAATGAAGCAATTGCCTCATAGTTGAGGACGACAGAAATTATCACTACAACAAATATTATGCTACCATAGAATGGTGCAATGGATTTTGAGAAGGCTCTATCATTAGTTACCACAAAACCTTGTGCCCTTTCTTCTGATGTTATTTTATCCTTCTCCAAAGGGGCAAAGCAGAATAAAGCCTTCTTCTTGCCAGAGGTATCACTCTGTCTAGTTTTTAATACAAAATCAAGTTGGCGATTACGCATCTTTCTTTCCAACTCAAGGTAAAAGGTATCCAAGTACCAAAATGCAAAAATAGGAAACAATGAAATTAAAATCCATCCATTGAGCTCATTGATGCTACAACTAACTGCCAACATGCCTGCGACTAATGTAATCATCCAGTTCTTGCAATTAGCACTATTCGATGCCATTCTTGTTATTATTTCCTGCATCATTTGCAGGTATTGACAATCTTCTTCGTTATACATAATAAAAATTTTAAAGTTTACTGTAATAATACTAAAAGAATTCCTTAGTTGCTTTTTAAATTTACAGGATTTTCCGTAATCTATTTAAATCCGCTTCCACACCATCCTTTGACACCAACGAATCTTTGGGCAGCATGGAGTAGTTCTTGGCGATGTTCTCTTTCTTTCCGCTGAACCATTCGCAGAATGCTGTTTGGAGGAATGACTCGGCATCGAGATTTTCTTTCCCGTTATACCTTATTATATTATAGACGAACTGCTTCAACTCAGCATTACGTAGTTTCTTGTTCAAAGGAATGCTTAAATCTTTGTTGGCTGTTACCTGTCCAGTCTCAATAAATAGTTTTACAACGTCGCATACTTTCTCTACATCTTCTACAGGAGTACCGGCAAGCGAGAATACAAGCATCGTATATTCCTCTGTATACTTTAACCGTTGTACTCGATTCTCGGCCTCTTGTCTTTTGATTTCCCGTTCAAGTTTCAAGAGATAGTCACGCCTTTCAATAACACCAGAGACATCGG
>JAGCFO010000033.1 GCA_017650105.1 Bacteroidaceae bacterium | reverse complement strand
CCTGAGCCAGGATCAAACTCTTCATTGTATAAATATCTTCATCCTATTGCTAGGATATAATCTCTGTCTCAGAACGACTATCCAAATAATTCAAGAATTAAACGGTTTGTTTCTTATACCCAAGCGCCTACACATTATATAATAATATACAGGCACTCGCTTCTTGTACTACTTCTGTCTATGTAAATCTTTCAAAGAACTCTTTCTTCTATGCCTCAGACCCAGCTTTTTGGGCGAAAGCGGGTGCAAAGGTACTGCTTTTTTCCGAACCAACAAAACTTTTCCAAAGAAATTTTCAGATTTTATGGTTTTTATACACTTCTCTTGATTATTGTCAAGACAAAAACCGCCTATACATTATTATATTATATAGGATGGATGATTTTCTCGCGGGCAACCAATGTCTGGGCATTCATCGTAACAATTCCCGTCATCCTCCTCACTATTGGCAGTTTTATGTACAAGCGTAAGAAAAAGTGAGGTAAAAAGAAGGATTTGTAGATAAAAATTAGTACCTTTGCAACTCATTTTAAAAGCAAGTCATATGAAGAAAAGCGTCATCACCCCCCTACTTGCCCTTGTCGTACTGACGGGACTGGCGCAGGTTAATACAACTACAGCCCTGCTTGGCTCATGGTCGGGCAAACTCAAGGCAGGCGCAGCATCGCTGACAATTGTTCTCCATCTCGAACAGGCTGACGGCTTTGTCAAGGTCTCACTCGATAGTCCAGATCAGGGAGCCAAAGGCATTTCCGGGTTTAAAGAATATCTCTCTGACGATTCAGTAGCCATAAAAATTGAATCCCTTGGTGTCACCTATCGTGCTCGTCTGAAAGAAGGAAAGCTCGACGGTACATTCTCGCAGCGCGGTTTTTCGTTTCCGCTTATGATGACAAAAGGTGTGCCAGAAGTGAAACGTCCGCAGACGCCAAAGCTGCCCTTTCCCTATGAAACAGAGGAAGTGACCTTCACGAACGAGGCTGATGGCGCTACGCTGGCTGGCACACTAACCTACCCGATGGGCTACGACAAGAAGCAAAAGCCGATGGTCGTGCTGTTCGTCTCTGGCAGCGGACAGCAGAATCGCGACGAGGAGTTGATGGATCACAAACCCTTCCTCGTAATTGCCGACTACTTGGCTCGTCAGGGCATTGCCACTCTGCGCTACGACGACCGTGCTACAGGGAAATCCGAGGGAGGAGAGGTCAAAAACGCCACGTCGGAGGATTTCTCTCGCGATGCTGCAGCGGGAATCGATTTCCTGCGCAACAAGAAAGCTTTCAGCAAGGTCGGAATTCTTGGCCACAGCGAGGGAGGCACCATCGCCTTCATGCTTAGTGCACAGAAGAAAGTGGACTTCATCGTGTCGCTGGCAGGCCCCACCGTCAAGGGAGACACCCTGCTGGCTGCACAAAGCAACCGCATACTGAGTCTTTCAGGCCAGCCTGCCACGATGACCGTAGAGAAGTATCGTCAGACCGTAGCCCCCATAAAGAATCATTGGATTGACTGGTTTAACGACTACGACCCCACGGACAATATCCGCAAGACGCACTGCCCCGTCTTCGCCCTTAATGGCGACCGCGACTGTCAGGTGATCTCCACGCTGTGCCTTCCTGCGCTAAAGCAATTGCTGCCGCCTTCAAAGAAGCATCTCATCAAGGAATATCCATCGCTCAACCATCTGTTTCAGCATTGCACCACAGGTCTTCCCGAGGAGTATAGCCAGATAGAGGAAACCATCTCTCCAGAAGTTCTGCAGGACATTGCGACGTGGATTAAAGCGCTGTAACATGACGAAATACATGTGGCGACACCTATGGTTAATGATATTTGTATTGGCTGCTAGTCCTGCACTGGCGGGCAGTTCGTGGCCAATCAACCAGTCGCTTGAGACAAACAGCAAAAAGGCATCTTCGAAACAATGGTGTTTCCCCCTGCCTGGAGCCAAAGTCATCAGCCCTTACGGAAAGCGCGGTAAACGGCGTCATTCTGGCGTGGATATCAAGACAAAGGACAGGGACTCCATCTATGCAGCATTCGACGGCGAAGTGGTATTCTCGAGACCTTATTATGGCTACGGCAACCTGGTGCGCATCAAGCATGCTAACGGACTGGAGACCTATTACTCCCACAATTCCGAGAACCTGGTCAAGGAAGGACAGCACGTAAAAGCAGGGCAGGTAATAGCACTTGTAGGACAGACTGGCAGAGCCACAACGCCCCATCTGCATTTTGAAATCCGCGTAAACGGAAAGACGCGCAACCCTGCCGATTACTTCGACTTCAAGAAGTACGTCTACCGTAAGCGATAGCTGTATTGGTGTTACGAGGCTTTGTAGCAAAAATTCAATCGTATCGCAGAAAAAGACATTGTCCTTGTAACAAAAGGTGTAATAATCTCGTTAGTTCAAATAGAAGGATGCATCGATGAACTTCGTTAGAGTAAAATAGTCAAACGTAAAAAAGAAATTGTTATGAAGCATACATTATTAATTGAGGTGGCGCTCTGTGCTGCTATCATGCTAACTCCAATAGGTGCGAATGCATCAAATAAAGACTTCAAGAAGTTAGCTAAGATTGATGGTGTGGAACATGTCCACATTGGTAAGTTCCTGCTGAACCTAGCTGCAAAGAATGGTGAAAGCGTCAACTTTGGTG
>JAGCFO010000032.1 GCA_017650105.1 Bacteroidaceae bacterium | reverse complement strand
TATACTTATAAATTGTAAGTATATAAATTTCCTCTCATTTCCTCAAAAAAGCCGATTTTGTTACATAACCCCTAAAAGTTGTATATGTAACATGTAACGCAACGTGCGCGAAAAAAGGCGCAATCCAAGCAAGGGTCACCCACCCAATTTGCGCGTATGCCCCCGAACCCCTACCCTGATTTATGGGACTGCTTGCAGGACGAGTGATGGGAAGGGGGTCGTGAAACACGACGCCCTTTTGCCCTACACGTTGCAAGTCAGGGAAAGCACCGCCCTGAATCAGGGCTCTGCCATAGCAGGTGGAGCATATAAACCGCGTACTTGATTCAGGTATCTGGAGTAAGGTATAGGACGCGAATCATCGTCGTATGAATAAAGAGGGCAAAGGGGTGAACGAGCCGTTCATCCCTAGGAGAACGAATCGTTCTGTCAGGTCAAAGAAGAACCGTCTTCCCTGATGGGGTAACGAAGCGCTACCTCATGTCAAAGACGAAACGAGGACAGAACCACCACACTATAAACTATAAACTATCCACTATCAACTATCAACTATCAACTGCCAACAGCCTTCGCCTCCCTTGCCTATCAGTACTTGAAGCTGGAACCGCCGACGAACTCGCGGAGGAACGACGTGGGCGGTATCTCCTTGTCGGAAACGGGCACGAAGTAGTGTATGAACTTGAGCAGGCGGTGTGCCTCGCTGTACTCAGGGCAGTTCTTGGGCACGCTGGCAAGGATGGGCTCGGCATGATTGCGCAGCACTGCAAACTCCACAAGGAGGGCGCTGTTGAACATCACGTCGGCCGTCTCCTGATAAGGCAGTATCCACTTCTCCTCACCGTCGCACACGCTGGGCCACTGGCTGATGGTCTCACGGGCTGTGAAGGCACCCTTGTTGTAGTCGCGGATGATGCGACGCAGCAAGCGGTTGTCGCCCGTGGGGATGATGTTGTGATTGTCGAGAGAGATTCCTGTGAAGGTGGAGATGTAAATCTTGTACTTGCTCTCGTCGGGTATCTGCTCGGTGAGTTTGGGGTTGAGGGCGTGGATACCTTCGATGAGTAGCACGGTATTGCGCCCCAGGCGCAGACGCTTGCCGTTGTACTCGCGCCGCCCTGTAGTGAAGTTATACTCTGGCACTTCCACCTCTTCACCGCGCAGAAGTCCGAGTAGGTCGCGCTCAAGTGTCTTGGTATCGACAGCGAGTATGTTCTCAAAGTCGTAGCGCCCGTCGGGGAACTTGGGTGTGTCGACGCGGTTGACGAAGTAGTCGTCGGTGGAGAAAGAGATGGGTTTGAGCCCGCAGGCCTTCAGCTGGATGCTGATACGCTTGCAGAACGTGGTCTTGCCGCAGCTGGAGGGGCCTGTGATGAGCACGATGCGCACGGGATGCTCGCTATGGAAGCGCCGGTCTATCTCTTCGGCAATCTGCACTATCTTCTTCTCCTGCAGCGCCTCAGAGACCTGTATGAGCTCCCCTGCCTCACCTCGCAGGATGGCGTGATTGACGTCGCCCACGTTGGAGAGTCCCATGATGACGTTCCAGCGGAGGTTCTCGGAGAACACCTCGAAGGTCTTGGGCTGGTCGACGAACGGGCACAACTGCTCGGGGTTGTGCCTGTCGGGCATGCGGAGGAGCAAGCCCCCGTGGAACAACTCCACATCCCAAGTGGTGAGATAGCCTGCCGACGGAAGCAGACGCCCGTAGTAGTAGTCGATGGTGTCGCCCAGCATATAGTAATCCATGTAGGCCTGCCCGCTTGTCTCAACCAGCTTCACCTTGTCGGCATAGCCGTGCTCGCGGAAGATGCGGATGGCCTCCTCGTTCATCACCTCGCCGCGGCGGAAGGGCATGTCCTGATCGACAATCTCCTGCATGCGCTGGCGCAGCAGATTCACATCGTCGGAGGTGACAGCGTTACCGTCGGACTTGTGGAACGAGCAGAACACTCCGCCCGAGATGGGGTGCTCGAAGTAGATGCGGCTGCCCCGGAAGGTCTCGGCGGCAGCCTTGCAGAGCACGAAGCAGAGCGAGCGCATATAGACGCGGAAGCCACTCGAGTCGCGCAAATCGAGAAACTCGATGGTCTTGCTGTTGTAAGCGCGGAACTTGAGGCCTTGCGACACGTTGTTTACCCTTGCCGACACGATGGGATAAGGCTTCTCAAACTCAAACTCCTGAAGAATGTCGAGCAGCGACGAGCCTTCCTGAAAACTCTTTGACGTGCCCGTGTTCTTGCAATAGATTTGTATCATGGTATGCAGATGTAACAAAGTTTTTGGGATTTGCAAAAGTAGGCATTTATTCCGACACAACCATCACTTCACCCTGATTTTTTTTAGAAGGGAGCTTACCTTCTCCCATATGGAAGAGGTCATAACGGCACGGTCTCTTAAGGCCAACAGGCTGGTTGAGAGGAAAGTGCCGGTCAGTCGACAAGCGCCTCGATGAGGACAGCCTGGTTCGAAGGCAAGTCGAGCGTGTAGGTACCGTCGTCGTTTCTCACCACAGGAATCTCGCCCAGGGTACCCTGAGCCTTGATGTGACGGCCTTCAGCGTTGAAAGAGAGACTATGGTTCACAGGATGCTCGTCGTAAGGATCATCGGCAGCACAGACAAAGACGGCATTGTCGCCGTTTCCGCTGCGCGAGAGCATGGTGCCAACCACAAGGGGTGACTGGTCATCGGTATGCAAATCGGTGAAGATGCCGTTGGAAAGCGAGGGCACAGATGCCTGTCTGACGCCCTTGAGCCACTCGGTACCTTCGAAGGAGACGAAGTCGGTGCGCACCCTACGGTACTTCATGTAGGATGGCCCCAGGAGGTGAATCTCGGCATTGATTCGGCGCAGCTTATCGTACTGTTCGGTCTTATTGCCCTTCTTGTCGAGGACGTTGTTGTACCACCATCCTGCCGTGTAGCAGCCCCAAAGGATGTTCTCAGCACCGAAGGCCATAGCCGTGTAGGCCTGGAAGCGCAGCTGGTTCTCAGTAATCCACTTCTCTTCCTTATTGGAGTTCACCTGCAGCACAATCCACATGCTGCGCCCCGAGCCAAGGCATGCGTCGGTAACCACACGGAGGTTCTCATACGCCTGATGCACGTTGATGGAATAGAGATAGAAGTCGTAACAGATATAGTCGGAGGGCACGTACTTGACGTATTGGGTAATATGCTCCTGATAAGTGGGTGTTCCCAGCTGGTTGACGGTCTGCTCCGACGTGTTCTGCGACACGGAGGCATAGTTGGGATAAAGATTCAGGAATGGGAATTGATGAGGAAACAGTTCATCCACGCGTCTGTAAACCTGTCCGTAATAAGGGAAATCGAGCGCTGAGGGCTCGTCACCGATATCTATTCCCCAAATGGCAGGATGGTCGCGGAAACGCGCTGCGCCCTTCTCGTACACTTCCATAGGGTGCTTCGTGCTGAGGAGTCCTGCATCTTTGCCTTCGCCTCCCCACCAGCCAGGCACCGCATTGTTGACTATAGCCCCGATGTGATATTTCTGGAACAGGTCGAGCAGACGACGGTCATAGGGAATCCACGTCATGAAGTCGATGCCACAATCGGCAATGTCGCGCACATGCTGCTCTGAGCGGGCATAAGCCTGCAAGACATAAGCACCAATGTTCAACTTCGAGCGGTCCATGCGAGCTGGGGCAGGCAGGCTGCGCACAGAGTCAGTGGCAAGCATCTCTTGGGCGGAACAGACGGGAGCCATCAGCACCGACAAGATGAAGGAGAGAGCGAGAAGACGTTTCATAAGCGAAATCGTTTGAGAGGGTGAATGTTTGTTTTCTTTCCGCAAAAGTAAGCACAAAGAGGCAAAAAGACAAATAAAAAAAGAATTGTTTTAGGTAGGAGGCGCACTACCTTTAACCTGCGGTTTTAGGTAGGAGGCGCCTCGGGACAAAAAATAAATTACCATTTATTTTGTTTTCCTCTCGGCTTGCACTACCTTTAACCTGCGGTTTTAGGTAGAAGGGCGCCTCGGGACAAAAAATAAATTAATATTTATTTTGTTTTCCTCTCGGCTTGCACTACCTTTAACTTGCTGTTTTAGGCAGGCGGCGCCTCGGGAGAAAAAATAAATTAATATTTATTTTGTTTTCCTCTCGGCTTGCACTACCTTTGTCGGAAGGTACGAAATATTAAATAAGGTATATGAAAAGCATAGTCAACTCGCTGGGAGTTGTGAAGACTTGGAAGTTCTGGAAGGAAATGTTGATTATGACCGTGGGCATGTTCATTGCCGCTGCTGCCATCTACTACTTTCAGGTACCAGGGAAGATTGTGCTTGGCACAGTGAGCGGTCTTGCCATCTTCCTGAGCGAAGTGCTCTCGTGGTCGGGAATCGTGCTCAAGGTGTCCACAATCATCGTCATCCTCAACGCCTTTCTCATAGTGCTTGCCCTACTCCTGCTCGGCAAGGACTTCGGGCTCAAGACGGTGTACACGGCACTCATCGCAGGTCCTCTGATGGATCTTTGGGAATGGATAAAGCCCTACCAGGAACTGATTGAAGAGGGGCAGACAAGCGTGATGGGCGACCCGTTCCTCGACGTCATCTGCTTCGTGATAGTGCTGAGCGCGTCACAAGCCATTCTCTTCCACATCAACGCCTCGTCGGGCGGGCTCGACATTATCGCAAAAATCATCAATAAGTACTTGCATCTCGACATCGGCACATCCGTAGCCATAGTAGGCATCATCATCTGCTGCACGGCATTCTTCATCAATCCTTTCCGGCTGGTTATCATCGGCATCATCGGGACTTGGATCAACGGGCTGGCGCTGGATTACTTCACCGCAGGACTTAACAAGCGCAAGCGCGTGTGCATCATATCAGAGCACCACGAGGAGATACGGCGCTACATCATCGACAAGCTCTACCGAGGGTGCAGCCTGTACGAAGTGACTGGCGGATACTCGGGCGAAAAGAGCGTGGAGATACAGGCGCTGCTTACTCAGAACGAGTTTGCCGAGCTGATGAGCTACATGCGCGAAAACAACATGCACGCTTTCATCACAGCAGGCAACGTGAGCGAGGTGTACGGTCTTTGGCGCCACTCGAAACGGAGAAAAGAGAAAAATCATCTCAATCAAAACGGAACAGTAAAAAACGAATAAGGTGAATCAGCGACGCTGCCGAATCACTAAAAAGAGATATACCATTCAGTAATATGGAAAAAAGAGCATTGGGAAAAACGGGAATGATGCTGTCGAGACTCAGTTTCGGGGCTTCCAGCCTCGGAGGTGTGTTTCATGCAGTAAAGGAGGCTGAAGCTATCGACGCTGTGTTTACGGCTCTCGACAACGGCATGAACTTCATTGACGTGTCGCCCTACTATGGGTACTACAGGGCCGAAACCGTGTTGGGCAAGGCTCTGCGTCAGCTACCACGTGACAAGTATTATCTCTCGACAAAAGTAGGACGATATGGCAAGGACGGCGTAAACACGTGGGACTACTCAGCCCGCAAAGCGAAGGAAAGCGTCTATGAAAGCATGGAGCGACTGGGAGTTGACTATATCGACCTTATCAACGTGCACGACATAGAGTTTGCCGATTTGCAGCAAGTGGCTGAAGAGACGCTCCCTGCCCTCGTGGAACTGCGCGACAAGGGAATAGTGAAGCACGTGGGCATCACCGACCTGCAGCTCGAAAACCTGCGATGGGTTGTAGAGCACACTCCTGCTGGCACTGTGGAGAGCGTACTCAACTTCTGCCACTATTGCCTGTGCGACGACAAGCTGAAGGATTTCTTCGGCTTCTTCGAGGAACGCGGAATAGGCATCATCAACGCCTCTCCCCTCTCGATGGGTTTGCTGAGCAGCAGAGGCATCCCCGAATGGCATCCGGCTCCTAAACAACTCGTTGAAGCGTGCAGCAAGGCAGCTGCGTACTGTGAAGCAAAGGGATATCCCATCGAAAAACTGGCAATACAATACTCGGTAGAGAATCCTCACATCTGCACCACCCTCTTCAGCAGCGCCAACCCCAAGAATGTGGAGAAAAATGCCCGATGGGCAGAGGAGCCGATGGACGATACGCTCGTGGCAGAAGTAAGGGAAATCATTGGCGACAGTTTCAGGCTTAGTTGGAAGAACACATGATAATAATCGACGCACACTCTCACCTCTGGCTGCGGCAAGACACCTCTGTTGACGGCAAACGCATCTATCCCCTACCCAACGGCAGGGCTATGTTCATGGGCGAAGAACGGCAGATGTTGCCACCCTTCCTCATCGACGGCGTGAATAGCGCCGAGGTGTTCCTGTCGAACATGGACTACGCGCAGGTTTCGGCAGCAGTTGTGGTGCAGGAAGTCATTGACGGTAATCAGAACGACTATCTGACGCAAGTGCAGCACAAATACCCGAACCGCTTCTTCTGCTGCGGTATGGTGGATTTTGGAAAGGATGAAGAGAACTATTCGCAGCAGGTTGACAAGATAGCAGCGCAAGGGCTGAAAGGAATTGCCATCCCCGGACATCGTCTGCGCGGCTCTCTCACATCGCCTGACATGATGGAACTCTTCCGTCAGATGGAAAAAAACAAGATGGTACTCTCTATGTGCCTTGCCGACGACTCCCGGCAGATAAGCGAGATGAGGGAAGTGATTGCCGAATGCCCCTCGCTGTCTGTTGCCGTCGGGCACTTCGGAATGCCCACAGGCAAGCATTGGAAGGAGCAAGTGATGCTTGCCCAAGCACCAAGGGTGTACATAGAGAGCGGAGGCATCACATGGCTCTACAACAGCGAGTTCTGGCCCTTCCCGTCTGCAGTCAGGGCCATACGTGAAGCGGCAGACTTGGTTGGTATAGAGAAACTGATGTGGGGCTCGGACTATCCGCGCACCATCACGGCTATCACCTACAAGATGTCGTATGATTTCGTCCTCCGCAGCGATGAACTCTCCCAAAGGGAGAAGGAGCTGTTCCTTGGAGAAAACGCCCGACAGTTCTACCATTTCGAGGAACTGATGGAGTTGCCCTACATAAAAAACATGAGTGAAGATTAGTTTTTAGCAAGCACACAGATGAAAGCAATACAAATCACAGAGCCTCACAAAATAGAAGTAATAGAGATGCCCGTCCCACAAGTTGAAGCAGGGAAGGTGCTTCTGCGCCTTCGGTACGTTGGATTCTGCGGGAGCGACCTGAACACTTGGCTCGGACGCAACGCTATGGCACTAATGCCCGTCATCCCTGGGCACGAAATCGGCGCTGAAATAGTTAGCGTGGGTCAAGGATGCCCCGACAGCCTGAAGGAAGGAATGATTGTCACCGTCAATCCCTACACCAACTGCGGGCACTGCTCGTCGTGCCGCAATGGACGCTACAACGCCTGCCAGCATAACGAAACGCTTGGCGTGCAGCGCAACGGCGCCATGCGGGAATTCATCACTCTCCCATGGGAGAAAATCATCACGGCAAAAGGCATCTCGGTGCGCGATGCAGCCCTCATCGAGCCCATGAGCGTAGGATTCCACGCCGTAGGGAGAGGAATGGTTAGCGACACCGACGTCGTGGTAGTGATAGGATGCGGAATGGTAGGGCTCGGAGCCGTTATCCGCAGCGTGCAGAGAGGAGCAACCGTGATTGCCGTTGACCTGAGTCAAGAGAAACTGGCTCTCGCGAAGAAAGCCGGCGCAAATTTCGGCATTAACTCTAAGGAGGAAGACGTCGTGCAACGAGTGCTCGACATAACCGAAGGAATGGGAGCCGACGTGGTGATTGAGGCTGTAGGAAGCCCCACAACCTATCTGACTGCCATCGATTTGGTTTCGTTCACGGGAAGAGTTGTCTGCATAGGGTATTCAAAAAGCGAAGTTCCCTTCCAGACAAGACTCTTCGTGCAGAAGGAGCTCGACATCAGGGGAAGCCGTAACGCTACACCCGAAGATTTCCGTGCCGTGCTCCACTTCATGCAGCAACAGCGTATGGCGAGGGACCCGTTCGTGAGCTCCATCGTCAAGCCCCATCAGGCTCAGGAGGCCATGCAGAAATGGTCAGAGGCACCCGGAGAGGTGTTCCGCATACTGGTGGACTTTAACAGCTAAGGATAAAACAAACAGTAAATAAAACCATCTTTTGCCGACACGATGAGATGCTTTCTTCATAGCGCGAGATTCCTTCTCCATAATTCAATATGCTTTCTTCATATTTTATTATGTGTTCTCGTCGTCGGCACATTCGTACGATGCACGCTTCCGACTGAGGAGGAAAAATCGCTGACGCCGACGATGGGCTGGAGCTCGTGGAACACATTCGCACTGGGCATCGATGCAGAGAGTGTCGTCGAACAGGCCGACTACATGGTTTCTTCGGGATTGGCTGCTGCCGGATACCAATACGTCAACATCGACGACGGATACTTCGGTGGGCGCGACAGCACGGATATGCTGAAGATTCACCCCGAGAAGTTCCCCGAAGGACTGCTGCCCGTTGTCAACCACATCCATTCCCTCGGGCTGAAAGCCGGCATCTACACAGATGCTGGCTCCAACACTTGCGGAGCAATATGGGGAGGAAACACAAGTGGGGAGAACTGCGGCTTATTAGGGCATGAGGAGAAGGATTTAGACCTGTTTTTCAACAAGCTTGACTTCGACTTCATCAAGGTGGATTACTGCGGAGGCTATGTAGGGCAACGTACGGGCGACATCTCGTGCGCTAAGGACAGATATACGTCCATCTCTGAATGCATACATCGCATTGCCAAGAAGGATGTGCGCATGAATGTCTGCACGGGTGCCTTCCCAGGCACTTGGGCTGCAGACGTCGCAGGCTCGTGGCGCACCACATCCGACATCTATTGCTCGTGGGCATCTATCAAAAGTATTCTCAAGCAATGTCTGTATCTGTCGGCTTACTCTTCTCCCGGGCACTTCAACGATATGGACATGCTGGAAGTGGGGAAAGGACTGTCGTACGAAGAAGACTGCACGCACTTCGGAATGTGGTGCATCATGTGCTCTCCCCTACTCATAGGATGTGATATGACTACCCTTTCCGATTCCACTTTGGCGCTGATTATGAACCCGGAACTGATAGCACTCAACCAAGACCCTCAGGGGCGCCAGGCATACGTTGCGGGAAACATCAACGGATGCTACGTTCTGGTGAAAGACATCGGGCAGTCGCAGGGGAAAGAACGGGCGGTAGCTTTGCTGAATCTCACGGATGAACCAGTCTTCGCAGAAATGCCTTTTGATTTAGTTGATTTGGCTGGCAAAGTGAGCGTCAGAAACCTCTGTGAGCGAAAGGAAGAAGGCAGCTATGAAAACTCGTTCAGCACGACGATTCCTGCTCACGGAACAAGAATCTATCGACTAAGCGCTGCAAAACGTCTCGAGCGCTCCATATACGAAGCCGAGACAGCCCTGAATCCATCCTTCCAGAGGATGTCGAATTACGAATCTTCCCACACAGGCATATACGAATACAACGAAAGGTGCCGCTCGGGCATCCATGCTACTTGGCTGGGAACGTCGGAAGACAACTGCCTCATCTGGGATGACCTCTATACCTATGGAGGAGACTACGAGCTATACGTCTCTGCTACCACTCCCAATGCAAGGAAAGTATTCGTAGAAGTTGATGGTTCCTCCATCGGAGAATTATCATGGTCTGGGCCATCCTATTTCATGGGAACAGGAGTGGCTCAGCCCCTCAAAATACATCTAAAGAAAGGGTGGCACACAGTTCGTATGTCAAACCCTACAGAATACATGCCCGATATCGACTACATGCAATTAAGAAAACTATAAACACAACCATCATGACGAAAACGATTAAGTATCTATTCCCCTTGTTGCTGGCTCTGCTGCTTTTTGCTTCGTGCAAGAGCACCCCGGAGTCCACGATTGCCATCAACCCCTTGACATACACGGATATTCCCGACAATGATGTCATTCGCGTTGGAAACGACTACTATATGGTTAGCACAACCATGTATTTCTGTCCTGGAGCGCCTATCATGCATTCTCGCGACCTAATCCACTGGCGCATTGTCAACTACGTCTACGACACTCTTGCCGATGACGACATTTACAACCTCCGCAATGGGAGAAATGCCTACGGGCAAGGACAATGGGCTACAACCATTCGCGAAAACAATGGTGTGTTTTATGCCCTATTTATCGCTAATGATCAAAACAAAACCTTCGTTTACACAACCAACGACATTCACAACGGTCCTTGGAAACGGCATGCTGTCTACGACAGGAAATTCCACGATGCAGGCTTGATTTTTGATAAAGGGCATGCATACGTCGTGTGGGGCAACGGCTCTCTGCGCATAACAGAACTGGAGCCTGACCTCAGTGCCGTAAAAGAGGGAGGAGTCGATCAAGTACTCATCGAAACTCCCCGAATCAGGGGACTGAGAGCCGAAGGCACGCACATGTACCATATCGGCAACTATTATTACCTTTTGGAGATCAACTGGCCCGGAGGCGGCGTGCGTACCGAAAGAGCATGGCGCAGTAAAGAACTCCTGGGTGAATATGAGCCGAAGGTTGTGCTGGAGGGAGCCTTCGACGGACGCCACGACGGTGTGGCCCAAGGTGCAATAGTGGACACTCCTCAGGGCGACTGGTATGCTATCATGTTTCAAGACCACGGGGCTGTGGGACGTATCCCAACCATCCAACCCGTTAAATGGGTTGACGGATGGCCTATCATGGGCGACGAGACGAAGCCTATGAAGAATGTAGTCGTCAACTTGCCCGAAGACAAAGAGGGCGATTGCGTATGGGCAGAAGACGAGTTTGACGCGCCCGACTTGAAACTTGTATGGCAATGGAATCACGCACCTGTGGATAGTACTTGGAGCCTGACGGAACGCGAAGGATGGCTCCGTTTACATACTACCGGCATCGCAACAGACATAATGAATGCTCGTAACACACTTACCCAGCGCACAGTGGGGCCTCATTGCTATAGCGAGGTGAAACTTGACGCTTCGGGCATGCTTCCCGGAGACAATGCGGGCATCTGCGCATTCCAGAGCAACAGGAGCACCATAGGTGTGGAAGTAAGAAAAGACGGAACGAAGGAACTTGTCTTACGAGACGTTCAAGGACTCCGAGCAATGCCTTCAGAAGTATTGCGCCAAACTCTTGAGAGCGATACTGTTTACCTTCGCATCAACTACGTGTTCACTCCTGCCGAGGGAGAGCCCTCTCCTTCCGATACAGCCACGCTTTCTTGGTCGTACGACGGGGAAAACTGGAACAGCCCAGCCTACGTGCTTCGCATGAGGTACACTCTCGATCTGTTTACGGGATATCGAACGGCTCTCTACAGCTATGCCACACAGCAGAACGGAGGCTATGCCGATTTTGATTACTTCCATCAACAAGCCTACTAATCATCACTTTATATTATTATCCCTATGAAAAAAATCGTTTTATCCCTTTCACTCTTGATGCTTTGTGCATCATCTATGTTTGCCGAATGGCATCCTGCCGGAAACAAAATCAAGACTCCGTGGGCAGAAGAAGTAAACCCACAGAACGTGCTTCCCGAGTATCCGCGTCCCATTATGCAACGCGCCGACTGGAAAAACCTGAACGGACTTTGGCAATACGCCATTACCGACAGGAATGCTAAACGTCCCGCTTCATTTGACGGGGAGATTCTCGTGCCCTTCGCTGTTGAGTCAAGCCTTTCAGGCGTAGGCAAAACGCTTAGCCCTAACAACGAATTGTGGTATGAGCGTACGTTCTCGGTACCTTCCCAATGGAAAGACAGTCGAGTTCTACTGCATTTCGGAGCTGTTGACTGGAAGGCTGACGTCTGGGTTGACGGCGCTGCTGTCGGCACCCATACGGGAGGATACACTCCATTCTCTTTCGATATTACCGAAGCGCTGACGGGAAAGGGGCCTCACACGCTGACAGTACGCGTTTGGGACCCGTGCGACGCCAGCTATCAGCCGAGAGGAAAGCAAGTGCGCAATCCAAACGGCATCTGGTACACCTCTGTTAGCGGCATCTGGCAGACGGTTTGGCTGGAGCCCGTAGCAAAGCAATACATTGAGAACATTCGCGTCACACCCGATATCGACCTACGCACGCTTACAGTTGAGCCCATCCTCAGCGAGACAGCAAGCAAAGGGCTGGTGGAAGTTGTCGTTAAAGATGGCAGCAAAACCGTTGCCAGCGGCAGAAGCATCAACGGGCAGGCAGTCGTTGTGGATATGCCCGAGGATATGAAGCTCTGGAGCCCCGACAGTCCTTTCCTCTACGACGTGACAGTTGTACTGAAGGCTTCGGGAAAGGAAGTGGACCGCGTGGAGAGCTATGCTGCTATGCGCAAATTCTCCGTAGCACGCAGCAAAGACCACATGGTGCGCTTGATGCTCAACAACGAGCCTCTCTTCCACATGGGACCTCTGGATCAGGGCTGGTGGCCCGACGGGCTTTACACAGCGCCTACCGATGAAGCTCTTCTCTACGACGTGAAGCAGCTAAAGGCAATGGGATTCAACATGATAAGGAAGCACGTCAAGGTAGAGCCCGCGCGCTGGTACACTCATTGCGACAGAGAGGGAATCATCGTCTGGCAAGATATGCCAAGCGGCGACAGAAGCCCTCAATGGCAGAATCACAACTACTTCAACGGCTCGGAGTTTACTCGCTCCGAGGCTTCCGAAGCTAACTATCGCAAGGAATGGAAAGAAATCATCGATATGCTTTACAGTTATCCCTGCGTAGGAGTTTGGGTACCCTTCAATGAAGCCTGGGGACAGTTCAAAACTCCCGAAATCGTAGCTTGGACTAAGCAGTACGACCCCACTCGACTTGTCAACCCCGCAAGCGGAGGAAACCATTATCCCTGCGGAGACATCCTTGATATGCACAACTACCCGAATCCTGAGATTATCCTTCTCGATCCCACACGCGCAAACGTTCTCGGTGAGTACGGAGGCATAGGATTGGCTCTTGAGGGACATCTCTGGGAGCCCGACAGAAACTGGGGCTACGTGCAGTTCAAGACTCCCGAGGAGGTGACGAACGAATACGTAAAATACGCCAAGATGCTGCTTGAGCTTGTTCCTCAAGGCTATAGCGCTGGAGTGTACACTCAGACTTCCGATTGCGAAATAGAAGTTAACGGACTGATGACTTACGACAGAAAAGTAACAAAAGTGAATGTGGAACGCATCGCAGAAGTGAACCGCGCACTCTGTCGCTCGCTGAGCAAATAATGCCGAATGTATAATATGAAGAGGAGGTTCCGTCATGAAGTCGGAGCCTCTTCTTTTTTGTCTCTCTTCCCTATTCTTGAGTCAATGCGTAAATATGCTTAACTCAAAAAAAAATTTCCCTTCTTCATCTCACGATATTTGTTCTCCAAAAAAATTTTTCCCTTCTCCAAAAACGACTATGTGTTGAGCATGAAGAAACGCCATTGAGAAACCCTCTCCGAAGGGGAAGGCAAACGATTGAAAAAAGTATCAACATTTAACTCAAAAAAAAGTACAAGGCGTTGCAGAAATGCCGACTATTCCTTATCTTTGCTTTCGCAATCAATTAGGACTATGCACATCGCAATAGCAGGAAACATAGGCAGCGGGAAGACAACGCTCACAAACATGCTGGCAAAGCACTACGGATGGATTCCAAAGTTCGAGGCCGTCAGCTATAATCCCTACCTGGAGGATTACTACCACGACATCAAGAGATGGTCGTTCAACCTCGAGGTGTACTTCCTGACGCAGCGCTTCAAAGACATCCTTGAGATAGCTCATGGCGACAAAACCATCATCCAAGACCGCTCCATCTTCGAGGGAGTCTATATCTTCGCGAAGAACAACTACGACATGGGAAACCTAACCGAGAGGGACTTCACGACCTATATGGAGCTCTTCGAACTGATGATGAAACTTGTGAAACAGCCCGATCTGATGATATACCTCCGCTCCTCTATCCCACACCTTGTGATGCAGATTCAGAAAAGAGGGCGCCAATATGAGCAGGGCATGCAACTCGACTACCTGAAGAACCTAAACGATCAGTACGAGGATTTCATTTTCAATAAGTACAAAGGGCGCGTGCTGGTGGTGGAGGCAGACAATCTCGACTTCGAGCATAACCCGAAGGATTTCTCCTCCATAACCGACAAAATCGACTCGCTGCTCTTCGGACTCTTCCCCGAAAGCGAAACAGTATAAGACAACTCTAAAAATCATAAAATCATGCATATAGCAATAGCAGGAAACATCGGCTCCGGAAAAACCACTCTGACAAAAATGCTTGCCAAGCGATACGGCTGGACACCTCGTTTTGAGTCGGTTGACAACAATCCCTATCTGGCTGACTATTATGACGATATGGCTCGTTGGTCTTTCAACCTACAGATTTACTTTCTGAATAAGAGGTTCCAAGACGTCGTTGAGATTTCGAAGCAAAAAGACACTATCGTTCAGGACCGTACCATTTTTGAGGATGCTCGCATCTTTGCTCCCAATCTGCACGACATGGGGCTGATGAGCGACAGAGATTTCGACAACTATTCCGAACTGTTCGACCTCATGATGTCGCTCGTGGGCAAACCCGACTTGCTCATCTACATCCGAGCCACCATTCCACATCTGATAGCTCAGATTCAAAAGAGAGGACGCGAATACGAGCAAGGCATCCGTCTCGACTATCTCAACGGACTCAACGAGCGCTATGAGGAATGGATTGGTTCGTACAACGGGCCTCTGCTTGTCGTGGATGGAGACAATCTGGATTTCCAGAATAACTTGAGAGATTTTCAGGCAATTACCGATCAGATAGACGCCAAACTCTACGGTCTCTTCCCTCTTGCTGACAATCCTTAATGATGCAGACGAAACGGATTCTCCTCCTTATCTTTTCTGTGATGTTCTTACTGCTGGGAACATCCGCCTCCTATGCGCAGAGTGCCACATTTGAAGATTTTTTCTGCGAAGAAATCAGCGATTCGCTTTTCGCGCGCATGATGGGCAAGTCGTATAAGCAAGACACTACAATTCCGCGAAGCGAGCTCAGAGTAGTGCATGTGCTACACTACGACTTTGAGGGCAACATCAAGCAGGGCGAAATCATCTGTAACAACGCCATTTGCGAAGACTTAGCAGAAATCTTCAAAACTTTGTACGAAAAGAAATATCCGATTGAAAAAATCCGTCCCGTAGACGACTACGATGCCGACGACGAAAAATCGATGACTGACAACAATACTTCGTGTTTCAATTGGCGTCAAATAGCTGGAACGAAAAAGTTATCCGCTCATAGTCAAGGACTTGCCATCGACATTAATCCTCTGATGAATCCGATGGTGAAGACTCGGAACGGCATTCAGAGCGTTGCGCCGAAGGCAGGTAAGGCATTCGCAAACAGGAAAAAAGCTTTCAAAGGAAAGATAGAGCGTAATGACCTTTGCTACAAATTATTCAAATCACACGGTTTCACCTGGGGAGGCGATTGGCGCAGCCTAAAAGATTATCAGCACTTCGAAAAAACTGCGCAACCCTAATCCCCAAATTTTGGAGAAACAATAAGAAATTATCGAGAAGGGAAATAATTTTTTGGAGAACAAATCTCGCGCTATCGAGAAGGAAAAAATAATTATGAAGAAGGAATAATTCAGTATTGAGCAGGAATCATTCCTCAACGACAAAAAGTCTTACTTAATCTCTTTCCCGAAGGGCATCAACGACAACCAAGCCATCTTGAAATGTTGTCGTCCAAAAGGTATGCCGATAATAGTAATGCAGCAGAGGACACCGAAAATGGCGTGAACGGCAGCAATCTCCCACCATCCTGTGACAATCCAAAGCACATTGAATGCAAGCGGCAGACATCCCGTAGTGCTTTTTCCGTCAACCACCTTGCTGCCGAAAGGCCAAAGGGCAAACGAGGCAAATTTGAATAGCTGCAAGCCAAATGGTATGCCGATGATGGTGATGCAGAAAAGCAAGCCGACTAGAAAATATATTATCGCAACAATAAGTCCGCCTAGCACGAGCCAAAGTAAGTTTCCGAGAGTTTTCATATCAACACACTATTTTCAATGGCAAAGATATACCTAAAAATCAAATACTCAAACAAAAGTGCAAAAAAAGAAGGACGTCGGAAACGACGTCCTTCAGGAGAGGTACCTAGCAGAATCGAACTGCTGTAAACGGTTTTGCAGACCGGCGCCTAACCACTCGGCCAAGGTACCAAACCTTGCTTTTGCGTTGCAAAGTTACTCCAAAATCTCTAAATGCAAAGCTTCGGAGAGGTTTTTTTTCAATAATTCCATAAAAAACGATAAAAAACACTCGAAATCTATTTTTTCAGCATAACTTCGCGCTCAAATTGCGGGAGGGAAGGCTGAAGGACTTTTTTACCTCAACTCCCCTCTCACGAGAAAGCATAGGAAAAAGGCAAGAAACGAACAACTCTTCTACATCAACTTGCGGATGGAACAACTTGTAAAAAAAGTATCGCAGTTTATCAACAAGAACGGGCTCCCGACTAATGAGAGTCGCATGCTTGTTGCCGTGAGCGGAGGAGCCGACAGCGTTGCCTTAGTGAGGATTTTGCTGATGCTGAGATACGAGTGTCACGTTGTGCATTGCAACTTTCATTTGAGAGGAGAAGAAAGCAACCGAGACGAATTATTCGTGACGAACCTCTGCGAACAGCTGAGCATCCCGTGCGATGTAATATCCTTCGACACAAAGGAATTTGCCCGAAAGAATGCGCTCTCAATTGAGATGGCGGCACGTGAACAGCGTTACGAAGCCTTCGAGAAACTGAGGAAAGAAAAAGGATGCGACTACATTGCAGTAGCCCATCATATGGAAGATAGCGCAGAAACCATCCTTCTCAATCTCATCCGAGGAACGGGAATATCTGGGCTAACAGGCATTGCTCCTCTGATGGGAAAAATAGTTCGCCCTCTGCTTGGAGTGAAACGTCAAGAAATTGAGGATTTCCTTCGCTCAATCAACCAACCTTATGTAACCGACAGCACGAATGAGTCCGACGAGTTTGCCCGCAACAAAGTGCGCAATCAAATTATCCCGATAATGGAGGAGATAAATCCCGCGGCTGTTGATAATATGATTCACACAGCCCATCATCTTCAAGGCACTCAAGACCTACTGGAAAATCGCTCTTCAGAGGAGGCAAGCGTCACGATTCTTCATGGTTTTCTGCACCCGTACGGATACAACGAAACGCAAGTATCCAATCTCATTACAGCACTAAAAAGAAATCAACAAACACTCATTCCTTCTGGGAACGGGAGTTCAGACACAATGCTGGTTGTCAGTCGAAAACATTTCGACAAAAAGACAATGCCCCGTGCGAAGAACACATTTTGCCTTGATATTCGGGAAGCCAAATTCCCTATTTCATTACGAACTTGGAAACAAGGGGATAAATTTTATCCCTTCGGAATGAACGGCAAGAGCAAACTTGTGAGCGATATCCTTACTGACGCCAAATTAAGCAGACAAGAAAGAGAGCGGCAACAGGTACTTTGCATCGGCAACGAGATAGCATGGATCGTCAACATCCGAAGCGATGAACGGTTCAGAGTTCATGACGATGCAACAGAGATAATAGTATTTGAAACAATTAAACAACAATAATATGAAACGAATTACTTTTTTAATCGTAGCGGCAACACTTTTTGCCCATATTAACAGCAACGCGCAAATCAGCGAAGCACCTAATTATAAAGTGGACTTAGGAGTGAGCCTGGGAAGTGACGGAATCGGTATTGATGTTTCAACGCCCATCAACGAAATGTTGTCTATCCGAGCTGGTTTTGTAGGACTTCCCTACTTCCAGATACCGGTTTCTTTCAGTTTTGAAGATAACAACGCAGATGCTGCAGGTAGCGAGGAATCTTCTACTGAAAAAATGATAGAAACCCTTCGTAACGCAACGGGATTAAACGTGGATGAGAAAGTAACAATGATAGCTACTCCTACGTGGAAAACGGCTCGCGTGCTTTGCGACATTAAGCCTCTCGAAAACAAAAACTGGCATTTCACTGCCGGAATGTATCTAAGCCCTAGCACCGTTGCCAAAGTGGCAAATGCCCCTGCCGATGCTTCGACACTAACTGCCATCAACATATATAATTATCTTTATGACCAGGCTGTTGACGGGCAACCGCTCATAAGTATGGGCGACATCGATATATATAGCCCCGGTATCCAGGATAGGATTATCAATCACGGGCGTTTAGGGGTGCCCCTTGGGTCATTCTCCGATGGAACAGAGTATACTTTATATCCTTCTGAAGAGGCTTCTGTAACAGCTAAGGTAAAGGTGCCCGTCATTAAGCCTTATACAGGAGCAGGATATGATGGCAACCTTATTTCCGGCAACTCCGATTTCCGCTTTTCTATAGATTGTGGATTAATGTTGCTTTACAAAACACCGTCAATTGTGATGCATGACGGAACAGATATCGTGCATAACCTTTCTTCGTGGAACGGCAGACTCCATTCGGCTTGTTCCATACTTTCACGCATGTATGCTTATCCCGTTATCTCATTTAGAATTTCTCACAAATTATTCTAATAAAACTGCTACAAAGAAAAAGCCTTGGTTCAAGTGAATCAAAGCTTTTTCTTGTTTTAGAGTAACTACTGCACTATGTATTTTCGTCCCTGAACAATGTAGACTCCAGTCGGTAAGTTTTCTAAGGCATTGTATTCATCGACAGCAACACGTATCGTTTGCCCCAATACATTATATACATTCACCTTTCTATCCTTATTTATAATATAAGGAATTCCATTAATCATGAACGAACCATATACGGAAACGTCTTGTGCAGGCATTGTATCAGGAATACCTTCCCATCCGCTGAAAAGATAACCTTCTTTTTCAGGATCTTTTTCTGCTTCAATAGTAGCGCCATAGACTACTTCAACTTGCTTATATATCTCCCCGTCAAGGTAATACGTAAGGATATAGCTGTTGATAGAGAAAGATCCAATGATAATGACATCGTGTGCTGGTACAACATCAGGAATCTCACTCCAACCGCTGAAAGTATAACCTTCTTTTGAAACTGAATCCAAAGGAATTATCTGACTCCCATATTCAAGAACTTCATCTGAATATATGACATCATCTATCATATACGTCACATGGTATGAATTAATGGCAAACGTTCCATACACTGCAATATCATACGACGGCATTGAAGAAGGAATACCCTCCCATCCGCTAAAAGAATAGCCTTCTTTTGTTGGCTCAGGAATAGGATTGATTACGGCTCCGTGTAATAGGGTATCAACCATATACACAACGTCGTCCACATAGTAAGTTATCAATGAATATGGAACAACAGAATTGATGGAGTCAGTATAGGCAACCCAATCCTCATATTCATCCATATTCATCACCTTCAGCTCAGCGGGTGAACCCGCAGGAACTGAGATATAAGCGCTATTGGCAAGCAGAAATTCTTCTTGGGAACGAATAAAGCATAGGGTTCCGTCTGATCCTTTCCCTAAAACTCTAATAGTTGCAGTATCGTTTGCTATTCTGTTTACATGCCCGTCAAAAGAACTATTATACCAAACGCTCTTCAACTGATTGTTCAAAGGAACAGTAGTGATAGAGGTAGTTAACGAGAGCCTATTTGTTACTATTGAGGAAGAAGAGGATTGTATGATAAGAGGAGTAGATGCGGGTAGTTCTTTATTGTTGCACGCTTGCCAAACGACAGCCCCATATGATGTGCTTACAAGTCCTAGATAATAGGATTGACTATTTTTTGCAGTCAAAACAGCAGAATAGGAAGCGCAATATGTCTGATAATATGTCCGACCTATCTGAATAGACGGATTAACAGCAATATCCTGCCCTCCTATCATGGTAACTGGTAACAATTTCCAAGTAGAAGCAACATTATTAGCACAGACAAATCCCGCGCTTCCAGAATCGGAACTATCAGATAGATTCCATGACCAACCATCAGAAACGCCCCAAATCGTCCAATTTGATGTCAACGTATCACAATGAAAATGGATAGGTTCACCAAACAATTGACGGGTATCGGTATTCTGAGAGTAAAGTGTATATCCGTCATCTGAGCGGGAAATGTAAAAGACAGTCGAAGGATCAGAAACGATGTAGTTAACATCGCTAATAGTTCGAATTGCGGCTAAATCAGCGATGTTTGATGCACCATCAACGCTACCTTTATCATCTTGAAGAGACATATATCTCCCTGTTTCCACACAACGTATCCTATAATAGCCATCAGAAACAATAGAAGCTATGGAGTCACGGACGTGATGGATAGAATCCTGAATATGCCGTATTGAGTCTTCTCTTTCCTTCTGCTGCACCACATATGTTTCATAAGAAGCTTTATCCATAATCTTCAGTTCGGAAGGCGTTCCTGGGGGAACCTGAAGATAAGCTTTATTCGCAGCCATATATGGAGAAGAAGAACGGACAAAACACAAGGAGCCATCGTTAGCCGTACTCAGAACACGCATTGTTGAGGTATCATTTTCAACAACATTCCTGTGCGCAAGAGTCGTGTTGCAGAAATAAGTTCCCTTGAGAAGATTCGTTTTTAGTGCTGGAGTTGAACTTGTATGTATGTCTAATCTATTCCCTAAAGGCTCGGCAGAAGGGCAACGAATAATTATAGGAGTGGATGCAGGAATATCACTCGTGGTTATTTCATTCCAGACAGCAACTCCATATTTGCTGTCAACTTCTGTAATAGCATATATTTTCATATTAGAAGATGTGGCCGAAAAAGGAAAGCTGGCATACATAGTTGCCCAATAATCACCATTAGAAACGAACTCGGGCTGGACTCCGAAACACGACTCTTCTCCTTGGTCAACAGGAATAATATACCAAAAGGTCGTCTTTGAATTGTTACTTACGACTGTGGCAATAGTGTCACGGATATTCTCATCTCCCAAATAAGCTCTCATCCCGTGCGCCTCGCCGTATGCCTTATATGTACCGTCGTCAAAGACATCAAGTCTCATGTAATATCCGATTATCTGATATGTAGAAGTCCCTTGACACGTTAAATTATACCCAGAACTGACTTTCTTGAAGTAAATAATCGTCGAAGGATCAGAGACGACATTTTCAAAATAGCGTACAGTGCGAATTGCACCAAAGTCTGCTGTTGTAGAGGCAATATCGATATGTCCTCTATTATCTATCACAGAAATATAGCGTCCGGTGACAACGTTTTTTACACGATAATAGCCGTCTCCATTCAATTCGGCCATTATTGGGAGAGAAATAAAGAGGAGAAAAAGAAAAGAAGTAAATATCCGTTTCATCTGAAGAAAAAGAACTCTGCCTGTCCTACTCTCTTGTGAGGTAGAACAGGCAGAGCAGTTTATAATTCAAAATTAAGAACTAACAAATCAATATTACTTAACTTTGACATAATACTTACGTCCAGCTACTCTACCGCTATAGTCAAGAGCGCTGTAAGCGATTTCGTAAACAAGTCCTGCATACTTCGAATCAGTTACGAAAGCAACATCTGTACGTCCATCGAATACTGAATTGAAGTTCTCCTGGCCATTAGCAAGTTCAAGAGCCTCAGCGCAAAGCTTATCGGTGTCGTCACCTGAATTCTCAATTACATACTTCTGTGCGCTGTGTGTGTAATCGGAAGAGAATACATTAGTAACTGCAATGAACTTCTTGAACGCAGGAGCAAGGAACTCAGCATTGAAGGAAGTAGGAACAAGGCGGACAGCCTGCTCACCCTCTCCTTCAAGAAGGAATGGAGAAGGAACATACATTGAGTTACTTACCTGACAGCAAACGCCACTCTCAGCCTCATATACAAGACAGGGCTGCAGATAATCGTTGGGATTCTCAAAGATGTCGTAGATGCGATTAACGATGTTGTTGTTGTTGATTCTCTTAATGTAACCATTTACGAGGTCAAGATACTTGTTGAAGTTCTTGTTAGCCTGATCGCCAATCTCCTGAACAAGCTTATTAATCTTGTTGGTGAAGCGTGCAGCAATGCGTTCGTTGATCTGTCCGATAAGCTCATCAAATGCATCGGAAGTGTAAGTTACACCGTCAACAGTGTAAACGAGCTGGAGGTCGTCGTCGATTTCAACAAGAGCCATATCATCGAGATGCATATCAAGTTCGCTCAGAGGATCGATGTGCGGGAGTTTGTAACCCTCCTGGCCATACAAGAATGCGAAGGAGAAGGGCTTGATTGCTGTAGCAGCAACACCATACTGTGAATAAACGCTGTGTGTCTTGATTCCATCGTTCCATGTAGCACGAACACCAGAAGCGTCAAGGATATCAGCGAAGATGTCAGAAACCGTCATGTAAGTGTTAGTGATGTTGAACGGTTCATCACTGTTGAAAGCGTTCTTTACGACTTCTCTAATCTTTTCAGCATCGAAGTCCATCGTAACCTTATCGATATCGTCTACGTTGAGTGTAGCCTTTGCCTCATAGAGACCATTGTCAGCACGGGTATAACCGAACTTGATCAGCTTGTCAGACTTAGCCAGAGGGCTAAGAGTGATAGCCGACTTCTCATCAAGGCTGTTTACAAGGTCGAAGGTAGTGTTGGTAAAGTCTACATCGCTGGGGTTAACGGTAACATAAAGAGTTCCGGCATTGCCTTCGCCATCTTTCATCAGTTTCGTACCCATAGGAGCCTTGAAGTGTCCGGGAATGCTGTTGAATCCACCAAGAATCTCCTCGTCCTCAGCCGTCAAAGCCATTTCTGCATCAACCAAGCAAGCATACTCGTCGAAGCAGGGGAATACAACGTCACTGGTAGCAGCCTCACCATAGAAGAGGGCAAGTACCTGAGAATTGATTCCGAATGGAGTGTTGAGAGAACCGGTAACCATGTTCTCTGAAGCCTGAAGAACAATACCAGAGATGTACTGTCCAAGAGCGTTGGTCAGTTTGTTTACTAGAGAGTTGATCTCGGTCTGCAGTCTGGAAATCTCATTGTTAATCTTGGTGTCAAGATTGCTGTAAGCCTCTTCAAGGTCAGAAACTCTCAAGTCAAGAGCATCGAAGGAATCGTTCATTTCCTTTTCAACGCCGTCGATACGGTTGTTGAGAGCATCAATTTTCTTGGAGAGTTCTTCGTTCAGAGCAGCAACAGCGGCGTCAATCAGACCCTGAACCTTAGCAGCAGCAGCTTCTAACTCAGCAACGCGGTCGGTAAGGTTATCAAGCTGCTTGTCAAGCTCAGATACCTCATTTTCCAAATCATCGCAACGATGACCAAGATGAGTGATAGCTAAAGAGTTTTCGTTAACGGTTTTGGTAAGATCTGACAACTTTTTGTTGATTTTCTCATCCTCTTCCTTCAGGTTTGTAATCTGAATTTGGTTAGCAGTTGCAATTGCGAGAGCGTTCTCTGCGGTAGCAGTAAGTTTCTGGAACTTCTCGTCCCAAGCGCTCTGCATCAACTCGAACTTCTCGTTCAGCTGAGTCTGTGCGTCTTTCAGATTCTTGATCTCATCTGCATTTAAGCCTGCCTGCTGGGCAGCTTTTACAGCCTGATCGTAAGCCTGCTGAGCAAGAGCCTGAGCAGCAGCAACTTTCTGATAAAGTTCCGTAATCTGATTGTTGATTACGAAGATGCTGTTAGAGTTCTCGATTTCTTTAGCGCGGATTTCGTTAAGAGCCTCGGTAAGAACACCGATTGACTTAGCTAACAGTTCGTCCTGAGACTTAAGATAAGAAATCTCTGTCTTCAGTCCGTCGATTTCACGATCCAAAGCGTTCAGTCTCAGCTCTGTAGCACTGTCGCTGTCCTGAAGAGCCTTTGTCAAAGCATCGATAGCAGCCTGAAGCTCAGCCTGTCTCTTGGTGCAGTTGGTCTTGCATTCTTCCTGAGCAGCTTTCAGCTCGTTCAGCTGTGCCTGAAGAGCATCTACCTGCGAAGCCAGAAGCTCGCGCAACGTTGCGTCCTGATTCTGCAACTCGCTGCGGATTTCAGCATAGAAATCCTCGTCGTAATCGTTACAAGACACAAACATACTTCCGGTGGCAAAAACCATAGCCACAGAAGCTAATAAACCTACGATTTTCTTTTTCATCTTTTCAAATAGATTTAATTAAGTTAATTATATGTTTTTTGTCAATTAATTCCTCTAATCGTTAATCTCCTGTGAACAAGTGACATTCATGTCAAAAATGCCCCTTTGCCCACTTATCGGTTGCAAAGTTATATCTTTTTTTAATTCAAACAAAAAAAATCACCTTTTTTTAATAAAGAATACGCACATACGCCTGCGTATGCATAACAAAGGTGATAACAATGCAATTTTTTGAGAGCAAATTATTCTCAAAGAAAAAAAATTTTTGGAGAAGGAATATCGTGATATGAAGAAGGGAAAAAAGTTTTTTCCTTCTCGATATTTTATTTATCCTAAACCGATGAATTTGGGAAACAAGAAGCATAGACCTAAAAAAATCTCCGAAAAGTTTTGCCATTTCAGAGAGTCGCATTATCTTTGCAAAGAATTAAGGAATGCCCTATGCGGAATTAGCACATCGGTAGTGCATCGGCTTCCCAAGCCGAGGAGGCGGGTTCGATTCCCGTATTCCGCTCTTGGAAAGAGGAAGCAATCCTCTTTCCTTTGTTTTTTAGTCACTTACGCCCCGTACGGATACGATCGACAATAAGCGCTATTGCACCATCGCCTGTAACGTTACCGGCTGTCCCGAAACTATCCATCGCAATATAGAGGGCAATGATAATTCCCTGCATGTTGGCATCCAATCCAAGCATGGAAGCGATAAGCCCAAGCGCAGCCATGATAGCCCCTCCTGGTACTCCGGGAGCTGCAACCATCGTGATGCCGCACATAAGGATGAATCCCGCATACGTAGCGAAGTCTATCGGCTGCCCCATACTGAGAGAAACAACATAACAGCATGCCACAATCTTCAGGATACTACAAGGCATATGGATGGTAGCGCAGAGAGGGACAGTAAAGTCGGCAACCTCGGGAGTAACTCCGTTTTTCTTCGTCTGAGCAAGCGTGACGGGAATAGTCGCCGCAGACGAAGAGGTACCAAGCGCTGTGGCATAGGCAGGAAGCATCGTCAGCAAAGCACGGAAAGGGTTGCGCCGAGCGACAAGTCCCGCAATGCAAAACTGAAGCAGAAGTACAGCCACATGCATACCAAAGATAACAAGAATTATCTTAATAAACATACCAAGAACCGTTCCTACATGACCTTCGGAACCCATATTGAGGAATATACCGAATATGTAAAGTGGCAGAATAGGTATAATAACATTTGTGATGACTACCGTAACAATTTCCCTGAAGTCAGATAAAAAGCCTTTAAATATAGTGCCCCCGATTATTGAGGTACCCAAGCCGAGAATGAAAGCGAGAACCAAAGCTGACGTAACGGAGATGAAAGCAGGCATTTCAATAGTGAAATAAGGTGTCAGGCCTCCCGACATATCTACCGCTGCAAGGGCGTCAACCGAGTTTCCAAGTAGTGAGGGACTTACATATCTGCAAGTAAAATAAGAGAATAGGCCCGCAAGCACCGTTGACAGGTAGGCAAGGCCTGCCGTAATAAGCAACAAACGCCCTGCCCCACGCCCAAGGTCTGCGATTCCAGGAGCAATAAGCCCCACGATGAGCAAAGGGATAAAGAAACCCAAGAAATTGCCAAAGATACTATTGATGGTGAGGAAGATGCGGACGGCCCATCCAGGAAAGAAGAAAGAGCAGGCAATTCCAAGGGCAATAGCAATAATGACGCGCGGCAAAAGGGATAATTTCTTTAGCTTCTTCATGGGAAAAGTGTTTTTGTCATGCAAAAATAGCAAAAGAAAATGAAAATGAAAAGGAATTTGTAAAAACTAACTGATATCTTTTTTATTTCACCTCCTACCCTATTTTCCGAATCACTTCAAACTAGATTAAACTAAAGCATAGAAAAGCGGGCTGATAATCTGCTTATTGTTCGTTTTTCAACAAGAAAGGTTCATCCCACCAAACAAAAAAAAACGAAATCTTTCCTAGAAGTCAAAAGGCATATAAGGATAGATTAACGCTTATCTTCGATTACAACTTCCGGGAAGTCTGCAGCATTGAAAGTAACCTTCTTTTCGGATACGCCAAAGGCAAAGTCACGCATAGTCACAGTCAATCCAGACATCTTTGCAGAAAGTGCCTTCGGAAGATATGTACCCTTAGCAACAACCAAATCGATTTTCTTCGGGGCGTCTTTTTCCTTATTAGTTTTCTGCTTCTTAAGGGAAAAGTACCAGGCATCACCCGTTTCCTTGTCCAAAGTGACATCATACCCATCAGTAATGTTATCAAACAATTCCATGTCTCCTTCGGATTCCGATTTATTGCCAGCAGACAACTTTTCTATCACCACTTTATTCGTCTTGGAGTTATAAGTCCAAGTTGTTTCTTCATCCTCAAAAATGATTACATCTATACCCATTGTCTGAGTTTCCATTCGGAGTTTTTCACCACGAGAATATGTTTTCGTGGACAAAGTGCCAACGACAGGAACCTTGACATCAGTAATCATGTATATACCATCACTTTCGTGTTTATTTAATTCCTCACCCATGCGGTTAATTATCTCTTTGGGTGTCTGTGCGAATGCAGCAAATACTATTATTAAAAAGGTAACTGCACTAAAAAATCTTTTCATATTTCTTGATTCTGATATTTGGCGACAAATATATGAACAGGAAACAGAAATGAAAAAATTTTTTAGTATTATTATACTTTTTGAAACCAAAATGTATAAAGTTGTTATCATTAAATGAAGTAAAAAATTTCACCTTCGTGAAAAAAACAGCTTCGCTAAATCAACAAATGCGCTGTACGCTACAAATAGAATTAATTTTATTCCAAACTTTTTTATAAATGAGTATTGGATTTTTCATCAATTTACCCTATATTTGCAGTATGAATAATCAAACACAACTTAAGATTTACAAAGCCTCAGCAGGCTCAGGTAAAACGTTCACATTGGCAGCGAGCTACATTGCTCTGCTGGTGCAGAACCCCGATTCGTATCGGCGCATTCTCGCTGTTACTTTTACAAACAAGGCAACAGGCGAGATGAAAGAGCGCATCCTCAGTCAACTGTATGGAATAGCTCACTCGCTCTCCGACTCTGACAGATACGTAGAAGCCGTCTTTCGCCTGCTAAAAGAACAAGACATAGAAGAGGATGTAGCACACAACAAACTTGATGAAGAGCGCATTCGACTCAATGCAGAGAAGGCTCTCACTAACATCCTTCACAACTACTCCTTCTTCCGTATTGAGACGATTGACTCGTTTATGCTCTCCATTCTGCGCAACCTCGCCAAGGAACTCGACCTTGGGAGCAACATGGACATAGAACTTGACGAAAAGAAGGTTATCTCAGAAGGGGTAAATGAGACAATAAGACAATTGAGCCTTTCCTCACCCGAGTTAGAGTGGATTATAGAATACATTGAAAGTGTTATCGATGACGAACAAGATTGGAACATCACTAAAAAATTAGAAAAATTTGCTGAAAATCTACATAAGGAGACTTATCAGCGCCATTCAAATGAGATTCAGCAAATTTTTAAAAATAATCCCAAACTCATCAATCAGCTTCGTCAACATCTCTTCACCGATAGAGAGAATGCCCGAAGGGCACTCAAAGATAAAGCTCAGCAGTTTTTTGCCATCATCTCACAGCATGGTTTGGAAATCAACGACTTTGCTTATGGAAGAGGTGGTGTCTGCGGCTACTTTCTTAGCTTAATTGAAGGAGAGCCAATCCCTCCCAAGAAAAGAGCGACAGATGCCAGCGAAGATCCATACAAATGGACAACTACGACATCTGACAAACGAGAAATCATCTCACAGTTAGCCGAGAACAAACTTATTCCCTTGTTGAATGAAACGGAGAAACTGAGGCAATCAAAAGCCGTAATCATCAACACTTGCTCTTTGATCCTCGGAAACCTTTATCAGCTCCAGCTTATTGGTAGCATCGACGAAAAGATACAGGAAATCAGCCAAAAGAAAAACCGTTGGCTTCTTGTCGATACATGCACGATGCTTATGCAGATGGCAACAGGGCCTTCTGACACCTCTTTTATTTACGAAAAGACAGGAACAGAAATAGATCATATCCTTATAGACGAGTTCCAGGATACGTCAGGCATTCAATGGGCTAATTTTCTCCCCCTCATTCGCGAGAATGTCTCGAGAGGAAAAGACAATCTTATCGTAGGTGATGTAAAACAAGCCATTTATCGCTTTCGCGACAGCAACGCCGACATCATGGAGCGAGAGATAAAAGACGACTTGGCCTTGGCCAATCCTAAAGAAATTCCTCTCGACACCAACTTCCGAAGCAGGCAAGCAATCGTTGATTTCAACACGGAATTCTTCACGAATTTGACAGAAGCTTTGAAAACAAATCAAGAAGAATTCGACACGGAAGCCATAGCTAACTTCTACAAAGATGTCAAACAAAAAGTCAAAGAAGGAAACACAAGTGGATGCGTACGCTTCTTGAAAGTCAATGCAAGCGACAAAGGAAGCAATGATACTGCAACGGACGCCATGTGCCGAGCAACAGCAAAAGAAATCGTCCGTCTGCTTGATGCAGGACTAAGGCAAAGCGACATTGCTATTTTGACGCGTGCAAAAAAAGAGATTACCCAGATTGCCGAGTGGATAACATCCCATTCTGAAGAAGTAGGCAGGAACGATATTCGCATCATCTCAAGCGAAGCTTTTTCTTTGGACTCTTCCGAAGTAGTTCGGCTCCTTATCAGCACTTTGCGCTGGATATGCTCTCCGCTTGAGGATAAGAAGGAAGACATCGTTTCACTTGCGTATATGGGGATCATTTATCACAAACTAATCCTGAAGGACAACAAAGAAATCCCTGAGATATTACAAAACAAAGACATCAAGTATGGTCTTCCCTCCTCTATTATTCAGCAGCACGACGAACTTGCCGCTCTTCCCTTGGGAGTACTCATTTATGAACTTTACGACAGATACTCCTTGAACGGCGTAGAGGGGCATGATGCATACTTGCAGTCTTTATTCGATGAGGTACAACATTTCATTGTTAAGGAGAACGGAGACTCGTCCCAATTCATCCAAACTTGGGATGAAAAACTTAGCAGTAAAACCATCCCTGCGGGAAACGCCGAAGGAATTCGCGCAATGACTATCCATAAAGCAAAGGGACTTGAATTCCATTCGGTTATCGTACCTTTCTGCGAGTGGAAAATTGAGTCATCTGCCACTCTTTGGGTTAGCCCCAATGAGAAATACGGCGAAGGATTACCTTTTGTACCTATACAAAGGGATGCATCCATGAAAGAGTCCATTTTCTCCAATGAATACAGAGAGGAGACACGGAAGCTATTGACTGACAACCTAAATCTTCTTTATGTAGCTTTCACCCGACCGACATCGAATCTGATAGTACTGCGTAAAGGAAAAAACGAAGATGACAAAACGAATAAAAAGTCTTCCACACAAACATACTCTCTGACAAACGTTGCAAACCTGATTGAACTTGGATTAAAGGGTGTCGAAAGAAACGATGATTCTGTGTGCACATTATATGATAAGGAGAAAGAGAAGAGCGAGAATCCTCTCTTGCCAGAATTTACAACTTGTCAGACGCTATACCATTCATCTCCAATTTCAGTACCCTTCCGTCAGTCAAACGCCTCTCGCACATATGTCAACAGAGGAGACGACAGTCCTATGAGCGAGTTCATCGAACAAGGAAAATTACTTCATGACATTTTTGCACACATCTATACTGCAGACGACACATCTGGATACATTGACAAATTGTACCGAATGGGCACAATCGACAAAATACAGAGAAAGAACATTTCTGATTTCGTAAGGCATGCCCTCACGCTTCCTGAGGTAAAAGAGTGGTTTGACGGAACTTATCAACTTTATAACGAGTGTACTATCTTGACAAAGGACGAAACCGGAATTGTTCGTCAAAATCGTCCCGATCGTGTTATGATTAATGGGGAAAAGACCATTGTCGTTGATTTCAAATTCGGCATGCACCATTCCGCTCACGAAAAACAAGTGAAGAAATATATGGACCTTCTCACAAAAATGGGGTTTAAGAATGTGGAAGGCTATCTCTGGTACGTCACAAATTCAGACATAAAGAAAGTATGAAACCATTTCTCTCAATAGTAGCGCACGATTTATATAAAAGGTGTAACGGAGATCTTTCTCACACCGTTGTCATCTTTCCAGGAAAACGTGCAAGTCTTTTCTTCAATCAGCACTTGTTAGAAGAAAGCAAAGGGGCTCCTCTCTTTGCTCCAACATACATTACACTTGCCGAATTGTTCGAGCAGCTCTCAGAATTGAAGATTGAAGACCCAATCCGAATTATTTGTCTTTTACATCGCATCTACCAAGAACAAACAAAGCGTAACGAGCCTATCGATTCTTTCTACTCATGGGGAGAACTGATGCTTTCCGACTTTAACGACATCGACAAGAATCACATAAACGCTAAAGGGTTGTTCAGCAATCTTGAAAGTATCAAAGAGATGTCAACGCCCGAAGAATACCTTACACCAGAGCAATTGGACGTCCTAAAGCATTTCTTCGGAAACTTTAATCCTCAAAAAACCAATTCAAAGTTACAAGATAGTTTCATTCAGGTTTGGAAAGTTCTGGGACGGATTTACGACACCGTCCGCGAGCAATTATCACAGCAGGGATTAGCATACACCGGCATGCTATATCGCAACGCTGTTGAAACGTTCCATCCGGAAAAGCTTTCGTCTGAAAAGTACGTTTTTATTGGCTTCAATGTCCTTAGCACAGTTGAGGAGGAACTATTTAAACTGATAAACGACACAGGAAAAGCCCTTTTCTATTGGGACTACGATAAATATTATCTTGACGCGCTCTTCAACGAAGCAGGAAGCTTCGTACGCAATAATCTCAAACTGTTTGGGAATGCGATTGACGATAGCACATTGGCAGAAGAGAATCCGTATGACAACTTGCGAAGTATTCAAGGTATAACTGTTATTAGCGCACCAAGCGACAATGCTCAGGCTTCCTTTGTTCATGATTGGTTGAAGGAAAATATAACTGAACCAGAACAAGACACAGCTATTGTATTAGCTGATGAGAAATTACTTCCATCCGTGTTACATGCCCTACCAGACGATACTATCCATGATGTAAACGTCACGATGGGATTTCCTCTCAACCAAACATCTGTTTTTCATTTCCTGACAGAGCTTATTGAGGAGAAAAGCGAAATTGAGAACAATAGCGAATGGCTGTTATCTCTCAGCAATGAGATAGATAAATATGGATTACGGCTAAAGAACAGGGAACAAAGGTTGCAAGAAGAGGAAGAGGCTTTGTATCGCACCCATCTTACTATCACCTCTTTGTGTAGGATAGTTGAAGACGGGACGCTTAATGCTGGACGACAGCTACTTCTTTCATTACTCATGCAGATCCTGAAGCGTACGTCTATTCCTTTTCATGGAGAACCGGCATGTGGACTTCAGATAATGGGTGTGTTGGAAACACGCAATCTTGATTTTCGTCATATCCTCCTACTTTCCACTAACGAAGGGATGCTTCCACGCTCTCCATCTGAGATTTCGTTCATCCCATATAGTCTGCGCAAAGCTTTCGGACTTACGACTATCGAACGACAGACCGCCGTCTATGCTTTCTATTTCTATAGGCTCATACAACGTGCTGAGCGAGTAACACTCGTTTACAACAATGGAACTGACGGGCTAGTCCAATCCGTGCCATCAAGATTTATCACTCAACTAGAAGTCGAATGGAATGGTTTCTTACGGCACAAAACGCTCCTTCCTCCATCCGCGTCCGATTTCGGGAGCAAGCCCATCGTTATCCAACAGAACGAGGAAAACAAGCAAAGACTTTTCAAGAGATTCTCTCCATTCCCCGGAGGAAAACCTCGCATTCTTTCCCCCACAGCACTCCAAGATTTCATGGGATGCCCTCTCAAATTCTGGCTAAAGTACGTAGAGGAGTTAAAGACGGATAAAGATAATACCGAAGAGGTTACAACGGCGCAGTTCGGCACACTCTTTCACAAATGTGCACAAGCGGCATACGACAAGTTGACTGAGCAGAATTCCATTATTCGGAAATCAGATCTGGAGTCATTGGCAAACGACAAGATAAGTATATATCAAATCGTCGACACTGTTTTTAAGGAAGTGTACTTCAAAATTGACATAAGCCAAAGCATTTCAAGCGATGCTGTACACTACGACGGCATTCATTTAATCAACTTTGCCGCCCTTGAAAGATATCTAAAGAAAGTCCTTCTCTCTGATGCCCAGCGTGCCCCCTTCCTATACCATAAAAGCGAACTTGAGGTTCAAGCAGAAGTCTCGGAAGGAGACATCACTCTCACCTTAGGAGGATATATCGACCGCATTGACCAAAAGGAGAACGTCCTTAGAATTGTCGACTATAAAACCGGAGGTAAAGAATATGGCATTGATAACATCAGCGAGTTATTTGGAGAGCCAGGGACAAAACGCAATAAACAAAAAGTATTTCAGGCATTCTACTATGCATGGGTGCTCTGTCAGGATAATCTTTCAGCTAAAGATTTCAAATTGCCCTCTGACGTTACTGTAAGCCCTGCACTTTACTATATAAAGAAAGCTACTGATCATGATTACGACCCAACTCTTTCATTAAACAAATCACCTCTCGTTGACTTTCGGAAACAAGTGTACGATGATTTCGACAGAGAGCTACATCTCCTTCTAAAGCGAATTTTCAACTCAGAAGAACCCTTTACTCAAGCTAAAGACAACAGTGCATGCAAGTATTGCGACTTCTGCGACATCTGCCATCGGAAGAAACAGATTTACTGATGTATATTGTAAATAGCAAAACCTCCTTCAACTCAGCGGTTCTTTCATCTTTTCTCAAAAATGATTTCAGAATATCAAATACGCGTATTACCTCAGCAAGCCTTCAACGAGCAGAGCATAAAGGACTATATTGCACGCTTTTATGCTTTAGATGCACGAACCATACATGCAGTTAGGGTCTTAAAACGCAGCATCGATGCAAGGCAGCGTACTATTTACGTTAACTTGACAGTCCGCATCTATATTAACGAGCTCCCGACAGATGACGAATTTGTTCACACAGAATATAGAGACGTGTCTGACAAGCCAGAAGTCATCATTGTGGGAGCCGGCCCAGGAGGTCTTTTTGCAGCACTGCGACTTATAGAACTTGGTTTCCGTCCTGTCGTTCTCGAACGGGGAAAAGACGTGCATAGCAGAAAGCGCGATATCGCTCGAATAAGCCGTGAGCATCAAGTCAATCCCGAGTCCAACTATTCCTTTGGAGAGGGCGGCGCAGGAGCATATAGTGACGGAAAACTCTATACGCGAAGTAAAAAACGAGGAAATTCGGAAAAAATCCTTCACGTTTTCTGTCAGCACGGAGCATCCGTCTCTATACTATCTGATGCTCATCCTCATATCGGAACCGATAAACTCCCGCGCGTCATCGAAAACATGCGTAACACAATTCTCACTTGCGGAGGTGAAGTGCATTTCGAAACAAAGATGACTTCTATCATCGTGGAGAAGGACAGAGTGGTCGGTGTCACATACCAGACGACAAAGCAAACCCCATCCCTCCCTCAACAGGCGGAACCTCATTTCCAAAATAAAGGTGAAGGGTCAGAAGCGACTTTGGAGGGATACAAAAGCGCACGTGCTGTTATCCTTTCCACAGGACATTCAGCACGCGACGTTTACCGTTGGATGCATTCCAATAAAATCGAGATGGAAGCTAAAGGCATAGCTATGGGTGTGCGCCTTGAGCATCCTGCAGAGTTAATCGACCAAATCCAATACCACAGCCGAGCTGGACGTGGACGTTGGCTTCCCGCAGCTGAGTATAGTTTTGTCACACAAGTGGAAGGACGAGGGGTCTATAGCTTCTGCATGTGCCCGGGAGGATTTGTCGTTCCTGCTGCATCGGGGCCAGAGCAGGTTGTCGTCAACGGTATGTCGCCAAGTGGGCGCAACGGCAAATGGAGCAACTCGGGAATGGTGGTTGAGATACGTCCCGATGATATTGAAGGAGACGATGTCTTGCGTGTAATGAAATATCAGGAGCGACTCGAGCGAGACGCTTGGCAGATGGGAGGGCGCCGACAAACAGCTCCCGCGCAGCGCATGGCTGACTTTGTCAAAGGAAAGCTATCCTATGACCTTCCTTCATCGAGTTACTCTCCCGGGCTCGTTTCATCTCCTCTCCACTTCTGGATGCCACAAGAAATCAGTCAGCGACTAGCACGCGGATTCGAGCAGTTTGAACGGCATAGCAGGGGTTTCCTTACCAACGAAGCATGTATCATAGGCGTTGAAACCCGCACCTCCTCCCCTATCAGAATTCTTCGCGACAAAGACACTCTGCAGCACATACGTATCCACGGACTGTTTCCCTGCGGTGAAGGAGCTGGCTACGCAGGAGGTATCGTTTCTGCCGGAGTTGACGGAGAACGCTGTGCTGAAATGGCAGCAGAGTATTTGAAACAATGAATCGCGAAGATAAGTAAAAAACTCATTCTATTTAAGTAGGAGAACATCCATGAACATCAAACAAGGAGAGATACATACCGAAGTGGCGCTGATGGAACTCATACAAGACATCGGGTTTCTTCCACTCCTCGACAGCGGGATACCTGGTTATTGTGCAGAAGCTTTGGTTGACGAAGAGTGCCGATATGTTGTATACCCCGATGGAGGTTGGGACTGGCCGTTATGGAAATGGAAGGGCTCTATTATCACCGAGAGTGATTGCGTCTACGGTAAGTTCTTTGCAGGAAAAGCATGCTTCATCAGCCGTAAGTGGTGGCCCGACTTCTGCAACTATCGTCGGAATCTCTATCCCAAGCCAGAGGAGGGCACCATAGAAGACATCATTTTGGAGACCCTTCGCATGAACGGAAGCCTTATTACGCGCGAGCTGCGAGCTGCCTGCGGATTCACAGGACCGAAGATGCGAAGCCGATTCGACGCCTATATCACGCGTTTGCAAATGGCTACGCGCATTGTTACTGAGGATTTTGTCTATCCCCACGACAAACACAACCGCCCCTACGGATGGGGATGGTCGCTGCTAACCACTCCAGAGCAACTCTACGGGCACGAAGCATGCTTTTCTGAGCATACACCAGAAGAATCATTCAACCTCTTGTTTACTCATTTACGGCAACTCCTTCCTCAAGCTACGGACCAACAGATTCTGAAATTGTTAAACTAACTGCCTCTGCCATTTAATTCATAACGGAATGGTTGGAATTGACTCAAACCTTACGAGATAACGACTTCATGTGTAAATACTGGGAGAGAAAAAAGGAAAAAAGCACCAAGATCAGACTCCAATTAACTATTGTGAATCATTAATGAAGAAAGAGGCAAATTAGTTTAGATGTCTTGCATTTTTTCAACAAGTATAATTCATTATTCCTTCTAGGGAGAAGTATTATTCTTTCTTGGGAGAACCATTATTCCTTCTTGGGAGAGGTCCTCCCAAAGGCTTGGGAGAACTTCTCCCACAAAGAAAAAGGATTTTGGGAGAAACTCTCCCAATCGTTCTCCTTTCTCTGGAAATAATTGACTTTTGTCAACGAATCACACTCGTTCTGCACCATTACGCCCCTTTCTTCATTTTTTCTGAAACACAGATTATTATAAACTTTTCTTTAAGGTGCTCTGCATCAATAAATGAATAAGGAAAATCTTATTTTTGGGATAAGGAGTTAGGAAGAGTGCATAACATAATACCGTAGAAAGCTTTGCATCTATTACGATTTCCATCATGTAGGAAATATTAAGTTTAGCATTGAGATTGAAAGATGTTGCGATAATTAACATCGCATACTATTAAAACTGCCCCTTCGGCTTATCGGGAACCGAAGGGGCAGAATCAGCAAATATATTCTTTTTTTACTTCTGATGCTCGGCGCGGAGGAGGTCATTGACAGTCTTAACTGGATTGAAAGTAGAAAGAGGCACTTCAACGAAAAGCGTAAGCCAATCGCTCATAGCACCATTCCACAAGCCCGGCAACTCCAGAGCCTTCAGCTCCCGCCCATCTTTCGACTTAGAGGAGATGAAGCCCGTGTTCTTGTCAACGTACTTGGTAAGGTCGAAAGGCTCACCAAGGTAATTGTTCTTTCCACAGACAAGGTCCACAGGATTGAAGTGAGTGCCTTTGGCAAACAAGCTTGCGCTCTTGGGATTGTTCATATCAATTTGAGAACTCTCAAGAATCTGGAGCGAAACTGTTCCATCGGCATTGTAAGCGAGGAATGGCCCTCCGCCAGGTTCTCCCACATTTGGCACCATACCGCAGACGCGAATAGGACGGTTGAGCTTCGACTGCAAATAGTTTACGACAGCAGCCTTACTATCAGTACCCACACTCTCGGCCTTGAACCAAGGGCTAAAGCAGAAGAAGTTGTCCTCGAGGAAACGAATCATTCCTGCAAGGTCATTGTCGGAATATGTCCCGCTATCGAGAAGCCGCAAATATGTGAATGTTTTCTCCTGCAGTTGCACCAACAAGCCTGCCAACAGTTGTTTGTAGCGCACGGTGTCCTCCTTCAGACGGTCGGGTACCACATTATCAATATTCTTAATGAAAACAACTTCAGCATTCAGCTCATTCAGGTTTTCAATAAGCGCCCCATGTCCTCCAGGCCTGAAGACAAGTTTTCCTTCATTATCGCGGAAAGGCTCGCCCTCGACATCAGCAGCAATAGTGTCAGTCGACAGTTTCTGTTCAGAGAATGTGACGTCGTATGTAACGCCAAACTGACGCTCGTAAAGAGGAGCTACAGCAGCAACTTTTTCCTTGAAAAGGACATGATGCTCAGGCGAAACCGTGAAATGGATATGAACCCTCGAATCGGAATCCTTTGCATAGAGGGCTCCTTCCACCAAATGCTCCTCTAGGGGAGTACGGGAGCCCGCTCCCTCATAAGCATGAAACTCCAGCAATCCTTTTGGCAGTTGGCCATAGTTCAGTCCCTCAGGAGAAAGCAAAGCTGAAACAATATCCTTGTAGCGATGCTCTTCCATAAGCGTTTCCACATCCTTTCCATAGAGGTGTGAACAACATTTGCTGAGTGAATCGTAGAATGCAAAAAAAGCAAGGTGATCGAAGAAGATATTCTCAAAATCGGTCGTAGGCTCATCTGAAGGACCATTGAGGAATGCAAAAAGATTTTTGAACATACGGCTGGCAGCACCCGAAGCTGGGACAAACTTCACAACGCGATGTCCATCTTTGCAATATTCCTTCCACTTGTCGATAGCTGCATCTATCTGCTTGTTGTCTGCACGGACAATACCATTTGGAACAGATGCAGCGTCTTGTAGCTTAAGGTAAGGAAATCCCTCCTTGAATCGAGCGAGTTGTTCTTCTACTTTCTCGACAGATACTTTTCGCTTTGCGAAAAGTTGATAATCGTTCTCGGTAAACATATTTGTATTAAGAAAAAACTATTATTCGTGCTTGATAAACCAATTTGCTTTATCGCTGAGGAGCGACTTAAGTGTTTCGTCAGCTGGTTCTGTAGAACCCTTGCGATGTGCCACTCTGTCAGCAAGATACGAGGGGTCATTTCTCCGTAGGGCGACTCGCATCAAATCGTAGAAACGAGAACCTTCAAAGGCAGATTCGAGTGCCATCTCGTCGATAATGAGATCCTCAACATAATCTTCCACTTGCTGAGGAGTCCAAAGGGTTGCTGTGAGAGAATCCGTCAAATCTGGCATCGAGTACATATCGTTACCAAAAGATCTGCCGCAACCACGCGAATGAATACCGGCAAAGCGCACAAGCGCCTCAGTAGTGTTTGCATAGGTAAATGCCAAAGAGTCGCCTACCATACGCACGCTACAGCCGTCTTTCAAGATACCGAAAGCTTCAGTACTCTGCCCCATCCTATTGAGAGCTTCTGCTAAACGAAGCCATACTGTACCGACGCGATAAACAAAAACATGCCCGCTAGTGTATTTATTGTTTACAAGGATGTCCTCCTCATCTTCACGGAATGAATACCGCCCCGAAGATGTGCCATATAGTTTAGCATAGTATGCAGGGAATGTCGAATACTGACGCATATCACCACAAGCGAGATGCTTCGTAGTACGGGCATTCACTACATAAGCATAGTCTTGCTCCAAACATAGGTTCTGGTATGATTGCGAAGGAGTAACTTGATAGTGTTGGTCGTTTTCTTCTGTACTGCTGAACACATTTTCCAATTCGCTTTTCGTACCCTCCAATTTACTTGTAGCCATTGGGATAAGCGTGATGATTTCATCAGAAACGGGATTGGTAAACGACGTTCCCCATGTGGATGTCATTGTACTAACTTCGTCACTTGAATTGATTGATGCCACGCTTGATGCTACGACACCGGTTGTCAGCGTTTTTTTAGCCAAATAAGAGGCATAATAATATGCGGCTCGTTCGTAATTCTGTTGCCACAGATACATATCAGCGAGAACCAATTGAACTGGAAAATAGAATTTCGCCGAGGGTATGCCGTAGATTGTTCCGTAGGAAGGGAACTCAGTGTCAACAAACGGGAGAAGTTGAGGGATAAAGTACGAACAAATCTGGAAGAGGTTGTATTTAGGGAAATCTTTTTCCGTGTCGGAAACCTTTAGAATAGGCTCAGTATAGAAGGGTACTTCTCCATAAATAAGCGCCAATTGCATATATGTCCATGCACGGATGGCAGTAACCACAGCATATTCCTTTAGGAAAACCTTCCGCCCCGAAACCAACACCGTCGTATCGGCTCGTTCGAGAAAGTAGTTACAATTGTTTATGATAGCATAGAAATCACTGTAATTGACGTAAGGGTTAGTTGTTGATATAGTATTGCCAACAATTTCCCGTAAGTCACTTGGGGTGTGTTCGTTATCTTCCACCAAATCAGCACGCAACTCTCCGAACAAGACCACTTTGTCAGCAATCTGTTGTACTTTCCCAAGAATGCCAACTACTGAATAGACAGAGTCAGCAGCTTGCGACAAGGCATTTTCCTCTTCGGTAACGAAATAGGAAGATGGCATATCAAAAACATCAGAACAGGACGTCAGAAAGCAGACTAATGACGTCAGCAAAGCCCCGACAAAACGCTTACTATTTATTGTGATATATATACTTTTTCCTTTCATACGAAATTGGAAATTAAAGATTTAACTTAAGCCCTACTTGAACACTTCTTCCTTGAGGAACAAGCCCTGCATCGATGCCTTGATAAAGTACTCCGTTTGATAGAGAAGACTCAGGATCTGTACCGAGGTAATGAGTGAAAGTAAGCAAATTGTTTCCTGCCAACCATACGGTAATGCCTTGCAACCAAACGCTATTGACAGGAAGTTTGTAGCTTAGGGTAGCTCGACGCAAGCGTAGATATGACCCATCCTCAATCCAACGATCGGAGAAACGCCCATTCCCCATCGGGTCGCCAAACGTAGCACGCGGGATGTCAGTTTGCTGGCCTTCTGCTATCCAACGGCGGTTGAGAGCAGTTGTTTGATTGAAGAAGTTGCTTCCGCTTTCGAGTTGGGAACGTAAATAGTTGTATATGTCATTTCCTAAAGAATAGTTCCACTGCAAGTCAAAAGAGAGACGCCTCCACGACAAAGAACTAAATAGATTTCCATAGATATCGGGGTTGGGATCACCGATAATCGTCTTATCGTCATCGTCAATCACTAGTTTATCATCTCTGTTAACAAACTCAACATCTCCTGCTCCGAAGTACTCACGTGCACCTGTGGGCAACAACTGATATACCCCTGCAGTCTCTGCCTCCTCTGTGGAAGCAAAGACTCCCTTCGTCTGATACCCATAGAAAACGCCTACTGGATGATCTACAGCCGTAAGGATTTCTGCACCATACAACTTGGTAGTGAAATCTCCGTCGGGCAATGCAGTAACAACGTTGTGATAATGTCCCAGAGAGAACCCTGCCTCCCAACTCCACTCGCGAGTAGCAAGCAACTTCATGTTAAGCCGAGCGTTAACGCCTTGATTCTGCAGGCTTCCCCCATTGCTCCAGTAGAATCCCTCTCCAGAAATCTCAGGCAAGCTCTTCAACGTCAGCAAATCAGAGGTGAAACTTTTAAAGAGACTAACGTTTAATCCCAGCCTATTGTTGAAAGCACGAATGTCTGCCCCAAGGTTAATACGTCGGGTAGTCTCCCATTTCACCGTATTGTTGCCGATGCTCTTCAACGAAAGTCCGATTGAGTTATCAAGGAATTTGCTTGAAGAGAATACAGTATGCGAAGCCGTCACATCGATATCGTCATTACCCGAAACATCATAACCTGCACTTAGTTTCAAGAAATCGATGGCACGCACTCCCTTGAAGAAGCTCTCAGAAGAAACCAACCACCCTGCCTGCAAAGAGGGAAAAACTCCCCATCGCAAACCGGCTAAGGGCAAGCCAGATTTAACATCAGAGCCAAACCGAGATGTCGATTCCATAGAGACAGCACCTTCCAGAAAATATTTAAATAGGTAATTGTAGTCTACTACCGCATACCACGCCATTGACCTCCACTTGTCGTCTTCACCTCCTACCGTCTTAAATGCCAAAGACTGACTTAAATTGGGCGTTTTATCATTTCCTGTATTATGCCCTTCTTGATGACTACTTAGATAACTATCATTTGTGAAACGAAAACCTCCAGTAAGATTTATAGAATGATTAGCGAACCTATCATGCCAGTTAATTTTGGTGTCGCTAAACAAACTCTCTTGTTTGGCAGTCAAATTAGACGCATTGTTGTACGAGATTCCAACTCCTGAAATATAAAAGGTAGGAACTCCGGTCATCGGTACAAAGGAACGTTCGTTTACGTTGGAAAGGGAATAGTTGAAAAGAGTTTGCAAGTAGACTTTAGAGGAAATATCATACCGCGGAGATATGGAAATATTGAACATACTTGACTCGTGATAGTTCTTGTTGCGAGCCTCTCCATAGACATTTATCGCAACTGGATTTGCCCATGAGCTATTCAGGGCGAGTCCCTCAGCAAAGTCATCAGCACCTTCAATAAATGTGGTAAGATTTCCTTTCTCGTCATAACGGTAAGGGTTCAAGAAAGGAGATTTCACATATCCCAGAAATCCAGGAGACAATATGGTACTTGAAACAAAGTCCTCAGGAACACCATCGTCGCGAAGGTTTCGAGTATTATTGTTGTATGCGACATCAAAACGAGTGGAGACTTTTTCACCAAGTTTAATATCCGTATTGAAACGCAAGTTGAGACGAGAGAATGAGTTGCACACAGGAGTTCCTTGACCATTGACATACCCTAACGATAGGTTATAATCTGCAACTTCGTCGCCTCCTTGTACACTGATGCTATAGTTCTGAGTTAATGCTTCACGATAAAGATATTCGCTCCAGTTTGTTTCGTTATGGTATTTATTATAATAGTAATAGTTAGGATCTTCCTTCAAAAACTTAAACGAAGTCTGTTTGGTATCCGTTCCTCCTATCAGTTCAGAAGCATACAAACGAAACTCAGAGGCATTCATCATGTCCATAAACTTCGGCAATAACTCCACCCCCGCCATTGCATTCACCTCAATACGAGTTGCCATACTGGTACTGCGCTTTGTGTCGATAATAATGACACCGTTAGAACCTTTTGTTCCATAGATGGAAGTAGCGTTCTTAAGTACGGTAACTTTATCTATATCTGCCACACTAATGTTAGCCAACATGTTGTTGATAAATCCATCGTGAAGAGTTTCGCGTCCATATTGTTGATCGTAATAAACGCCATCCACTATAATAAGTGGCTGAGCATTTGCATGCAAAGAATTGATACCACCAATGAGCATTGATGCACCCATAGCAGGATTTCCACTATGAGTGACAGTACGAACATCGCCACCCAAACGGTTTGAAATATCAGTATCTATGCTCAAAGAAGGGCTCAGGGAAAAATCGCTTACTGTTCGACTGCTTGAAACCACTGTCTCCAAGTCGTAATCGGAAAGGAAAACATCGCGAAATAGAGAGACATCTCCCCCTTTTACGACTGATTTCTGTACAAGATTATAACCTGGAGCAGAGATATCGAGCATTGATACATTATCAGGAATAGCCAGTTCATACTGCCCCATTTCATCCGTCATCGTTGAGTGTTTTTGTAGTCCATGAGCAACAACACGAGCTCCAGCAATTGGTTCTTTAGTAGATGCATCAACTACAGTTCCGCGAATGATATTGTCTGCTAGTGATTGTAAAGAAAAAAGGAAGAAAAGACATACAAATACGATTCCTCTTATACTCAATATAACATTTTCAAATCTTTTCATAACGCTCATTCTTTAACAGTTTGAACTTCATCTTTCCTCTGTTGCACATTTGCCGAATTCGGCAAACTCTGCTCTTGTTGCTTTACGGGCTCCATTATAATGCAGTCAATCAGGAGCGTCCTTGAATATGTGGAGCGTTCCTTGCTTAATACTTGGCTCTGCAACTTCAACTCGGTAGTAGTTTCCGACTCTCCGTAATTGCAGTACGGGAACTGCACATTTTCAAGCACGGTAACCGTATCTATGCGCTCTGGATCGGGATAAAGATAAGATGACTTAATTGTTGCCGTTTTGCCTTTCTCATCCAAATAACTGAGATTTACAAGCAGTTTATTCGGAAGTCCCACATTTGACTTGTCGGTACTGAGAGTCTGAGGGAGAAAGACCACCTTTACGTCATATGCCGCAGACAAAACCTGAGGAACGGAGAAGGTAACCGTAGGATTAGCGGATGTGGACGTTGGAGAAGCTTCAATGTAGCTCGTCTGGGACACTTTAGAATAATACGGACTGCTAGCATTTAGGTTTCGTTTGTACAGGTCACACGATGCATATACTCTGCCACGAGTATTTTCTGCTTCCACCTCTATTGCTTGGTGCCACGATTCCCAAGGGTTAAACCGTAATGTGTCAACGGGAAAAACCATTCCATTGCTGCACTCTATTCCCGAATTGAAATCATTATACTCAGGAAGGAGCGTTTTCAAAGGATTATAAAATATGTCATTTGTTGTCGACTCAATAGAATCAATTGGAGAGTGTTGCATAGAAAGGCTGTAAACCAAGTCGTTGACAATAGCAAGCTGAGTGTAATGACGCTGGAGGGAGTCACGATAAACATTCTTGTCATTATAGTTATAATAACTGCTTACCTTCTCGTAAGCCTTCTCCCAAGCAGTATTCGTTGGGAGAATCATCCAATAAAGGCTGTCTTCGTCATTCAACTTACCAATGCGATAGAACATCTCGTTGTAATTGACAACTACGGAATCAACATACGTAATCTGCCCATCTACGATAGCTCCGGCAACGCTTGATTCCTCGTCAAGTACCAGTTCATTAAAAGAATAGAGATAGTCGCTTATGCTGCTATAGTCGCTTCCTTTTGCCATATACTCCCATATATTGCAGAAGAAGGGGGATTGGCCCTCTGTCACGTGAAGCACTCCGTTTCGACATCGGATATTCTTCTCCTTCAATGATTTGCCAGAAAAAGAGTAATTGCTTCCTTCGAGTGCCAAAACTCCAATTTTATTATTAAGTAAATGAATGCTCTTTGGCTCAGACAGAAGATTGTTTGCTGAGATGGGATAGCGACAGATATGGTTCTCTATTACCTCACTTATTATCTCTTCTTTTTTCAAACCGTCGGTTTTAATCTCTCCAACTGGAGCAAACACCGTATACATCTGGTCTGAATTCAGTTTCTCGCTATATCCACACTTCTCCAATACAGCGCAGAAACCAGCTAAATCGGAGCGGGAAGATATTTCATCCCATAATGTTCCGGCTGACACTTTTTCATTCTCGGGATCGTAATGATTGTCCCAGACATCGGAACAAGACGAAAGCATCGCTGCAAAACAGGACGTCGCCAACAAAAAGAGTTTCCCTCTTTTTCTTATCTTATACAGTATTCTCATAGTCATACGGATTTTCATAAAATCAATGTCGGTCTTCGCGTTGATATGGGTTGTCATATACGCTCTTCGGGCAGAGTTCGATGTAGTCAAGCATGAACTCCAGCGAATTTTGGGTAACCGAGCGGAAACGAATGAAATGATCCTTGTCGGGAGTCAGATACTGAGTAGCCACTATCTTGCGGAGCAAGTTCTGCTGGCTACGCGCTAGCGTCTTTGCACTTGTGAAACATTGGCTGTCGGGTCCCTTCATGTATCCTCTATTATGCATAGCCTTGTCATTCTTATCGTCTGTTTCGTCGTCTCCTGTGTCGCGCACCCATCCGATTTTCGGATCGTTGTAGGTTCCGTAGGTATTCACCGTTAAGTCAATGGGAATACCCTGAGGAATATCGTCCACATAGATTTGAGTGATTCCTCTCTGAGCCATAGGGACATACCCATAGCGAATCTCATATGTACCCTCGGGAACAGGAGGAAGTTTCAGCGAAAAGTCATACAGTCCGAAACCGATAATCTCATCTCCATACCAGCACCAATAGTCAGGTTGCTGATACTGATATATCACAATAGACTCCTGATAGAATTTCATATTGTCGGAGAAGCCCTCTGGTACCCAGTAACATTGCTTTTCGTCGTTACGGAATATGCCATTCGTAGCAAGCTCAGGCATAAGCGAAGCAGCATCGACGCGGATGCGGGTATTCAGCACTTTCGTCTTCACATCCGTATCATAGACAAGAGGACGGTCGATGGTATAGTAAACTCCGTTGTTCCCGTCATATCCATTATTGTCTTGTACTAAAACGCCCTCCACTTGGAAAGAGGTATCCCAGCGTCGATTGAGTCGGAGGCCTTTGTAACGGGTCCCCTGCCCTTTTTCAACCTTGAGGATTGTTCCCGGGCACATTGTCTCGTAGAAGTCAACCGACTCATATTGAGGCATGATGCTGATGGTTGTCGTAATCTTGCTTGCATAAATGGTGCGGTTGAGGAAATGATACGATACGAAGCGATTGAGAGGATTCTTGCGATGAGTGAAATCTGCATCGTATTTACCAGCGTCTTCGGGGTAAGAGGTGTCGTAGACATCTTTTGCGTAGCGGATTAAATCCTCAAGACTAGTGATTCCGCTTTTGGCAAACGCTTCGTTCGTCTCAATGAAACCTGTATACCCGTAACGCCTATGTTTGGGCCTGATGCAGGTTTCTCCTTGACGAACATAATTATATGTGATGTCCTCATACACATAGTTCTCATCCATATACTTCTGCAGGGAGTCGTCGAAATGAGTCAACTTCATCGCCTCGCAGAAAATGCTTATGGAGGGGTCAAGTACCATTAGGTCGGGCAATTGCTCTGTCGACGGAAGCAACACATGATCTACGACGTGCACCACCCCGTTCTCCACTTCTTGATCTTTAATGATGATTTTTGAGTCGCGGTTTACGTAATAGTCGCTGTTGAGCGAATCGATGTAAACCTGGATGAAACGGTCATTCATGTTTGCAGTACCTACCACTCCGTTGTCCAAGTCGGTTGTCAGGTATTCCACCTTGATAACATGTCCGAAGGCTATGGTGTCACAGTCGGCATCGGTGAGCTGCTCAATACTCGTATAGCCGTGTTCCTTCATGTAAATTCCAAAAGCCTCGTTGGTGGGAGCGAAACAAGTGTATGTCCCATAAGCTGCGAGGAGCTGCTTCACGCCTGCCCGTTCAAGCACATAGGAGAAATCACTGAACGACTCAGGGCGGTTGTCGAGATAGTCGCTTATCATCTCACCCGTGAAGGTATAGAAGTTCTCCGTCTTGAGTTCCTCCACGCATCCTGATGCGAGAATTAGCAGCAGCGTGGGGAGAAGAAGGGATATTGTTTTTTTCATAACGAATAATTTTTTTTCGAGAAGGGAAAAATTTTTTTGAAGAAGGGAAAAAAATTTATTTAGAAAGAAAAATCCATTTTGGGTAATACATATTCTGCTTTGATGAAAGCATCAACTCTTTTTAATTGTTTCGCCTGTATCGTACCCCGGGTTTTGCTTAAGCAGAAGGTTCACCTTCAGCTCTTGTTCGTTGATGGGGAAATAGAGCATATCGGGCTTAATCCACTTGCTCTTTACCGATTCGGGATATGTGTATTTACGTTTGGCGAGGTCCATCATCGCGCTGTTGTTTCCTTCGCGACGTGCCTTGCGCACGAGATCGAACCAACGTTTTCCTTCGAACATGAGTTCACGATGCCGCTCGAGCAGCACCAGCGAAGCCATTTTGGGATAGCTGTTATATGAGCCGAACTGCAGAGTGTCTTTTGCCGCTTGACTGATGTTGGCTCTATTATAAACTGCGCTGACAAGCTGGAAGGCTTCCTTCAAATCCTCCTCGTTTGTATCTCCCGACTGCTGGCTGCGTTCGGTGAGCGCTTCTGCCTGCAAGAGCATAATGTCGGTAAGTCGATAGAAAATCCAGTTTGACAGGTTGAGCGAGCGATAGGTGCAAACGTCTTGATTGTTAATACTTTCAACAACGTATTTCCGAACCGGGAAGAAACTGGTAGACTTCGCATTGAAGTTCTCTATCGCGCGAATGTCGGTTTTAACAAAGATGTCGTTTCCACTCGTGGCACCATCGGCTATGAAATCAGCACAGGCGATAGCTCCAATATTGTTGGGAGCAGTAGCTGTTCCAAAATATCCGGGAATAATGTCGTTCGACTGCTGGTTTCTCGTAAACTGCAGTTCGAAAATACTCTCGAAGGAATTGCCGACTCCGAAAATATCGTTGTAGGCCTCATGAGTCAGAGCGGTACTGTTTGTCTTTTGGTTTCCAATGAGAGGATATGTTCCGTCGTAGTTCATCTGCTCCTCTTCTGCCTCCTCTATCTTGGAGGAAATCACTTTGTTGCAATAAGCTATGCAGTTGTCGTAGTCCTCTAGCCAAAGGTAAACGTCGGCAAGGAGGGCTTGCACAGTAAGCTGGGTTACGCGTCCTTTATTGTACGTTTCCTTGCTATAGCGCTTTACGGCATATCGTTCGGCTTCGAGCAAGTCGTTGACTATTTGGTTCAGCACATCGAACTGATCTGCTGCAGGATGCTGATAGGAACCATTATCGTCGACTGTGGGATTGAGCACCAGAGGGATATCCCTAAATGTTCGTACAAGGTAGAAGTAACAAAGAGAACGGATTGTCAAAACTTCCGATTTCATTGCCAGCCACTCGCTCTCGTTGAAGTCGGGATCTTTGTTAACAACATCAGGGCCATAATACAAAACGGTATTGCAAAGGTTGATTACGTTATAGAAACTTGACCATCGAGTAACACTATGTGAGGGTTGTAGGTTTCCTTCAAGAATCTCTATTTCCTCCTCGCTCGTACCCAAACCGCGCACGATGTTGTCGGAACGCATCTCTCCCCAAACAAACGAAAGTTTCACAAATTCGTTGGAGGCCATCGCGCTGTAGCAAGACGACACAACGGAGCGTACATCATCTTCGTTAGTCCAGTAGTTCTCTAACACCACTTCGTTGAGCGGAAGGATGCCAAGAAAATCGCTACAACCTGAAATCGTTGTGCATAATGCAAAGGCACAAAACCAATTGGAGAATTTTGTTCTATTTTGTTTTCTCATAGTTCTCTGCATTAGAAGGTGATACTCATGCTACAGGTAAAGTATTTGGCACGAGGTGTCTGAGAGGCATCTGTGCTAAGTCCATATCCGCCATAGCCCACTTCCGGATCAACTCCGGAATACTTCGTCCAGTTAACAAGGTTGTTACCCGACAAAGAGACATAGGCGCTTTTCGCTCCAATCCTTTTCATAAACTCAGGAGTGAAATTATAACTGATCTGGAGGTAGTTGAAGCGGCAGAATGAGCCGTTCTCAACAAAACGGTCGGAACCTAAGAAATTATATCCCGCATAATGGAGTGCGCGTGGAATGGAGGTTACGTCGCCCTCGGTGCGCCAACGCCAATTGACAGCAAAACTCTGATTGTTGTTGGAATACATATTCTCGGCATTCATCTTAGCAATATTCAGAATCTTGCTTCCATAACGATAGTTGAACTGCGCGTTGAGAGACCATCTCCGGTAGTTGAGACGGAAGCCGAAACCGCCCGTCACCTTTGGATTACAATTACCCAGATAAACGATATCTAATTCGTTAATATTCCCATCATGGTTCACATCCTCGTAGATAGCATCACCTCCCTTGAAAGTGTAGTTGATGTCATCATAGTCAAAAACCATCGGGATGGGTTTACCTTCCTCATCGACGATAACATTTCCTTTAGCATCATGAGCCACAGGGGCATTCGGCCCACTCACGCCCGGCACCTCCTCAGCACTATACTCACTATACTGATAGACACCTTTGTAACGGAATCCATAAATGGAACCGAAGGCATTTGCAACTTGCACTCGAGTAAGATAGGAACCGTTTGCGAAGTTGAAATCACCGTTAAGACCCATAAGAGTCGTTTCGTCCATCTCAACAATCTGGTTGACGTTGTTTCCAAGTGTCACGTTAAATCCAGCCTTCAAGTCACCCAACTTTAGCACTTGATTGCCGTTGATGTTAAGTTCCCAGCCCTGATTACGCATACTTCCCACATTTTTCCACGAAAGAGCCGAGTAACCCGTGCTTGTAGGGATACCCACGTTCTGCATAAGCAAGTCGGTTGTCAATTGATCATAAATGTTGACATCCATAGTTATCATATCGTCGAACAGGCCTATATCGGTACCTAAGTTCCAAGTGGTTTTGGTCTCCCATCTCAAGTCCGTTAACCTTATATTGTTGGGACGAAAGGCGGGCATATCCATATACTGAGAAGCTGAGCCATAACGACTAAAATGAAGGTACTGCGCTCCCGGCTGCTGTCCTACCTGCCCGAAACCGGGGCGGAAGGAAAGCATTGAGAGCCAATCGTTCGACCAATCCATCCAGGGCTCATCGCTGATGTTCCAGCGCCCGGAAATCGACGGGAAGAAACCCCATCTGTTGTCGCTTCCGAATTTTGTTGAACCATCCAGTCGAGCCGTGAAAAGAATGGCATATTTCGACTTATAGCTATAGTGTGCGCTATAAGTGAAATAGATGCTACGCCATTGGTTAAGCGAAGTCCACATATTATTCAATTCTCCATCAGCGCTGGAGGAAGAGATATTGTTTGGCAAGCCAGATGTCGTGACTCCCGAACCACTACCGTTTCCGTCAGTCAATTCTCCGCGAATCATCGTAGTGAAGAAATGATCCTCATTGTCAAATTTCGGTGTGAAAGTCAATGTATGGCGTGTGGTAAACGCGCGATTACGATTGCCCGACTGTGTGGTGCTGTTGACTGATGCGTCGTACCAATTCAATGTTGATAGCTCACGCGGGTAGTACATATCGGTATAATCGTTGAACGTGGAAAGAAGAGCACGTCCATTGTAGCGTAACTGATGCCCCTATTCATCCGGACTCAGCAAGTCGTACTGCAATTCAAACTGCGCGTTGAGAGTATAGGAGCGATATTTATTCGTTGCTAAATGGGCTACCGCTACAGGGTTTGGAAGAACTCGCTGATCCGACAACTCGCTCGACATGCTCTGCAGAGTGTAATAGTAGTTATCCGTAAGAGTACCGCCAGCAGTTTCCGCAAAGACACCAAGATTCGGCATTTTCTTATAGGCAACACCCAGCAGGCCGATATCCCTGTTCCCCTCTTTGTAGGGGTAGTTTTTGTCATTATCGGTATAAGTAAGCGAAAAGTCACTCGAGATTTTGATCCTATCGCTCACATAATAATCTAGGTTTACGCGCGTAGATAGTCTATCGAGTTCCTGCCCTATGATGGAGCCGGTTTCTTTATCATAGCCTCCGCTGATACGGAACGTTGCTTTGTCGCCTCCTCCTGTAAGTGAGAGAAAATGACTGTGCTTGATACCCGTTTGTTTCACAGCCTTCACCCAGTCGGTATTGTTATTGAAATTCTGATACTCCGAGAAAGATGGATCGTAGTTGAGCTCGATGATGTTTGCCGCTCTGTCGCTCTGCTCGGGATTGAAATAGGCTTCTTTCAGCAACATCGTATAGTCATCTCCATTAAGCATTTTAATTCCCGAGGGCTGATGAGTCAAGTTCATTCGATAGCTATAGGTGACTCTCGTCTGCCCTCTGCTTCCACGCTTCGTTTTTATCTGGATAACGCCGTTAGCTCCCTGCGAACCCCAAGCAGCCGTAGCCGCAGCATCCTTGAGGACGTCAATTTTCTCTATATCATCTGGATTAACGCATAGCAACTCAGCGAATTTTTCTTCATCGGCATTGGCATAATCAAAATCATCGTTGCCCGTTGTCTCAAACACGTTTCCGTCAACAACAATCAAAGGTTCGCTATTTCCGTTGATGGAGCTCACTCCACGAAGACGCATCGTGGTGCCAGAGCCTAAGTTTCCAGAGTTCATCACAATATCAAGTCCCGCAATGCGTCCCTGAAGGGCTTCATCAACCGAAGTGAAACCAAGTCCTTCAAACTCGCTCATATTGAGAGACTGCGCAGCAATAGACATCTCGCGTTGAGGAATATCGAGTCCTCCTGCGTTATCTTTCTTAACAGCATTAATAACAACCTCGTCCAACTGTAGTTCATCCTTAATGGTGACATTGAACACCTTTCTGTCGCCTATCGGTAAGGAGACAGTCGTATATCCTATATAGGAGAACTGAAGCTTGTCGCGTGTATTCTTGACTTGCATTGAGAACTGACCGTTAATATCCGTAACGGTAGCTTCAATGATACGGTTTGCTTCGTCTATCTCTACGACGTTTACCATCATAAGAGGCTCTGTAGCATCACTAACAGTTCCGCTCACTATAGTTTGGGCTGAGAGATGGGAGCTGAACGCCGTCAGCGTCAGCAGTATAGTACAGAATATGTAATGTTTCGTTTTCATCGTCCTGTCTTTATTATTCAAATCTCAGCACGCCATTGATAGCATGGATCACTGCGAAAGAAGACGTCTCAATTTGCGTTGATGAGCTGACGTCTTTGGAATTAAACAAATAGTCGCGGGCAAGGATATTGTAGAGAGCAGGGTCTGCTGTCTGCACATAGTGCTTCTGCCCGATTGCATCAGTTACGACAATCTGATTGTTGTCTGCTTGCACATTCAAGCGATAGAAGTACAGAGGAATAATCTTCTCAGCTTCCACCATTACCTTCATTGCGGCTGTTTCGAATGATCCGAAACGAACACCTCCTCCTACATAAACAGAATTATCCTGAATGTGGTATTGAACAAACTTTGTGATGACATTAGAAAGGGAGTCAATATAGTCTTCTATCACAAAGTTCTCGTCGAGAAGTCCTCGCTCATCTAACGAATCAAGGCGCTGCTTCTCGCTCTCCACAAAGTCCCAGTCGGGCAATCCTCCCGCAATAGCGTCGCGTACCGACTGATTGTCGGGTACATAAACGGTATAGTGATATGTATTGAAGGGCTTGACGGCATAGTCAACGGTTGAATAGTCCTCATCCCGGTAGAACACATCTTCGCTTCCTGCCATCAGGCGGAAGAACTCGTAAAAAGGCCCAGGATTTTCCTGCGTGCCGGCATGCTCGCTTATAGCTGCATAAACCGACTTCTGGGGAGCCTGCATCAGCACGTCTGTAACATAGGTCTTTCCGTTTCCTTCCAGTGAGTAGTCGTAAATATTGTCGGAAGGTACCGCAACGCCCTCATTGTTTTCGTACTGATAACCTCCATAGAAGTCAAAACCTTCTATCCTGCTGTCGGGGCGAACTACGATAGTACCTTTTCCTTTTGTTTGGTAGAAGACCTTGCCTGTCTGGCAATTCTCTACGGTATCTACGATTATGTGATAATCCATTATATCGTCCAGACGGTCTTCAATTACTGCATTTCCAGGAGCAATCGTGCGTTTCTCTCTCACACGCGAACCCGTCTCCACATCATATTCGTATACGCGAGCACCCACCTTTCCCGACTTGGTATCGTAATAGAATTCCCATTCCTCTGGTTCACCTTGAGCAAAGGAAATCGGGTCAAGATAGTGCGAGAAAGCTTCGTCGGTGGGGAGGATGAAGCTATAGTATGAGTCCATCGAACGAAGGTAGGCGTAGAAGTTGAGTTCTTCTATCGCCCAGTCGGCAACGCGCATGTTGTCGTTAACCAGCGTAGGAGCACTCACGGAGATATAGGCTACGGGCGGATAAACGCGATTGGTAAAGTAAATCACGCCGTTGTTGCAGAGCTGAGTGCTCAGCACGTTGCTCATCTCCACGCCCATATCCACTTGTCCGTCGTTTTTCACCTGATAGAACTTGCTGGGCACGCTTGCGTCGAACGATTGTTTCATGTGATTGGAAATCAAGTCATCGAGCACGCGATCGGGCACATTGTCCCATGAACCATAACGTTCTTTGAGAAAACGTCCTCCACCCTCATTCCAGTATTTATCCAGCACCTCGTTGGTTGGTACGAACATCACAGCCATATCTTCCTCCATATCGGTTTGGGCATCTGCCTCGTAGCGGTTCCATCCGGGGTCGAAATCGAGTGAGCCGAGTGCCAGCGTATCGGCTGGGGTGTTGAGAAACTCCTCGTTATTCTGCCCACGACTTGTGAAATAGCGTTTCACGTACACCGAGTCTTCACTACCGGGGTGTAGACGCTGATAGTCAAGCGTTGCCTGCGCATTATAATAGGGAGCACAGAAACGGTCCATCAGCCTTGCAAACTCGCTGGAGGAAGCATTCTTGTTAACCGCCTCTGCCATATTCACAAGGGGCACCGTAAGCTTTTCCAGTCGGTGTACTACGCCATTTTTACACTTATTGTTAGCCGAAACGATGCGCACGCCATTCACAAACACCTCGTCTTTCGTGCGACGCTTTTGCCCGTTGTGAATAACGCTGAAATCCTCCTCTGTGATGCCGTTGTACTGCATGAACTTGTTGGTAAAGTGCACCATAGGCGATGCCGTGTTGTCCTTCATCAGCAGGAGGTATCCTTTCGCACGTCCCTTATCCCAATAGTTGGTAGAGGGCATTTCCGACGGAGTGATGCGGCTTACCGAGTCCTGTACGCTCAGCGCCGTAGTACGACGGAGACACTTGCCTTCCACGGGGCCCTCCACACGGGCCAGCATATCAGTGTAGTAGACGTTGTTCAACATGTTTGAGTTGAGCAACAGCTTTTTCTGTGCCGACGAAAGGTCCTCGTATTTGTGCACATCCCATTCGTTACTTCTATAAAATTCACCGAACGTGGAGTCGTTGACTACAAACAGCGTCTTACTACCTGTCTTTGAGAGAACCTCAGCGTAGTCAAGATCGTCAATCAGCCGAATGAACTGTGTGTAGCAACCTTCGTCTTTCAGATAGTCGTAAATGCTGCTGCCAAGCCATTCAGGCTCCTGTTCATCAAGAATGTAGTCTTCATGGCAGGCATTCAACATGACGATAGCCACAACTATCGGCATCATAAGAGTCCACGCCCTCGCCTGCCGGACTTTTCTTTGTCTTCCTTTCATAGGATTGATTAGGTTGGTATTTGAAAATTAATGCTCTACTTCTTTTATTTAAAAAAGCGTACAAATATAACGCTTTTTCCCAAAAACTGCAAATTTGTCAAAACAAATGTTATAAAGATGATGCAAAGTTCTCCTCAGAGCTATCTTCACGGCATTTTGGCAAGTATTCCCTATCTCGGATTTTGAAGAAGGAAAAAATATTTTTGGAGAACAAATATCGCGAGATGAAGAAGGGAAAAATTTTTTTGGAGAAGGGAAAATTATGTCTAACGAAACACACCATGTGACGAAAGAACATCTCGCGCAAGTTCCTTCAAGTATAGACAGGCATAAACAAAAGGCATAATGGCTACACTTCCGAATCAGAATAGCCAAGTTCAAACAATTGTGGATTAAGGAATAAGGCCACTATACTTAAAGCATTTTATTGCTATAAGTTGAAGTAGCACTTTAAGGAAGAACAGGATCCTCTTTGACTTTGAAAGTGGCGGATACAGTTCTGGATTCTCCAAAAATCTGCCCCGAGATTTTCTGTGCCGAATAGGAGTATTTCTCCTTGAACGAAACCGTATATACACCAGGATTCAAAGGAGCATTAAACTCCCAGAAGGGTTCCTTTCCGGCAGCGCTGACAACAGTCTTCGACTCCTTTTTCAGCACATCACCCGAGGGACTGATCAGCTGCCAAGTCTGAGTGGCACGCATGATATTCTGCCCTTCGCCACCATTAGCAAAAGGAATGCCCACATAAACCTTCTGAGCGGGAACAAAAGACACCTTAGTAACGATAGCCGAATGAAAATCAATACTATCTGGAGAGAAGAACATATTGTCGTAAACAGGATCCTCTGCATATATCGTTTCCTGTTGACAAGCATAAGCCAACAGGCAGAAGGGAATTAAAAGGAAAAGGTGCTTTAGCTTCATAATCACATTATTCTGTTTGTTATTGCGCAAAGATAAAGCATTTTTTTTAGCCTGACAATTGAAAATGCGTAATTAACAATTCGCGGAACGTACTTATGCATTCAGAAAAGAGATACGAGAGTAAAAAATGGCATTTTCTTTACTGGGTTTGAATTAAAATGCTTAAATTCGCACCACCAAAGCCAAAACAACCGCGACATGAAACATGTTTTCATTGTAAATCCCCACGCCGGAAAGCAATCTTGCGAAAACCAGCTGAGAGAGGCTCTTGCCCAGCTGAAGACGCCCATTGACTACGACATCTATATCAAGCGACATAGAGACGACAGCTTTGAACTCGTGCAGCGCTACAGAAAGGAATACCCTTCCGAGGAACTACGTTTTTACGCTTGCGGAGGAGACGGTACGTTGCGAGAGGTAGCAGCAAGTACAATAGACGTGGAACGAACTTCATTCACTTCTTTTGCGCAAGGTAGCGGAAACGATTACGTGAAGTACTACGGAGGGAAGGAACTATTCCAAAACATTGACAATCTGCTGAATGGCACCGCCGTTCCTATCGACATTATGCGCGTCAACGGCAGTTCCTTCGCTCTCAACGCTACTCACTTCGGACTTGATGCGAGTGTGGCAAAAACGATGGATCACATACGACGCCTGCCTGTTGTAGGAGGCCCTCTCGCCTATCCCTGTGGCGTAGCATGGGCTCTTTTGACGGCTATGAGAACTAAATGCACCGTTTGGGCAGACGATGAGAAATTAAACGAAGATTGCATCCTGCTTTGCACGGCAACAAACGGAACCCACGTGGGAGGGTCTTATTGCTGTGCGCCACGAAGCAAGAATGACGACGGGCTGCTTGAGGTTTGTCTGGTAAACCCAGTCTCGCACCTTACTTTTATTAAACTGATGGGGGCCTACCAGCGTGGGGAACATCTGGATGACAAGCGTTTCGCAAAACATATTGTTTACCGCAGAGCCCACTCCATTACGATTGAAGCGCCTGAAGGTTTTTGCGTCTCTCTTGATGGGGAATTATATTTTGGGAACCATATTAAAGTGGAAAATCTTCATCAGGCAGCACACTTCGTAGTGCCCAAAAGAGAATTATAGGATATTCCGTTAAGAAGAAAAGAAAAAACGACTGCCATCTGAACGATTAACAGATGGCAGTCAAAGTAAATATCGCTATACGGAAGCTTTCCCGACAGTTACTCCCCTTTCCCGAAAAGGAGCTCGTAGTCCCTCTTAGCAGCAGGAACAGTCCATTTCTCGGGGATAAACTTCCATTGGTTCAAACAAACAGGCGTGATGGTATCCTTCATTTCTATTCGGCTCAGCATATAATAACGAAGGTCTGCTGACGTGCTGAAAAGAATGCGGCTTGACAATTCCTCTTGAGGAATTCCTGCCCCTTTCGTTAGCAGTTCTCCTCCCCCATTACCGCGATAGCTATTGACAGCGACTCTATAAGTGTGATCAAGTTCAAAAGGACGTCCATCAGCCATTCGAAGGATGTGAACACGCTGCCCCACAGGCTTCGTTACATCTACTTCATAGATAATGCCTGCTGCAGAGTCAAAATTGTAGTATATGTTCTTGAAACGCGGGCGACGGCTACGATTGTCTCCACCATTCTTATCGGCACTTCCCGTATCATTCTTGTCTTCGTTGAAAAGGAGAAGATGATCTCCAGCTGACTTCATCTGATTGGTCCACATATCATACGACATCTCAAGGTGCCCGAGAATCTCACGCCCGGTAAGCTCCATTAAATACAGAGTATTCTCGTACTTATAGAGATTAAACATGTCGCGCACATAGACATCACCAGAGTCGATGGTAGCATTAAAGGAAAGAGGTGCGGCAAGAGAAATCTCGGCATTAGTGATGTCAAGCTGCATCTGATGAACGAAATCCATAAATGTAGAAGGACCAAAATAAGCATCTTTCGTACTGATAGGACGAGTAAAAGTTCCTATGCGCTTTGACACATAGTCCTTTACAGTCTGACGTTGCTTATCAAACGCCTGGAGGAAGGCCTCATCGGGTTCTACTCCATCCATCGACACAAGTTTGCCTTCAACAGTCCAGGATTCCTTTTTCTTGTTGAGCAAAGGTATCTTGAGGAAGCCCACTTCAGCATTTACGCGTTTAGAAGAGATCATTTTACGCAAGGTCAGTTCTGCTACCTTGTTCGCGCCGTTTGCAGGGTTGACCAAAACGACAGGATCCCCTTCAACGTTCTCTATTGTCTCGCAATATTCGCGATGATCATGCCCGAAAATGATTGCATCGAAGCCAGGAACTTCACGCGCCACTTGCAAAGAAGCATTTTCAGCATATTCGGGAGTAATAATACCTCCATCCAAGCCCGAATGGAAAATGCCGACGATAACATCTGGATGCTCATTCTCTTTCACATATTGTACCCACTTTCTTGCCGTAGAAGCAATGTCAACAAACTCCAACTCTCGCCAAAGCTCCCTAGGTAGCCAGTTGGGAATTGCGGGAGTGTTCATTCCTATAAAAGCTATTCTGACTCCTTTGCGCTCAACTATTGTATAAGGAAGAACAAACGTGTTATCCGTGCCCTCAAGGAGGATATTTGCCCCTAAGATAGGAAATTTTGCATCGTGGATATAATGCTGATAAGTAGGTCCTCCCGGTTCGATGTCATGATTACCTAAAGTACCCGCTTCGCATCCCAAGTAATTGAGAACTTCCGCTGCCAGATGAGGCTGATCGACAGCTACCGTATTGTAATAATAACTTGTTGGCTGTCCTTGCAAAATGTCACCGTTGTCAACGTAAATAACCCTGTCACCTAACAGTTGACGTTGCTCATTCAGATATGTGCTTACGCGCGAAAGGCTTCCTTTGGCAGGAACATCATTAATAAAATCATACGGGAAGAAATTTCCGTGCACATCGCTCGTAGCTACAATTTTCAACTCTTTAACGTTGTCGTCTGCGCATCCTGCAAGCAAAAGCAACAGCAATGTACAAAGTCCCGTGAGGGAAAAAAGGTGTTTTTTCATAATTATTTTCTTTTTGCTCTGCAAATTTACCATAAAATTATATCTTTGCAAAAGAAAAAGAGGAAAATGAAGACTTGGATTCTTTTTAATGAAAAGGACGAGCTACTTTTGGCGAAAGACGCCGAAGGGTATCGCTTGCCAACAGACGAAGACTGGAAAGCGGCAAAAACTGAAAGTCATCACATCGTTGCCGACGACTGGGTTCTGCGCATTTCCGACAAGGAAGCACCCGCACAGATGGCTCGTTTCACGTTGCGTCAAAGCTGGCGCGTGCTTAGCGACAACGAATACAAGCGTGCAGGAAAAGCTTGGGAGATTCTCTTCTGGGGAGAGGAAACGATTTACTGCAGCAAATGCGGAAATCCTTTGCGGTGGAACACCGACATAAGCCGAATCTGCCCTCAATGTGGAAGGGAAATCTGGCCCCAACTAAATATCGCTATCATCGTCTTAATACAAAAAGGCCACGAAGCTCTATTAGTGAAAGCAAAGACTTTTCGACGCAACTTTTTCGGGCTTGTTGCCGGGTTTGTGGAAACCGGAGAATCGCTTGAGGAGTGCGTCGCAAGGGAGGTTAAGGAAGAAACAACGCTTGAAATTAATAACATCCGCTATTTCGCAAGTCAACCTTGGCCTTACCCGCTTGGATTGATGGTTGGATTCAATGCTGACTATGTAAGCGGCAACATATCGTTTGCCGACGGAGAGCTAAAGGAGGCTTCATTCTTCCGAGCCGACAACCTCCCAGAGATCCCCGAAGGGCTGAGTATGGCTCGCATGCTTATCGACGACTGGGTGGCAAGGGAGAAACAAGAATCTGATGATTCTATTAAAGCGTAACTTTCACTTTCTCAGCCGCTGATTCGTTTTGAAGACGATCCAGAGCTGTCACCACATATACATAGTTTTTCTTTCCGCCCTCAGGCTTCAATGAGAAATAGGTATTGGTTGTCATTCCTGCAATGTGTCGCGCATCGTTGATGTCAACTCTCTCTCCTTTCTTAAAACGGTATACCACATAACGAATCGGGCGGTTCATTTCATTCCTATAGGGAGGGGCCTCCCAGAAAAGCACGGGACCGTCTTCCGTTTCCAGGAAAACGAGATTCTTCACAGTGCCCGGAGCCTTCTTGTCCAACCAAGGCATGAGAGGCTGTAACGCCAGCGACTGATTTCCGTGTGAGGAACGCTGAACTGCCGGAAGAGCCTGCCGAACAGCATCGGCATACCACCAGCAATAGCCTTGTATGGAAGGCTGCCGATACATCAGCATGAACTTTCTGTCCAAATCGGAGAAACGCAGCGAGCGTTCCAAGTCTTGTCCTATATATAAATGTCGTCCTCCAGCATTTTTAGCCCACCAATCCACCAACTTAGCATAATCAGCAGCCTTGTTTCCAATCTCCCAATAGAGCTGCGGAAGAAGATAATCGACCCATCCCTGCTTCACCCACAGGAGCACATCGGCGTAAAGATCATCGTAGTTCTGCAAACCGCTTGTGGCGCTTCCAGGCACACCATCTCCCGAAGCGTTGTGATAGATTCCAAAAGGACTGACTCCGAATTTCACCCAGGGTTTTACGCTATGGACTGCTGCCGACAGTTGCTTCACAAGCATATCAACATTATTCCTTCTCCACGCTGAACGGGAGGAAAAACCTCGTCCGTAAGTCGCAAACGATTTTGCGTCAGGAAATTCAGAACCTGCTACAGGATAGGGATAAAAGTAGTCATCTATATGAAGGCCATCCACATCATAGCGTCGCACAATGTCGGATGCAATCAGACAAATGTAATCTCTGTTTTCGGACAAGCTAGGATCGAAAAGAAGCAGCCCATCGTACTCCACGAACCGCTCAGGATGATGGGTATAAGGATGCAGGTAGTTTAGCTGAGTGTTGCGCATACCCTTCACCCTTGCACGATAGGGATTTATCCACGCGTGAAGTTCCATTCCACGCGAGTGACAAGCATCTATCATAAATTGAAGAGGGTCCCAATCGACATCGGGCGCCTTTCCCTGCTGTCCTGTCAGGAAATGGCTCCAGGGCTCATAATGAGAGCGATAGAGTGCATCAGCCGCAGGGCGCACTTGAAAGAAGACTGCATTCACTCCGGCAGCTTGCAGGGCATCAAGCTGCTCGGTTAGGCGTCGTTGCTGCTCCAGAGACGTCATTCCCTGATACTGCCCGTTCACGACCTGCATCCAGGCACCTCGGAACTCCCTCTTCGGGGGCTGCCACGTTTGCGAGGAGTATGGGAGAACTTGCCTGCGCGAGGTACATGAAGCTATCGTTAATGCCAGCAAAAACACCAGCGAAATATGAAGAAGGAAAAAAATTTTTTTCTTTGAGAATAATTTTTTTTCCTTTGCCCAAAAATTTTTTTCCACAACAAATAATTTCATTTCGAGAACAAATAATTCGCGCTGTCGAGACGCTCTTCTCGGAGCGGTTGTCATCGGCATTGAATTTCTTGCGCAACTTGGTGCAAAGATAAGCAAAATATTTTGGTTTTTTGCACGCAATGCACTATTTTTGCAGTTTGAATCGAAAAAGAATCATCAGAAAACATGGCGAAGGAGTCAGCATTCATTTCCGTCAAAGGAGCAAACGTCAACAACCTCAAAAACGTTTCAGTTGACATACCGCGTAACAAGCTGGTAGTCATTACCGGACTTAGCGGTTCGGGGAAGAGTTCGCTTGCTTTTGACACCCTCTACGCCGAGGGACAGCGCCGATATGTGGAGAGCCTATCGTCGTATGCCAGGCAGTTCCTGGGGCGTATGAAGAAGCCCGAATGCGATTTCATCAAAGGTCTACCCCCCTCCATCGCCATAGAGCAGAAAGTCAACAGCCGAAACCCACGTTCCACAGTTGGGACATCCACAGAAATCTACGATTATCTGCGTCTGCTCTACAGCCGCATCGGGAAGACCTTCTCGCCCATCAGCGGGCAGCTTGTGAAAAAGCACACTCCCGAAGACCTGGTACAATGCATGTTGTCGTACGGCAAAGGAACGCGCTTTGCCGTGCTGGCTCCCATAGTTCTACATGGCGACAGGACACTCAAGGAACAGCTTGCATTAGACATGCAGCAGGGATTCGTCCGCATCGAAGTGGATGGAGAAGTGCAGCGCATTGAAGACTGGCTCATCACTCATGCCAACGATGACGAGCCGACAGAGAAGGAAACAGGGCACCCAACCGTCAACCTCCTCATCGACCGATTGACTGTCGACGATAGCCACGAGACAATAAACCGCTTGCTCGACTCTGCCGAAACGGCTTTCTTCGAAGGAGACGGCGCCTGCATGCTGAAGTTCTATCCGGCAGAGATTCTCCACACGTTCAGCACCCGTTTCGAGGCAGACGGAATCACTTTCGAGGAGCTTTCCGACCAACTTTTCTCGTTCAACTCCCCCATCGGTGCCTGCCCCACATGCGAAGGATTCGGGCGCATCATCGGAATCGACGAGAAACTTGTCATCCCCGACAGTTCGCTGAGTGTGTACGACGGTGCTGTCGTTTGCTGGAGAGGGGAAAAGATGAGTGCTTGGAAGGACGAATTCATTCTTCACGCATCGGAAGCTGACTTCCCCATCTTCGAACCTTATTATAATCTGACACAGGCCCAGAAAGACTATCTTTGGCACGGGCCTCGTGACAAGGCTTGTATCGATTCGTTTTTCAAGATGCTTGAAGAAAACCAATACAAGATACAATATCGCGTGATGCTCTCGCGCTATCGTGGTAAGACTCTTTGCCCCACTTGTCGCGGCACTCGTCTGAAGAAGGAGGCAACCTACGTGAAAGTGGGAGGAAGAAGCATATGTGACCTTGTGGAAATGCCCGTAGTTGAACTGAAATATTTCTTTGACAATCTGCAACTCGACGAGCACGATTCGTTAGTTGCCAACAGGCTGCTGGTTGAGATAAAGAGCCGCTTGCAGTTCCTCCTCGATGTAGGGCTTGGGTATCTCACCCTCAACCGTCTCAGCAACAGCCTGTCGGGAGGTGAAAGCCAACGAATCAACCTTGTCACCTCGCTGGGAAGTCCTCTCGTAGGCTCGCTCTATATCCTCGACGAACCAAGCATAGGACTCCACAGCCGCGACACAGACAAACTGATTGCGGTGCTGCGCAAGCTGCAGCAGGAGGGCAACACCGTTGTCGTTGTGGAGCACGATGAGGAGATTATCCGCTCAGCAGACTACATTATTGATATAGGCCCCAAAGCTGGACGTTTGGGGGGCAACGTGGTGTACGAAGGAGATATGAGCAACCTCAAGGAAAACTCTGAGAGCTATACGGTGCGCTATCTGCTTCACAAAGACACCATCCCTGTGCCTTCTACTCGGCGCCCCTGGAACAATTATATCGAAGTGAAAGGAGCTCGACATAACAATCTGAAGGGAATAGACGTGCGTTTCCCGCTGAATGTGCTGACGGTAGTGACTGGAGTGAGCGGTTCGGGCAAGAGTTCTCTCGTGCGAGATATCCTTTTCAAGGCTCTTCTGCGCGAATACGGCGAAAGCGGAGACAGACCTGGTGAGTTTACACGTCTCGGAGGAGATATCAGCATGCTTTCCAACGTTTTGTTCATCGACCAGAACCCTATCGGCAAATCATCGCGAAGCAACCCAGTCACATACGTCAAAGCATACGACGATATACGCCGACTTTATGCTAATCAGCCCCTTTCGAAGCAAATGGGATACACAGCTGGTTACTTCTCCTTCAACAATGAGGGAGGGCGCTGCGAAGAATGCAAAGGCGAAGGCACCATAACGGTTGAGATGCAGTTCATGAGCGACTTGGTTCTGGAATGCGAGGCGTGTCACGGAAAGCGATTCAAAAACGATACGCTTCTGGTGAAATATCACGACAAGGATATCTTTGACATCCTGGAGATGACAGTCAACCAAGCCATTGAGTTCTTTTCCGAGCATGGAGAGAAGACTATTGCATCGCATCTGAAGCCCCTCCAAGATGTCGGACTCGGCTACATAAAACTCGGGCAACCTTCCTCAACTCTCTCAGGAGGAGAGAACCAACGCGTAAAACTTGCCTACTATCTGGGGCAGGAGAACGCGCGCCCCACGCTTTTCATCTTCGACGAGCCTACCACTGGACTTCATTTCCACGATATTAAGAAACTCTTCGAGTCGTTCAACGCTCTCATTAGCCGAGGGCACACAATCGTCATCATCGAGCACAACCTTGAGGTGATTAAGTGTGCCGATTACATTATCGACCTCGGACCTGAGGGCGGAGACAGAGGAGGTAACCTAGTTGCCTGTGGAACGCCAGAAGAAATAGCTGCATGCTCCGAATCCCTCACAGGACAATTTCTGAAAGAAAAAATCTCTCTTCAATAATTTTTGCGCATTTTTCGTGCAGTATTTCACATTTGTGTGAGTTTAGTAATAAAAGAATTATTTGTTTTACTATTCTTTCACCAAAACCAAAATCAATGAAAACAAAGCAACGAGTTTCCTTCTTCATAGGATTTCTTTTGGTAACAGCAGGGATAAATGCGCAGCCTGAGGTGGGTTCCCTTTTCTTCACGCCACACGTGGGTTTTAATGTCTCCACCCTTTTGGGACACACCAATGTGAGGGTTCAATATGTTTGGGACGATGGTCTGGGAGCTGCTTCCAATTCTCAAACTCTCCCAAAACTCGGAATTAGTGGGGGACTCGGTTTGGAATACCAGATGAAGAAGAAATGGGCTCTTTCGGTTGGAATTGCAGCTAATGAACTGGGGGTTCGATTCAGGGATTTCACTTTTGAAGACCACACTATGAGTAACGCTTACATCCACCTCTTTTACAGCAACCTCCCCATCCTTGTTAAATACTATGTCAACGACTGGCTTGTGCTGGGTGTGGGGCTGCAACCAGGTTATATGCTGAGCAAAAAAGCTAATGCCGACTTCTCGCGTGGCGGAGGATATACCGTCTCTTCTTCTGCTGATGACTACCACCGTTTTGATTTGTCTGTTCCCCTAAGCGTTTCCGTCAATTCGGCAGAAAGGATGTTCTACGAACTGAGGTGCAATCTGGGCATCTGCAATCTTATGCAAGGCGATTGGATTCCTTTCCTCCCCACTTGCTTGAACGAAAGTATCACCCTTGCTGTCGGGTATAGGTTCCGGCTTTGAAAGGGAATCTTAAAGAAATGACAAGCGGGCTCCCAGATGACTCGGGAACCCGCTTATCTTTCAGGAGAGAGCAGCTTGTTATTTCTGTTTTTTTGCTGCTTTCCGAGCTTCTTTGGCAGCTTTACGCGCAGCCTTCTCCTCAACGCGGCGCTGAATTTCAGCCTCACGAGCGCTATGCGCAGCTTTTGTAGTGATGAGAATCACACCAGCTACTCCGCGGAAACCATAGATAGCAGCAGAAGCATCGCGCACAGCCTCAACGGAATAGACGTCGATAGGATTGATACCATCGAGAGAATTCACTTGTATGCCGTCTACTACGTAAAGGGGATGATCTACTCCTGAATTTACGGAGATAGGTCCTCGCATAGCATCAGGAACATGCGCGCGGATGTACGCGTAAATATCGGTATAGTTGCTATTGTCACGTTCGCTGAGCTCATGACGCGAAGTAGAGGCCGTTTCATCCCCCACGGGCGACAGCGCATTAGCACGCTCAACGGCAACGCCTCTTTCCACGATAGCATCCCTGTCGGGCCCAAGCACCAGATCCTCAAGCGCATCCAGAGACATCGTGGCATTGAGCGCAACCAAAGCCATCTGAGCCGGGGTGTGCGAGAAGAGCAGGAAATGAGACACCGAGTCGATGTCGGAAACAACATACATTGCCGCAGATTCCCCCTCCTCGTCGCTCTTACGAAGCAATTCAAATTTTCCCTCGACCAACAAGGCAGCGATGTCACCATCAAGCCTCTTGTTAACAGCCGAATCGGTGCTCGTGAGAAGGTAGTAGCTGCTGAAATCTTTCACCAGCGGAGCAAGGTCAAGCGTGCCCTCTGCCGTAGAGATGAGAGGGAGCTTATGCGTCTTCTCGAACTTGGAGTGACTTACCCCCACCACTTTAACTCCCTCGCTTGCAACGTATTTGCCACAGAGCTCGGTAGCATCCTGAGCCCACACGGCAAGGGGGAGAAGCATCGTGACGAGGAGAAAAAACTTAATGCGCATATGAAGAAGGAAAAAAGAATTATGAAGAAAGAATAATTTTTTTTGGAGAACAAATATCGCGCGCTGAAGAAGGGAAATTTTTTTTTGAAGAAGGGAAAAATAATTATGCTTTGAGCATTTTCTTTTTTCATCAACACGAATAATCGTTTTCCCTATCGCAGCTCACGGATTACAACGTTAGTCCTTCAGATAGAAGTCCACATAAGTCACGACGCGAACGTTCTTTATGTAAGGAGTGTTGCTATCGCGATCTTCAATTGAGAACTGTCCCTGGGTGGCATTCTTAATTTTGCCAAGCTTGCTGTTGCTATCGGCGGCAAACTTCTGCGCTGCCTCGCGGGCATTCTTCGTAGCCTCCTCAATCATCGCAGGCTTAATATCATTCAAGCCGCGGAAACTATACGAAGGGCGATACTCCCAACCGGTAAGGGGCACGATGTTCTTCTCCATCAGGCGGCTCTGCTCTGCAAGGATGCGCGTGATAGCATCCACGTTCTGGGTGCCGACGGTGATGACGCTGGTTACCTGAAAGTCGTATCCGCTACGGTTGTCCCAAGTGCGGCGATCGGTGAAGTCAGGAGTTGAGACGCTGATTTCGTCGGCGTTAATGCCGTAGGACTTGATGAAGTCGATGTATACTTCATTTTTGCGCTTCACATCCTGATAGAGGCTCTGCATGTCGTTGCCCAGCAGCGAGTAGGCAAAAGGAGCAATAGCATAGTCTGCCTTTACCTCTTTAGTAGCCAATCCACGCACGGAGACGGTGCGATCGTACTGCTTGAGTTCGTTTACGGGCATCTTCAGAGCCCAACCCAACACGAATGCGGCTATTACCAAGGCTGCCGCAAGAAGCCAATTCGTTGACTTTTTCATTTTAATCTCGGTTTATTGGTTAAAAACTTCATTTCAAAAAACACTATTCTCATACAAGCTTGCAACAAGACGTATCATTTTGCCGCAGCAGCATCGCCATTCACGATGCTTGCATAGAGTTCCTCAGGAATCATCGGAGAGGCTATTTGAGCAAGGATATCGTCCTTCAACTCACCCTCAGATGCAAACATTCTCCCAGCCTCCTTAACCAGCTCAAGACGCGGAACCGTCACCTCAGCAGCTTCAGGAGCGTTGAACATGGGACTCTCGGGTACCGTGATGATAGTGTGATTGTTAGGAAACATCAGCTTGAACTCCGCTACCACAGGCTCAAAGTTCCGTTTGCTATTGGGAAATCCGCAACCGCAAATCATCACGTATTTCAGCTTAGAAAAGTCTGCCCTGCAGAGATGTTCGTAGCGTTCGCCCACCTTCTGCATCGCCAGCGTGCTGAGAGGCATTGTCCTATCGAGCAAAGCCTTGAGCGGCGCCGGCATCCCGAAGTTATAGAGCGGGAAGCTGAACAGAAGCATGTCGCTCTCGAGAATCTGCTGCAGGATGTCGAGCATATCGTCATCGTAGATGCAGGTTCCTCCGTTGCGCTTACAAGTGAAACAACCTGAGCAGAACTCGATATGCTTGTCGATGACGTGAATCACACGTATTTCCTGCTCTTCCACTTCGTTCATTCCCTCCAGGAAGGCGCGAGTGATGTGCATCGTGTCGCTTTTCTCACGCTTGGGACTGCCGTTGAAAACAAGTATTCTCATTTGCTTCTCTTTTTTGCGTGTTACACAACGTCTACATCGTCTTTACGATGCAACAAAACCACATTCTCAACATGCTGCGTGTGAGGAAACATATCCACGGGCTGTACTCCGACAACCCTGTACTTCTCGCAAAGCATCTGCAAGTCGCGTGCCTGGCTGGCAGGATTGCAGCTTACGTAGACGATACGTTCGGGCTCTGCCTGCAGGATGACGTTTACCACATCGGCGTGCATTCCTGCGCGAGGAGGGTCGGTGATGATGACATCGGGGCGTCCGTGGGTTCGAATGAACTCTTCGGTAAGGATATCCTTCATATCGCCTGCGAAGAACAACGTGTTGTCAAGCCCGTTGAGCGAGGCATTCACTTTTGCATCCTCAATGGCTTCGGGGACGTACTCGATGCCTATGACTTTGCGACACGAGCGTGCTATGAAATTAGCTATCGTCCCAGTGCCAGTATATAAATCGTAGACGAGCTCGTTGCCTGTGAGCCCTGCGAAGGTGCGGGCTACCTTATATAAATTGTAAGCCTGCTGACTATTGGTTTGATAGAACGACTTGGGTCCTACCTTGAATCGCAACCCCTCCATTTCCTCCATGATGAACGGCTCGCCTTTGACGACATGCACCTCTAAGTCGCCTATCGTATCGTTTGCCTTATTGTTGACGACGTAGAGGAGGGAGGTTATCTCGGGGAACGTGTTTGTCACATATTCCATCAGCTCTTCTATTTGCTTTCCGAGGGGAGTGCCAGCTCCGGAGGGAATCTCGCGGTAGAGGGGACGTCCTTTAGCATCGGTTTCGCCCGTCATCTCGTTGGTGCAGAGCTGGAGGAGAAGCATCGTCTCAGTGATTCCGTCAGAATGCTCTGCGATGCGTATCATCATGTTCCTGAGGAGTCCTGTCTGCTGACGTAAGTCAAAGAACGAAAGCCCTTTGTCGTAGGCATAGTCTCGTATGCCGTTGCGGATGCGGTTGTTCACATCATCCATGAGGAAGCACTCGTCGACGGAGAGCACCTTGTCAAAACAGTCGGGGATGTGGAAGCCTACGGCATTCATGTTCTCATAGACAACGTTTTGACTTATCTCCTCATAGGTGAGCCACCGCTTGTTGCTGAAGGTAAATTCAAGCTTGTTGCGGTAGGCGCGAGTGTGTTCCGAGCCCAAGATGGGGTGGAACCCTTCCACCCTGCCCTGCAGAGCATTGTCAGCCTCCATAGGTGGCAACTCTATCTTCCCGATGCGTGTGAGATTGTCGTACACTTGTTTTTGTTTGGCCTTCAGCTGCTCTTCATACTTGAGGCACTGCCACTTGCATCCTCCACACAGGCCGAAATGACGGCAGAAGGGTTGGGAGCGCAAGGGCGAGAGCTGATGAAACTTCACGGCTTCCGCCTCAGCATAGCTGTGTTTCTTGCGTCGCACTTGGAGGTCCACCACATCGCCCGGAACCACAAAGGGGACGAACACAACCATGTCGTCCACTTTGGCCAATGCTTTGCCTTCGGCTGCCACATCGGTTATCGTCACATGCTCCAACAGGGGGAGCGGCTTGTCTTTACGGCTCATCTTCAGTCGATTCTCAGGGAGCCAGAGCGCATTGTAACTATCAACGCGCGAAACCAGCTCTTTTTCCGTACAAAGATAGGCATTTTTTCGCTGACTGCAAGCTTTGAGGCATCATTTTTATGTAGCGTGTCTAAAACTTTCTTAAAAAAATTTGTGGCAGACCGTGCTTCCAAGTGCCGAAGGAACTGACACTCCACGTTTTCAGTACGGTTAAAAATTATCTTTTGACAAGAAAAAATTTTCCCTTCTTCAGCGCGCGAGATTCCTTCTTCATATCGTTTTTTTCTTTGTCCATATTTGCAGGGAGGAAGTTAAGGACATCTCACACTCTTCCTCTGGCAGCTGCGGCATGAGCCATATATTTAAAAATGATAAGCAGACGTTACATTTTCGATGAAAAAATTGCATTTTTACAATTTTATTACTACTTTTGCGCGCTGCAACAGAAGTTTGGGCAAATTCATTTATAATCACATCATATTAAAAACAATTTTATGGACAAAAAGAGAGTTTATTTATTCGGCAACGGTAAGGCCGAAGGTAACGCTTCCATGCGTGAACAGCTGGGCGGCAAGGGTGCCAACCTGGCAGAGATGAACCTTGTGGGAATTCCTGTTCCTCCCGGTTTCACCATCACCACCGACGTCTGCAACGAGTACTACGAGGTAGGTCAGGAAAAGATCACAGCCCTCCTCCGCGACGAGGTGGAAGCAGCTGTTGACCACATCGAGAAGCTGATGAACTGCAAGTTCGGCTCCGTTGAGAATCCTCTGCTCGTCTCCGTACGTTCCGGTGCTCGCGCATCTATGCCCGGTATGATGGACACCATCCTCAACCTTGGTCTTAACGACGCCGTAGCTGAGGGTATGGTAAAGAAGACCAACAATCCTCACTTCGTGTATGACTCGTACCGCCGCTTCGTACAGATGTACGGTGACGTAGTGCTCGGCATGAAGCCCGTGAACAAGGAAGACATCGACCCCTTTGAGGCTATCATCGAGGACGTGAAGTCGGTACGTGGCGTGAAGCTCGACAAGGACCTGAGCGTAGAGGAACTGAAGACCCTCGTTGCACGCTTCAAGAAGGCCATTAAGGAGCAGACCAAGCAGGACTTCCCCGAAGATCCCATCGTACAGCTCTGGGGCGCCATCTGCGCCGTATTCCGCAGCTGGATGAACGAGCGCGCCATCCTCTATCGTAAGATGGAAGGGATACCCGATGAATGGGGCACGGCAGTAAGCGTTATGGCTATGGTATTCGGCAACATGGGCGATACCAGCGCCACAGGCGTATGCTTCAGCCGCGATGCAGCCACGGGTGAGAACCTCTTCAACGGTGAGTACCTCGTGAACGCACAGGGCGAGGACGTCGTAGCAGGCATCCGCACACCCCAGCAGATCACCAAGATAGGTAGTCAGCGTTGGGCAGAGCGCGCAGGCATCAGCGAGGAAGAGCGCATAGCCAAGTATCCTTCGATGGAAGAGGCCATGCCCGAAATCTTTGCCGAGCTGAACGCTATCCAGGACAAGCTTGAGCACCACTATCGCGACATGCAGGATATGGAGTTCACCGTACAGGAAGGCAAGCTCTGGTTCCTCCAGACACGTAACGGCAAGCGCACAGGTACCGCTATGGTGAAGATCGCTATGGATCTGCTTCGCGAAGGCCTCATCGACGAGAAGACCGCCATCCTTCGCTGCGAGCCCCAGAAGCTCGACGAGCTGCTCCACCCCGTATTCGACAAGGACGAGCTGAAGAAAGCCAAGGTTATTACCCAGGGTCTTCCTGCAAGCCCAGGCGCAGCATGCGGACAAATCGTGTTCCACGCTGACGACGCACAGGCTTGGCACAAGGACGGCCACAAAGTAGTGATGGTCCGCATCGAGACTTCACCCGAAGACCTCGCAGGTATGGCAAGCGCCGAAGGTATCCTCACCGCACGCGGAGGTATGACCTCACACGCTGCAGTGGTAGCACGCGGAATGGGCAAGTGCTGCGTATCAGGAGCAGGAGCCATCAACGTGAACTACAAGACCAAGACCGTAGAGATCGAAGGCATCACCTACAAGGAAGGCGACTACCTCTCGCTGAACGGCTCCACTGGCCAGGTTTACGCAGGCAAGGTGCCCACCAAGGCAGCTGAGCTGAGCGGTGACTTCAAGGCCCTCATGGACCTCTGCGACAAGTATACGAAGCTGCAGGTTCGCACCAACGCCGACACTCCCCACGATGCTCAGGTGGCACGCGCCTTCGGAGCAAAGGGTATCGGCCTGACACGCACCGAGCACATGTTCTTCGAGGACAAGAAGATCATCGCCATGCGTGAAATGATTCTTGCCGACTCCGTAGAGGGACGCGAAAAGGCCCTCGCCAAGCTCCTCCCCTACCAGAAGGCAGACTTCAAGGGTATCCTCGAGGCAATGGACGGCTGTCCTGTCAACATTCGTCTGCTCGATCCCCCACTCCATGAGTTTGTTCCCCACGATCTGGCAGGCCAGCAGACTATGGCCGACGAGATGGGAGTATCCATCGAGACTATCCAGAAGCGCGTAGCAAGCCTTGCTGAGAACAACCCCATGCTGGGTCACCGCGGCTGCCGTTTGGGTATCACTTTCCCCGAGATCACAGCCATGCAGACACGCGCCATCCTGAGCGCAGCCTGCGAGCTGAAGAAAGAGGGCAAGAACCCCATGCCCGAAATCATGGTGCCCCTCATCGGTATCCTCTATGAGCTCAAGCAGCAGAAGGAGATCATCAACAAGGTGGCAAAGGAAGTCTTCGCCGAGTACGGCGTAGAGGTTGAGTTCGAGATCGGAACGATGATAGAGATTCCTCGTGCAGCCCTCACCGCCGACCGCATCGCTACCGAGGCACAATACTTCAGCTTCGGAACCAACGACCTTACCCAGATGACCTTCGGATACAGCCGCGACGACATCGCATCGTTCCTCCCCGTCTATCTGGAGAAGAAGATCCTGAAGGTTGACCCGTTCCAGGTGCTCGACCAGAAGGGCGTTGGCAAGCTCATCAAGTACGCCATCCGCAAGGGTCGCGAGGTACGTCCCGAGCTGCGCACAGGCATCTGCGGAGAGCACGGCGGCGAGCCCAGCTCAGTGAAGTTCTGTGCCAAGATCGGTATGAACTATGCCAGCTGCTCACCCTTCCGCGTGCCCATCGCACGTCTGGCCGCCGCGCAGGCTGCTGTGGAGGAGTAAATATCACTCTGACATAATGAAAGGGACCTGTCCGCTTGGGCGGGTCCCCTTTTTAGTATCTTCAAGTATACTTTCGACGTTTAGGAGATAAAAATGCCGCAGAATATGCGATATTTTGCGTTTTTATTTGGTGGTTCAGCATTATTTCAGTATTTTTGTCGCATAATTTGCGACATTAGACAATGTGTTTTGTCGCACAAAGTACGAATACGTTATGTATATACACGAAAGAAACAATTGGACGAACTTCCGTTGGGACACTTCTAAGGTTGCACTCCTTCAGGAAAAAGTATTCCGTAAGCAGGGGGTGCTTTATGGCAGGCTGAGTTCGTTGGGCTTTGACAGCAAACTCCGTGCTATGGCAGAGAACCTAACTTACGATGTGGTATATTCATCGGAGATTGAAGGCATACGGCTAAATGTGGATCAGGTGCGTTCTTCTATTGCCAGGAAACTTGGACTCGAGAATGTGAAATATACAGCCCCCTCGCACTATGTTGATTCTGTTGTCGGTGTAATGCTCGAAGCAATTCAACATTATGATATGCCTCTCAGCAAAGAAAAACTTTGCGCTTGGCAAGCAGCTTTCTTTCCATCTGGCTATAGTGAAGGGAGTCAGGTAGAAATAGGAAAGTATCGTACAAACGATGAGCATATTGTCAGTGGAATGTTCGGACGTGAGAAAATCCACTATATTGCTCCGTCACCTGACCGTGTTGAGGAGGAAATGCAAAAATTCCTCACTTGGTTTGATGGCGACGAGCCTGTAAGCAGCGTCATTCGTTCTGCCATTGCACATTTCTGGTTTGTGAGCATTCATCCTTTTGAGGACGGCAATGGTCGTTTGGCTCGTATTCTTTCCGACATGCTGCTGGCGCGTGGAGAGAAGAGTGAGTTCCGCTTTTACAATGTCTCGTCACAGATTAACAAGGATAAAAACCACTACTACGACATTCTGGAGCGTATGCAGCATGGCGATGGTGACCTTACGGAGTGGTTAGTGTGGTATATGCAGAAGTTGGTGGATTCCCTCGACGAGGCAGACACCATCGTCACCACTATTCTGAATAAGAGTTTCTTTTGGCAGAAGGCATCAGCTGTTCCGATGTCAGAACGTCAGAACCAGATTCTCAATCTCTTTCTTGACAGCTATGATGCAAAGATTACGTCAAAGACGTGGGCTACGTTGGCAAAGTGCTCGAAGGACACAGCTATACGCGACATCCAAGATCTTGTTGACAAGAATATCTTGATAGAGGACATCCCAGGAGCGAAGCGACCAAGTTACTCAATCGTCTATGATGCAGAGGATTTGACGCAGTTCTTCACTGATGTAAACATTGTCGAAGAGGATGGCATTCAATATCTCAAAGCAAAGTTCAAAGGAAAGAAACCAATTTGCGAAAGAGTTCTGAAACTCGATGCAGACAGATATCAGAAAGGCGATTTGCCATTGTCCAATCTGCTCAGCAAATACTGCTCGTATATCGTAGCAAGTAATAGAGAATAGCAAACAAATGTATTTACTTATAATCGGAATTTGGATATGAATTTATTTGGTATTTTCAAGAAGAAGAGTGAGTCTGGTCTGACCTATAGTGAATTAGAAACATGGCTGAATGAAGTTATGCAAATGACTATTCCTGATGATGTTGTGGCTTTCTGTTTCAACTTGTATGAGGACGCCAATAAAAGTTGGACTCTCGAATTGATCGGAGCTAGTTCTTTTGATACAACTGATAATGACTGGGCATGCGATGAAGTGTTTACTACCAGAGACAAACCTTTTACCTGGAAGGAAAATAAAGAATGGCAAGATGTCCAGATTACGATTATAAAAATGATAAAAGACTATATTGAAAAAGGTAAATACGGAAAGACACTAAAAGAACGCCAAGGATTGGCTGTCGGTTTTGTAGATGGAGATTTAACACCGCTGTAAACACACATTTGTCGTTTCCCTAAGTGTGTAAAAACGTGCAGAATGTGTCGGTTTTAAAGTGCCAGCACTTTACACTAAGCCCGTAAGTAGCTGACTATCAACATCCTTTATCTGCCGCCCAGACTGCTGTTGAGGAGTAATTATCACTCTTACATAATTTGCAAAGAGACCTGTCCGTTTGGGCTGGTCTCTTTTTTTTGTGTTCACAAGAAGATATTCGACGATTTATCGGCAAAAATGTCGCAATATGTGCGTCATTGTGTATCTTTAATGCTTAAAATGCTTGATATACAGGATTTCAACTTATAATAAAATAGTTAATAAAAATAACAAAAAACTGTATAACCAATTTAAAATCAATAAATAACCTTTTCGGAAACTTTAACTAGTTTTAACAGAACATATTTGCCTCAAGTGTCCAACAAGTAATATTTTTGCCGCGTGATTAGTCGACGAATCATCATGTTTAACATTAAAAAGAATTGTGTTATGATAATAACAGAAAATGAAAAAAGTCTAGTCGTCTTTTCAAGTCTTCTGAAACGCCATTATCCGAAACTGGATGCAGAACTTGTGGACATAATTTTCTCTTATCACAAAGGGTTGGGAGCTGTCTATCATACTAAAGATTATTGGGTAAGAGATTTTATGCCAATACAGATGGGTGTGAATGTTTTCGTGAAATTCGTTTATAATCCTGATTATCTACAAGACCAGAAGAAGTACATTACAAATGTTGATAAAGTTATAAAGAACTGCCCGTTTGCACAAAAATATGAGATTGTGGACATTCCTCTCATCATTGATGGAGGTAATATGGTGTTCTGCAAAGGAAGAAAAAAAGGTAAAGAAGCGCAATACGTAGTCATGACAGAGAAGGTTTTCAGCGAAAATCCAACTTTCAGCAAAGAACAAATAGAGTGCCTTCTTAAATGTGCTTTCATGTCACCAGACTTGACAATCGTTTGGCTTCCATGGGATAAAGAAGATACCTTTGGGCATACCGATGGAATCGTAAGATATGTTGGAATCAATAAATCCGGCAAATCTCAAGTATTGGTAAATCTGGAGCTGTACGATGACAAGATAGCCCAAAAGATGCATTCATCCCTCGCAAAGCATTTTGAAGTTATTGAACTCAAACTAAGTAAGTACGATGAATTGAGCTGGGCATATATCAACAGTTTACAAACATGCGACTTTATTATAATACCAGGGCTTGGAGATGAGGTCACAGATGCGGAAACATTGGCCCAATACAAGGAACTATACCCCGAGTATGAAGACAATATCTATCAAGTTCAGATGCGTGATTTCATTGAAGAGAATGGTGGCGCATTGAATTGCCTAACATGGACAATCTATCAGAATTATCTGAAAGTATTAGCAAAATGCGCACACATTCCCATAGTAGATTATGAAGAGTTAAAGAAAGGTGATATCAAAAATGAGATTGTGGACAAGCTTAAACTCACTTGTTCATAACAGATATTACTCTCATAAATAGGGCCAATGCCATTATTATTTTGTATATTTGCAACAGAAATAAAATAATTGAATTATGGAAGAGATAATTGAGTTATTGAAGAATCCGTTTGATGGATTATCAGATTACGAGAGCATAAAAAAGAAATGTGAAGAAATTGCACAAAAACTATTTGATAATAACCGTATTAAAAGTGGTGACAAAACTTTCCGTTTCGCAGAAATCGAATTCTATTATTATGATAGAGAAAAATATTTGGAGAACCCAGATCTATTTAAATGGCAGGAAGTGACATATCCTCGTGATGGTTACGAAGCAGGGCAGCTGTTCTATCATCTTAGTGGAATAGATATTTGCTTTGACTGCCAATATAATAAGGAAGAAGTCAAATTTGGCGGCATTCTTATTCGGTCGATAAAAGATGGAGACAGGATAATAGCAGGTCCTCTGAACTGTAAGGACGAAATTTTAAATGCATGCAAGAATGGGAAAATGCCTAAGTTGATAAAGGTAAAGGTATCTGAAAGGCGAAGCATAAAGCTGAATTCAACTTATCGTTCATTGGGTAAGACCGGAACAGATATACATGACGGATTGTGTTTTTTTGATGGAAGTCTCGTAAAAGACGATTGGAACCCTAAACGGGATAGGTTCGATACGAAAACAGGAAGGATAGAATCAAAGAAAAGTTCATACGATACATCAAAATTCATGAGCGTGTAAAAACGCGCAGAATGTGTTGGATTTAAGGTGCCAGTACTTTAACTAAACCTGTAAGTAACTGATTATCAACATCTGTTAGCCGCCGCCCAGGCTGCTGTGGAAGAGGAATAAGCCTTTCTTCCTGAAATCCTTAAGAAAAGAGGCGGAGGTCCCCAATTGCGAGGGCTTCCGCCTTACTGTTTTGCCACTAAAACGGGAGTAAAAATAGAAGTAAAAAAGGAGTAAAAAGTAAGTTTTGCGCTACGCATAGGACAATAGTCTGTGAGTGAAAACAAAGGCTTTTAAATGGCCGAAAATAAAGTTTAACTCTACGGATTTATTGTTTAACTCCGCGACGCCAGAGTTTAACTTTAATTATTTATTGTCAAACTATAATACCACAGAGTTTCATTCAATTTTTTAAAAATATATCAGATTTGAGGAGTAACCAAAGGACAAATACAATCACCAGTCTGGCAACCGTTGAACCGATTGCCAGGCTTTTTCATTCAAATGACCGATTTACCACTCGGCATTCTCGGAGATGTAGTCCTGTACTATCTCGAGGATTTCCTTTCCGTAGAGTCTGGTCTTTGTCTTTCCAAGGCCCTTCACTCTCTGCAGTTCGACGAGGTTTGTCGGAAGGGCGTTGACAATGCCTGCAAGCGTGGTGTTATTGAAAATCTGAAAGGCAGGCTTGTGCTCCTGCAGGGCTTTCGCTCCACGCCAGCGACGGAGAGTCTGGTAGAGCTCGGGATAAAGGATATCGGCATCTGCGTCAGGCTTGTCTATTCCCCTGTCAGGCATCTTCCTTGCTGTGGATGGGGCGAGTTGCTCCCCCTTCAGCATAAACCCATCTTCTTTATTACTAATGCTGTCGTCCTTATGAATGAGACCTTTTTCGTTCATCCTAAGTCTATCATCCTTGCGGATGCTACCATCCTCCTTCTGTCTGAAACCAGTCACCTTCTTTCTCTCTGCAGTACGCTTGTGTACCTTTCCGTCGAGCAGTTCCGAGAGGTTTGCCTTGTTGCGTGGTCCCCGCTGTTCGAGCAGGAGGATGACTCGTGCCTTCTCTTTCAAGTAGTCACCGACTTCAAATCCCTTTGATGCCACATGGTCGAGCAGCAGTAGCTTCAGCTGGTACTCTTCCACCAAAGCAGAAAAAGCCTCGTCGTGTTGCTCTGCCACCTTCTTATTGTCGATGTCCACATCGCGCTTTGCGTCAGCAAGCAGCTGGTTGAGAAGAGAGAGCAACTCTTTCTTGAAATATTCGGCAGCCAGATGAACGCGCTCTGCAAGCCTCTCGGCATCTCCAGCGGCAAATATTTCGTCTATCTGCATGCCAAAGCGGGGAGCAACGTCAAACACCTCCTTCTGCAGCCTCTCGCGCATCTCCTTGAAGCGAGTGAGCAGCTTGGGATACATTTTGTAGAGATGTTCGTCGATGATACGAAGCTCCTTGTCATAGCGCCATTGGAGCGACTGGAAAGAGAAAAGCTCTCCCAGCAGGCTACGGAAGTACATGCGTTTCAGCTCTTCTATCAGCGAAGGAAGTTTCTGCGCCTGTTCGAGTTCAGAGTCGATATAGCTGTTCACATAACTGTCGGTGATGACGGAATGGCTGTCAAGGGGTGCCGTGAGCACCAGTCCCTGCAGAGTTCTGCAACGGCTCAGCGCCACATATACCTGCCCTGAGGCAAAGGCTGCATTCACGTCGAGGATAGCTCTGTCGAACGTCAGTCCTTGGCTCTTGTGGACCGTGATTGCCCACGCAAGCCGTAGAGGATATTGCATGAAAGTACCCTCTACCTCCTCGCTTATCTCCTTGGTCTGCTTGTCGATAGAGTATCGGACGTTTGTCCACTCCATCCTCTCCACGCTGATGAGCCTATCGTCGTCCAACCCACGCACCACAATCTCATCGTTGCTGATGTCAACAACCTTTGCCTGCTTTCCGTTGAAGAAAAGATGTCGGCCCGAGATATCGTTCTTGAGGAACATCACCTGTGCACCACGCTTCAGCACCAGCGTCTCCTCGGCAGGATAGGAAGTCACGGGGAATGTGCCAGACACCGTAGCCCTGTAGGAGAAGGCCTTTGAGGAGAGTGCTGCGAGGCATTTCTCGTTATACTCATCAGCCATGCGGTTGTGCGTCGTCAGGCGAATGGCTCCCTCTCCGAGAGAGTCCTCAGGCACAACGCGTGTGTTGAGCAACTCCACATCCGAGGCTGTAAGGGCATTGCCCCTCACCTTGTTGAGCAGAGCCACGAAAGCCTCGTCTGTCTGGCGATAGACAGTCTTCAGCTCGATGGTGACGTGCTGAGTCTGCTGCAGGGCATGACTTCCGAAGAAATAGGGTGTCTGGTAGTATTCGCGCAGCACTTTCCACTCCTCGTCTTTCACCACAGGAGCCAGCTGCTGTAAGTCGCCTATCATCAACAGCTGAACCCCTCCGAAAGGCATGCGGGAGTCTCTAAACCGACGCAGCACATCGTCAACGGCATCCAGCACGTCGGCCCTCACCATGCTTATCTCGTCGATGACGATAAGGTCGAGGGTGCGTATGATGTTTTTCTTCAGCTTGCTGAACTGATATCTGCGGTTACCCTCCAAGCCTTTCACTGAACCGTCAGGAACGTAGGGCGACAATGGGAGCTGGAAGAACGAGTGGATGGTGCTCCCCGCAGCGTTGATGGCAGCCACACCCGTAGGTGCCAGCACCACCATCCGCTTGGGAGAAAGGGCGTGCAGCTTGTGCAGGAACGTTGTCTTCCCCGTACCTGCCTTGCCTGTGAGGAAGATGTTCACACCCGTCTTCTCCACCAGCTGCCACACCAGCTCCAGCTCAGGATTGTCTGCTTTGTCCATGTGGAAGAATTTTTATATTACCCACGACGATTTTTTCTTTCTACATATCGCGAGATTTGTTCTCCAAAAAAAATTATTCCTTCTCCAAAATCTGTTATGGGCAAAGATAGGCTAATTTTCGTTAATACATCGCCTTTTTTGGATGCTTTTTTTGCCGATTTTGTAAATCGGACCGATTTTATCACTATCTTCGCAGCAAAATCACGATTCAAAACCGAAAAAGATATGAAAAGAATCCTATCCCTTGCAGTAGCATGCCTCACATTTCTCTGCTGTCTGGCAGCCGTTGACCCTCACTACGGAGTGGGCTCAGTGCCTGTCGTGAACGGACGAGTGCTGTTCGAAAAGACTGTTGTGGTAAAAGATGCCTCCTCGGAGCAAATCTTCGACAAAGCTATGCGCTGGGCCGAGAGCCGCTTTGCCAAACCCAACGTTATTGCCTCGAAGTATGCAGAGATTGACAGCGTGAACCATCATTTCGTGGTGAACGCCGAGGAGTACATCGTATTCAAGAACACCTTCCTTGAGCTCGACCGCACGCGCATCAACTACTGGTATGAGATTACCTGCAACGACGGCTCTTTCACCGTGAGGATGACACGCATTACATACTGGTATGAGGAGAACCGCGACGGAGGAGAGCGCTTCACAGCAGAAGAATGGATTACCGACGAGCAGTGCTTCAACAAGAAGAAAACCAGGCTGCTGCGACGTACTGGCAAGTTCCGCATCAAAACCATCGACCTCTTTGACTCGCTGGTACGCCAGCTGCAGGACAAATTCTGAGGCTCGCTTCCTAAGGTTCCTCGGTTCCACAGTTCCTCACTAATCCAATACGCTAACGAGATATGGACAAATCACAACTGCGCATGCTGCTCAACACGCTGTTCCTGCTGGGTTTCATAGCAGCATTCATCGTCTACTTCGCCACACCTAACAGGACGCCGTTCTTCATCATATGCGGTGTCTCCATCGTCATCAAGCTGATAGAATACGGCATCCGCTTCTTCGGATAAGGCACATCATCTGCTCATGAAACAGCGCTTCCTTGCATTCGTCCTGCTCATTGTGCTGCCCGCAGCAATCTTCAGTCAGGCTCCGCGCCGACTTGATGGTGGGGGCAACGGCATTGCAGACATAAATGAAAGGGGCGTGGGTGCTAACGCTACCGAGGGAAGAGACTCTACGGTGCAGGACAGAAGCGTGCCTAAGGACATCAAGGCATTCACCATCAGCCAGACTTTGGGCGAGATGACATACGTGGAGCCCGACACCGTCGTCTTTAACTTCCAGAATGCCCCCCTCACCGAGGGAATGAACGGCGAATACAACTACCTAGGGAACATGGGCTCCCCTCGCCTCTCGCGCATTTTCTTCCATCGCCCCGTGGGAGAGCAGTTTATATTTGCATCGCCCCTCGATTACTTCCTGACAAAGTCGGATCAGTTCCAGTTCCTCAACACCAAGTCACCCTACACCAACGTGACTTACTACCGCGCAGGTAACCAGATTAACGGAGAAGAGCGCATAAAGGGAAAGTTCGGCGTAAATGCTGGAAAGCGATTCGGCATAGGCTTCAACCTTGACTATGTATTCGGACGTGGGCGCTACAGCAATCAGGCAACAGCCCTCTTCGATGCTGCAGGATTCGCATACTATCATGGCGAGCACTACGGCTTTAACCTGCTGGTTGACTACGACAAGCTGAAATGGGCCGAAAATGGAGGATTGACTGATGACAGATATATCACCGACCCCACGTCGATGGCTTCAGGAAAAACCTCCTACACGCCTGCCGACATGCCTGTCAAGATGGAACGCTCGTGGAACGAGAATGTGCTGCGCACGGTGCTTTTCGAGCAGCATTTCAACATGGGGTTCTACAAATCACGCACCGACAGCCTTAAAGACACCGTTGTGGTGCATCACGACTTCATCCCTGTGATGAAGGTCTTCCACACCGCTAACTTCGACTACGATGCACGCCGTTTCATTACATACAAGGACCGTTCCAACTACTATGCCTACAACATTCTGCCCTATGACTCGCTCGATGCTACCGGCTATCTTTCAGTACGCAACACGGGAGGACTGACACTCATCGAGGGCTTCAACAAGTGGATTCCCTTCGGAGGTTCGGCCTACTTGCGCCACGAATTCCGCAACTTCTCCCTGCCCGATACGCTGGGAAATAAGGAAACCATCAGCCAGTATCGAGAGCAGAACATCACGCTGGGAGGCAATCTGCGACGTACCACAGGAAAGGCTTTCCACTTCGATATAACAGCAGAAACAGTGCTTGCGGGAACCGACTTGGGAGCCTTCAGTCTGGAAGGTAAAGGCGAGCTCAACTTCCCCATCAAAGGCGACAGCATACACATCGGAGTGGACGGATTCATGAAGAACACTCCCCCTTCGTTTTACTATCGTCACTTCCACGCACAACACTACTGGTGGGATAACGATTTCAACAAGGAATTCCGCGTTCACATCGGAGGAACTCTTGCCTACGACCGCACACACACACGCCTCACGGCTGGTGTTGAAAACATCCTCAACTACACCTATCTCGACTATGCCGGATACACCGACTCGGACACACACACCACATATCATAACATCCAGCCCCTTCAGTGTCCTTCAAACATTCAGGTGGTGGGAGCCACTCTCAATCAGAATGTTGTGCTTGGGGTTCTACATTGGGACAACGATATTACTGCCCAGTACACCACCCGCAACGACATTCTCCCCTTACCTCTTATAAATATATACAGCAATCTCTATCTGCAGTTCACCTATGCTAAGGTGCTCCGCATACAGCTGGGTGCCGACATGCGTTTCTTCTCCGATATAAACATCGACAAGGACTACAAGACGAACGGCACCACACTCATCTCATTCCCAGGCTACTACGCCCCCGACTATGCACCAGCACTGGGACAATATCACTTGCAGAGTCAGGCAGACCGTGTGCTTATCGGCGGATATCCTATGACTAACGCCTACGCCAATTTCCACCTCAAGCAGGTAAGGGTGTATGTAATGTTCTATCATGTGACGCAAGGCTTGTTCAAGACAGCCAACTCATTCTACGTTCCCCACTATCCCATGAATCCGCGTTGGTTCAAGCTGGGACTATCGTGGAACTTCTGGGATTGACGAAAAGAAATTATCTTCTGAACATATCGCGATATGTAGAAAGAAAAAATAATTATCTATTAACTATAATTTTTTTTCAACAAAGAATAATCATGCTTCACTGGGGATTTATCGGTTGCGGCGAAGTCACCGAAAAGAAAAGCGGTCCTGCCTTCGCTATGGTTGAAGGCTCGTGCATCGAAGCCGTCATGAGCCGCAATGCAGAGAAAGCACGTTCCTACGCTGAGCGTCACGGTATCGGCAGATGGTACACCGACCCAATGGCTATCATCGACGACCCCAACGTCAATGCTATCTACATTGCCACTCCTCCCTCCAGTCATGCTACCTACGCCATCATGGCCATGAAGGCAGGAAAGCCCGTGTATATAGAGAAGCCAATGGCTGTGAGCTACGAGGACTGTATCCGCATCAACAAGGTGTCGGAAGAGATGAAGGTTCCCTGCTTCGTTGCCTACTACCGGCGCTATCTGCCCTATTTCCTGAAGGTAAAAGAACTCATCCCGCAAATCGGCGAGGTCATCAATGTGCAGGTACGCTTTGCACGCCCCCCTCACGAGCTGGACTTCCGCAGCCAAGAGGAGATGCCCTGGCGTCTGCAGGCTCCCATCTCAGGAGGAGGCTACTTCTACGATTTGGCTCCGCACCAGATTGACTTGTTGCAGGAGTTCTTCGGTATCATCGTCGAGGCAGAAGGCTACTGTGCCAACCGAGGTGGGCTCTACGAGGCTGAAGACACCATCAGCGCCTGTTTCCGATTTGAGAACGGATTGGTAGGCTCGGGGTCGTGGTGCTTTGTTGCCGACGAGTCTGCTGCTGAGGACCGCATTGAAATCATCGGCTCAAAGGGCATGATATGCTTCTCCGTCTTCACCTTCGAGCCTCTCGCTCTTCACTCCTCACGCGGACGTGAAGAGTTTCACATCCCTAACCCACCCCACGTTCAGCTCCCCCTCATCGAGAGCGTCTGCCGTCATCTTCTGGGAAAAGACATCTGCACCTGTACGGGCATCAGCGCAACGCCTACCAACTGGGTGATGGACCGCATCCTCGGCAAGCTCTGACACATTTCCTTATACAATCACAAACACACGCGCCCTTCACATGAGAGGCGCGTGCTGTATTTCTATGGATGTCTGTAAATTGAATCCCTTACAGGTTATCTGTTTTCTCCTCCACTTCAGGAGCTGCTTTAGGAGCCTCCTTAGGAGCCTTCTCCTTTTTCTTTTTTGCTTTCTTCTCCGAGGGTTTTGCCTTCTCGGTAGCGGCTTTCACAGCACGGCGCACAGGATTCTTTGCCTTGAGGGCACTCTGTATACCTTCAACGAGGAAGCGTAACGTGTAACCGTTATATGGCACCTGAAGATTCTCGGGGAACGATATCTTGAAGCGCGATTCGATAGCAGTAACCACATTCACGATATCCATGGAGTCGGCATGCAAGTCCTCCACCAGATTATCATCAAGGTGAATGCTTTCGGGGCTCAAAGTCAGCTCTTTGGCGATGAATTCCCTTACTATCTTTTCTATGGTCTTTGTACGCATCATGTTGGATAAGCCTTTCGATTAGATTATGATTTTTTAATCGCTTACAAAAATACAATGTTTTTTCGCAAATCCAAAACGTTAGCGATTTTTTATTTATTTTTTACTTTTTCTTCTCCTTTCACAGGAGACAAAAGTTACTAAACAGAGTTGTCATAGCTCAGTTTTTTTAACGGAAACGATTCTTCTCTTGAAAAAAACACTACTTTTGCATCATTATGAGAAGAAAACCCATCTATCTACTCTCTGCAGTATTGGTGCTGACTCTGTCGCTTTGCAGCTGTAGGCATGCCTCATCTATTGTCAACGAAGAGCATTCCGATACTCTCCAGTTGCTCTACGCGCGAAACCTGCTCATCATCGAGCATGACGACTATACTGAGGTACAGATTGCCAACCCTTGGTCATCAGGGACCATCATGCAGACTTACGAAATACGCCAGCCTTTCACTCACGCCGCCATATTCATTGCCGCTCATGCTGCGCTCATCGACGAGTTGGGATGTCTGGACGCAATAGCAGGTGTCTGTGAGCCCGAATACATTGCCGACAAGAATATTCTTGAAGGCATCAGCAAGGGAAGTATTGTCAACCTCGGCAGCGCTATGGTGCCCGATAAGGAAAGCATCATCAATCTTTCCCCCGACGCCATCCTACTCTCTCCTTTTGAGAATGTGGGCAGCTACAGCAATCTCGAGCAACTGGGACTCCCCATCATCCAATGCTCCGACTATATGGAGCCCACAGCTCTCGGGCGCGCCGAATGGATACGCTTCTACGGCAGACTCTTCGGTTGTGCCGAGCTAGCCGACAGCCTCTTCAACAGCATTGCTTACCGATACAACGCCCTCTGCGAGGCTGTCGCAGCAGACAGCACAGGAGCCTCACCCACCGTCATGTTCGACACCCGCAACGGCTCAGCCTGGTATATGCCCGGGGGACAGAGCACGCTTGCCTCTCTGGTGCGCGATGCTGGTGGAAGCTACATCTTTGCCGACGACACCCACAGCGGCTCCATCCCACTCTCCTTTGAAACGGTCTTCGACCGGGGACAGGATGCCGATGTGTGGTTTATCCGCTACTCCTCATCGCTGCCACTCACACTCTCACAGCTGCGCAGTATGTATGCGCCCTACGCTAAGTTCAAGGCGTTTAACCATAACGGCATCTACGCCTGCAATAACAAGGACCTTATCTTCTACGAGGAGACGCCTTTCCACCCCGATCGTCTTCTACACGATTTCATCAAGATACTTCGCCCACAGGCTCTCTCCCCGTATGATGAAAACGAGGGACTCCGCTACTTCCAGCCTCTGTCACCCGATTCACAATAATCCAGCATTTACCCCTTCATCCGATTACCTGATTATCCGATTACCTGATTATCTATATGAGCAAGAGCACACGTCACATACTCTTCCTGAGCATCCTCATGCTACTTCTTGTAGCAGCCAATCTCTTCTTTGGCACCATTCACATTCCTGCGCGCGAGACGTTCCACATTCTGCTGGGGCAGGAAGCCTCCAAAGCCAGCTGGAGTTTCATAGTGCTGCAAACACGTGTACCACAGGCAATTGTCGCTCTGCTCACAGGCGCTGCCCTCTCCGTGAGCGGACTTATGCTACAGACAGCCTTCAACAATCCCCTTGCAGGTCCCGACATCCTCGGCATCAACTCAGGAGCCGGCTTGGGCGTTGCTATCGTGATGCTCGCTTTCGGAGGTGTGATTCCTACGGGCAGCATGCTTCTCAGCGGTTCTCTCGCTATCATCAGTGCAGCTTTCGTGGGAGCATTGGTTGTCACAGGATTGATATTGATTTTCTCCACCCTCACCCACAGCCGTGTGATGTTGCTCATCATCGGCATCATGATAAGCTACATCGCGTCGTCGATGGTCTCGCTGCTAAACTTCTTCTCTACTGCCGAAGGCGTCCACAGCTATATGATGTGGGGTATGGGCAACTTCGGTAGCGTCTCCCTCGAGCGTCTACCACTCTTCGCTGCCTTCACCCTCGTAGGGCTTGCCATCGCTTTCTGTCTCGTGAAACCTCTCAATGCCCTGCTGCTTGGCGTACACTATGCTGAGAATCTAGGCATCAACATACGTCGCACACGCACCCTACTGCTGCTTGCAACAGGCCTCCTCTCCAGCGTTGCCACTGCCTACTGTGGCCCTATCTCGTTCATCGGATTAGCTGTGCCTCACATTGCACGCCTACTGCTGGGCACAAACAATCACCGTTCGCTCATGCCTGTCACCGTGCTCTGCGGAGGGTGTATAGCTTTGCTCTGCAATCTTATCAGCACTTTACCTGGCGGAGGACGCATGCTTCCTCTCAATGCCATCACTCCCATCATCGGGGCGCCTATAGTCATCTTCGTTATCCTCAAGATGCGCCGCAGCTGAAGAAAGATAATCAGATAATCGGGTTCATCTAGTAAAAGAAGAGTTACACGGTTCTTCTTTCCCTCTGTTTATACAGCAGAACAAAACGTTGCGCTCCATTCAAAAACAACTCGTGCCGAAAGACGTTGAGGGCTTCCGGCACGAGGATGAAGTGATGACAGGCTATGGCTTATCGTCTGCGCATAATCTGCACTTTTCTGCCGTTGACGATGTAGGTGCCGTTAGGCAAGTCGTCGAGTGCTGTCACCTGCGAGCGAATCTTCATTCCGCTGAGGGTGTAAACATTCACCGGCTCAGTGGTGATGATGGAATGTACCTTGCTGTTCACCTGAATTGTGAGCGTGCCTCCCACGTAGGTGAAGTCGTAATTCTCTGCTTCAGCCCCGCCGACAATGATGTCGTAGTCGCCCGGAGCACTGTGGACATCGGCCTCAGTGGTAGCCACAGGCTTCTTTATGAGCACCGAGCTGTCCTCGCCGTTCTTGAATCCCTCGTAACGGATTACGAACTCTGGATTCTCTTCATTCTCTTCGCGGACCGCATTGTCGACGCTGACAGTGAGCATGGCCTTGGTGATTGTCAGCGTGCCGTTGACATAGCTGTCGTTGTGGTTGGCGACATCTCCCTTGCGTATGACAATAGGATAGGTCCCGACAGGCGATGTAGCCGTAGCCTCACAGACAATTTCGGGGCTACCGATGACCTCTGCGCCCTGCGTGCTGAATCCGAAGTCGGGATTTTCATCTCCATATTCGCGCTCATAGCTGAGTGCGCTGACGACGATTGGTTTTGACACTAACATTTCCTTGCCTGCCTCGCACACGCCGTAGGCAAGCACATAGACCTGCTCCGTGGGTGCCTTCATGGCAAGCATGCGCACGTCGGCAACCGTCACGGTGTCGGGGACGAGTGGAGCCCCTTCGCCGTTGTAGAAGTCGAAACACAAATCTCCATCGTCAATAATCCAGTAGAGCGAGTCGCCCGGGGCAGTGTCGAAACGATAGCCTTGCATCTCTCCTTCGCTGAGGGCAGGAAGCGCGTTGCTCTGCTCATTGCTGATGGCCTGCATGTTGGGATCGACGGCAATCATGACGTCCTCAACCGTATTGAGCAAGGCAGTGGAGCCTACGCCCTCGCCGTTGAACACCTGGAAGCCGACGGTAATGGTGTCGCGCGTCAGCACCTTCATAGTGGCTACGTCGAAGGTGTAGTCGGGCTGAATGCGATTAGGCTTCACACCATCGAGCGGAATCTCCACATCGGTGAAGTCGAGGCTCATCTGCGGCTCAACACCCACGCGCGTACGGTTACCGTTATTAATCCAGTAGTCGTAGGCAATGAGGCGGTTGTCCTCCTCTTTGACAACCAGGAACAACTTCTTGCCGACGGCAGACACCTGCCCTTCGGTGTCGAAGGCGCGGAAGCTGAGCTGGTGGAGTCCCACGCACAGCGTGTCGATGTCCATCTGGAGGTCCACCACGCCGTCGGAAGCAAAGTCGGCGCTCTGGCGGCTGTCGAAGCCGTCGTCAATCCAGTACTCAAAGCTTCCAAGGCTGTTGTCGGCAGCGAGCGCCTTGTCCAAGAACACAAAATACTTCACTATCACAGCGCTTATTCCATCGGCCGAGTCGTGCACGCGTAGGGCGATGTTGTGGAGGCCAGGCTCAAGCGCCGTCAAGTCGAGGTCGAGGATAGCCGTCCCGCCCTTGCTGAGCGCACCGCTCTGGCGCTTGTCGTAGTCACGATCGAGCCAATAGTCGTAGTCGGTAAGGGAGGCATCAACTATCTTCGTCTCTTCAAGCTTCACGAAGTACTTCGTCGTCACCGCACTCATCTCGTCGGCGCTGTCGTGCACACGCAGGGCGATGCTGTGCAGGCCGGGCTCCAGGGCATCGATGTCAAGGTCGAGGACTGCCGTCCCGCTCTTGCTCAGCGCACCGCTCACACGATGGTCGTAATCGCGGTCGAGCCAGTAGTCATAGTCGGTGAGCGAGGTGGTGATGGTCTTGAACTCCGCGAGCTTCACGAAGAACTTCGTTGTCACAGCGCTGACGGTCTTGTTGCTGTCGAACACGCGCAGGGCCACCGAGTGCAGCCCGTCGTCGAGCGCAGAGATGTCGATCTCTGTGCCCCAGGTGTCGGAGCTCAACGTTGCCATCTGGCGGCTGTCAAATTGCTGGTCAAGCCAGTACTCACATTTCGTTACGGAGTTTTGTGCCGCAACCGTCAAGCCACAGAGCAATGCCAGCAATGAGAGAATCGGTTTTGTCTTGTTCATTGTCTGTCTCTGTTAGCTACATTATTCTATCGGACGTGCCTCAGCCTTGATGTTCACTTTCAGCTTACCCGGCACGCTCTTGGCATCAACCGAAGCGCTGACAATGACGGGCACGGAAGGAGTGGCGTTCCAGGGATGCTCGCCGTCGACCACGCCGCAGGCCTTGCCGTCGGTACCCACATACACAGTAGGCTCCTTCAGCTCCCATGTGCGCGGCGTAGTGGTACCCGACAGGTAGAAGTCGAGGTTGTTCTGCCCGTCGGCAAAGAGATCGCCCCAGCTTTGCCACAGCCCGATGTCGTAGTTCCCGACGGTGACATTGGTATTGCCAGTAGACATAGCCGACTGATAGCCCACGCAGTTGTAGAGGGTGGCACCCGAGGTGATGTTTCCGTTATCCCTCTGCCCAATGATGCAGTTCGTATAGACGTACGGCCCATGATAGCGTCCGTAATAGTATGAGTCTGAATAAGTCAGGATGCAGTGGTCGAGAAGGATGGTGCTTGTGTCGGAAAAATCATACACACGGCCGCCCAAATAGCTGTTCATGAAAAGAAGGTTTTTAATCAGCCTCTTCCCTGCGCTTGAACCACCGCGCATGTAGCACTGGCGAATGATGGTATTCTCGGCTTCGACGCCAAACACCATGCTGCCGAACGAGCACTTCACCACCTCGGTACCCTTGATAGCCTGGGTTCCTTGAAGGTTGATGTCGCCCCCAAAGTACACGCCCTCAAAGTGTACTACGGGTGTGAAATCGTCGTTACTTCTCACCGTGATACCATTCTGGACGTTGGTCTCGCCGATATTGTTCTCTGTGTCAGGCAGGAAGCCGACGCCACAGACCTTCACGCTTTTGGTAAACTCGCCCGGGTTCGAGAAGATACCCGCGCTGAGCACGATGGTGTTGCCCGTCTGGTCAGCAGCCGTCAGCGCCTCCTTGAACGAGTTGATGCCGTAGAACACCTGGCTGGTCTCACCCTTCACAAGGGTGGCCGACACCACGTCCGACAGCTGTGCATAGCTTGTCAAAGCACAAGCAAGGGCAACAAGGGAGAATAAGATTTTTTTCATAGCGGTACGTTTTTATTTAGTGAATAATGAATTGGTCGGTTTCATCCGTTTATCCCCCTCAGCCATACCTGCGGATGTGAAGCGCGTCGGGCAGCAGGAGGATAGTAGTTTTTTTGCAATAATTTACTATTATATTTGCATATTGCCAGCAATTCGTTATCTCTTTCTTAACTCGGAAATGGAGGTTGGGTGTTGAAGGGCATCTTTCCAGGTTCCCTTCATCCTTTTGGGAGGCAGGGGCAGCAACTGTTTGTCGATATGTTCATCCCCTTCAGCGACGTACGGCACGTTAGTGTCGGGTTTCTTGATGTCGGCAGGGTGCTGCTCACCAGTGTCGCGCTTCTTGACGGCAGAGGGTTTCGACACGGCTTCGGCATATTGTGCACGTCCTTCGACATCGAAAGCTACGAATGTCTCATAGTCGTATTTCCAGTCGGGGCCTTCGCTCGAATACCATACGGAGGGAGCATTGTCTGTGATAGGGATTTTGACTATCTCACCGTTTGTTTTCTCAATACACATAAACGGCACCTTCACCGTATCCGCCTTCACCCCCAGGGGCAGGCAGAAGATAAGGAGCAAGAGTATACGCAAAGTGCGATGCCACAGCAACGACATAGTTCGTAATGAATTATTCATAGCCTTTAGTTTGTTGCATTTTTGCAAATATAATGGGAAAAAAGCGAAGGACAAAGGGAAATGTCGCTTTTTTTGAAAAATCACTTCAACTTTTTTTAGGGAAGTACGAGCTCTCGTTGATGACCATAACGTTTCGGGGTTGACCTGAGAGAACGAATCGTTCGCTCAGCTTATCTTCTATGAGTTCCGCCAAGGGGACCCCGAATCAGGGCGTCCTTTGTCATCGTCATCCACATGCCAGCCCGGGAGGATGAGCGAGAGTACGCGCCGCACTCGTTGATGAATACCAAGTTCTGTTCTCCACAAAGGGTGTCGTGTTTCACGACCCCCTTATCCTCAACGTCCACATGCCAGCCCGGGAGGATGAGCGAGAGTGCATGTCGCACTCGTTGACGAATACCAAGAACTGATTTCCACCGAGGGGTGAACGATTCGTTCATCCCTTTGTCTTCCTCGTCCACACGGGTCGCAATTCAGCCTTGAGGCTTCGTTCGGGGTTGATGACGACAGCAAGCTGTTGGCAGGTCATCGGAACCAATGAGTCCTTTTTAGACGGAGTCACATCCCCCCTTAGAGAAGTAACGTGTAACAAATGTTCACGTATATTTTTCTGCATACATATACACTGCATGCGCATCGCATACGTATACATTTGAACTCCTTCGGATTATGCAAAACGATGTATAAGCATCCCCCTTCGCGCAAAACCCTCAAAAACAAGCCCATAGAGCCCCACAACCATTTTACGAAAAATACGAATAAATCATCGCCCATTTTCCGTAAAACAAAGAAGCCCCTTCAAATCCCTAAAAATTAAGACAAAAAACCCTGCTCCGAGCAAGGGGGAATGAGATTTAGTCGGAGGGGAACAAGTTGGTTGTATAGTCGTCTATTTCCTGCATGATGCGCTCTGTCTGCTGCAGAACGTAGATGATGCGCTGGTAGTGCTTTACATCTTCGAAACTCAGGGTCATACCCTTACGGTCTTTTAGCCATTTCTGGGCTGGCTGGTAGCCACCAATGTAGAAGTTCCAGGCAGATTCTGGCACACCCTCGAAGTATTGCTCGCTGTTGATATAAACGCGATTCTGCTCCCAGCGATAACAATCCACCTGCAAAGTGCCTGCTTGTGGGAATGATACACCTATTGAATTAGGTAGGTCTACCATAAGATGTAACTGTCGTAGTTCTTCGCCCTTTTCTGCCAAATCACGGAACTTTTCCCAGTCCGTTGGATAAGGTATGCGTGGGAAGTCTATCTTCAGGAATTCCTTATAACGTTCACGATACGAAGGGCTATGGAGCACGGCATAGATATAGTCGAAGAGGTCTTGGGGATATAGTACACCATTGTATTCTGAAGTTGGGTCAATCAAGACATTGTCATCATAGCAAGGGAGATAGTTCAGACCCTTGGCAATCCTCTCGTACAAGTCTTTGTCGAAGTTAACAATGCGCTCGTCAATACCCATGTTTTCTTTGTAGGCATATAGGGGGAACACATTTCCTCCGCCTCTATAAAAAACATTTAAATCAACTAGTCCTTTTGCAATAAATATAAGATTCCAACTATTGTTACCGCAAACTTGGCCTTGCCTTCCTACAAGCAGAGCGAGGTTATCTTCATGCCGCATGTGAGACATTATCTTCTCACGAGAGCGTTCTACGAGTTTTGTATCATAGTAAATGTATTGATTATCAAAAGGCCGATAGGTAATGCTGTTAATACATGAATCAGATGCATCAATATTGTAATAATCTCTAACTTTAGAACAGAGAGTATTTCCATCATGGCCTATAAGAACTTTATCGTTTGCAGTGAACACTCCTACGTTAGTAATTGAAAATAAATCGACAACACTTATGCCATTATAATACTCTTCTTCTAATCCGAAATTCTTGGGGACAAAGAAGTACATTGGCTCTTTGGGTTGTATCTCTTCATATCCCACATTACTAAGGGTGGCTTCATCTAGAAAATCATACTTATTCTGTCGTAAGCCATACAAATCCTTATGATACACCTTTCCAAGTTCATCCTTCGATTTCTTACCTGTCTTTACAAAAAGGTTGATGCTTACGCCCTGCATAATGTCAAATACGTTTTCGTCTTTGCTACCATCAGGACAAGTTTCTTTCTTCTTGCTGTTGCCGTGAAGGTCGATGGTGTAGATCTTGTCGAAAGTTTTCAGCAGATTCCAACGCATACCTCTAAACGTTGGATTGTCGAGATAACCATGAGGATTGATAAAACCTATGATGCCTTCACCATTCTTCTCTATATAGTCCTGAGCCAGACGTATGAATTTTACATAGTCGTCATTCAGCCATTTGGGATTCCGCTCGTTCAGTTGAGACTTTCCCCCAGGCTCTTTCTTGTAGTCCTCCATTAGCCTCATTATCCACTCGCCCTTATTGGTACTGCTGCCATTATACGGTGGATTTCCAATCATCACCATAACCGGACAGTCACGCTTGATGCGGTTGGCTTCATTGGCCTCGCGGCTGAGCCATTGAGCAAAGAGGTTGCGTGGCTCGTTGCTGCTCTCTTCGAGCGAGTTGGTGAGATAGACGTGCAGGCGCTTGTCCGAGTTGTGTTGATAGCCTGTTTCGGAGAGGAGCATATCGAGCTTGATATGGGCTACGGCATACGAGGCCATCAGGAGTTCAAAACCGTTCAGACGGGGAATGAGATGCTCCTCTACGTATTGTTGCCAGATGCCCTGATTTTCGCGATAGCGGTCGTAAATCTGGTTTACAACCTCTGCAAGGAAAGTGCCTGTGCCTGTGGCAGGGTCGAGAATCTGCACACGATGGAACTTGCGTTTCTCATGTTTCAAGCCGTCGGCAGTACGCTTGTCGCGGCTCTGCTCCACCGTCACCTCGTGCTCAATCATGGAATAGTCTGCCAAACCATCCGGCAACCCGAACTCCTTTTGAAGTATCTCATCGACAGCTCTGACGATAAAGCCCACGACAGGCTGGGGGGTGTACCATACGCCTTTCGACTTGCGCAATTGGGGGTTGTATTCCGACAGGAAGTCCTCGTAGAAGTGTATCATAGGGTCGTGATGAAGCTTGTTGGTGCTGTAGCTTTCCATCAGTTTCTTAAGGTCGGTAGCCCTGAAGACCGTCGCCAAATCGTCCACCACCCACGCAATACGCTCGTCGAGGTCGTTGCCTGCAAGATTGTTGAAAATCTGACGTAAAAAGGGGTTGGTTTTGGGTATCAATCGCGCAGCCTCCTCGCGGCTGAAATCCTCGGGCGTGTCGTCGTGCAGCCGTGCGGCAAACATGCCGTAGGCAATCGTCTGCGCGTAGATGTCGGCAAAGTCCTCCTTCTTCAGGTCTTGTATGAGCACATCCTTGAAGGCCTGATACTGCCCTTGTAAGTTGTCGTTCTCGTAGCTGCTCGTTTCGTCGTTCATCGCTGTCTCGATAATATTGGCAAGCAGACGTGCCTTTCCAGCCATCAGCTTTGCCAGACGTGGGGCTGAAGTGATGCGCTGAATAGCAGTATCGCCCAAGTGCTGTATCAGGCCGACAAACTTATCTTCTGCTTCGGGGATACCTGCAATCTTGTCGCCCCGGAGCTCCGCAATCCTGACGCTATCCACAAACTCCTCATGCTCGTATATATGGAAATCCAGATAGTCGGTAAAGATGATATAGTCAAGTGCCTGCTTATAGCGGTCGAACTGTTCTTTGTGGCCGTTTTTCCTGCGTCCGTCAAGGTCGTTGTCACCCACATCCTTAGCTTCAACGAAGAATACAGGCAGGTTGTCCTTTGCCCGGCTAATGATATAGTCAGGTGCCCCACACTCCACTCTGGCAGGTTCGTTTGTAACGACCATCTTAGGAAGCAAGCTCTCTAAAAGGTCCTTCAAGGCAGGACGATAGGCATGCTCCCTTGCCAGTTCCGTCTTATACTGCTTGTTCAGTTCGTCGATATAAAGTTTTAGGCTTTCTATTTTCATGGGTTTTTGTATTTCCATTTTTTCCTCAAGGGCAAAGATAGGGAAAGCCGAGAGGAAATGCAAAAGAAAAGCCGATTTTCTTTTCATGCCCGAGCGGGAGTATCTAAAAACGCAGGCCTTTTTGAAGATATGCCAGATAATCGGATGGCAACAGCCACTGAATGTGGCTGTGCTTGCGACGACGCGAGGTTTATCTCGCCAAAGGAGTGTGCTTTTAGAAATAAACGGATAATCAAAAATGCCGTATGGAAATCGGAAAAACAAGCGGATTGGGCTTGTAATTCCTCGGTTTTCGGGAAAAAGTCGGATTTTCGGGGTTTTTGAGGGAACTGCAACGCTTGGAGAGAGGAAAATCGCTGCGAGAGGGTGCTGTGGATGGGGATGACGGAAGCGTGCGCTACAGCGCTACAGTGCTACAGTTCGATTTTATGGTTATCCCAAGGGTGGAAAGTGAATTTTATTTAT
>JAGCFO010000002.1 GCA_017650105.1 Bacteroidaceae bacterium | reverse complement strand
TTCCTGAATTGGTTGACACCTTTCCTGAAAAGGTTGACATTTTCCTGGAAAAGTTGACAACAGGGAAACTTGCCGGCGGCAAAGTTATTGATTAATCTGCAAACTCTGCTCATTGCCGGGATAAATTTTGTTCTTCCACATTGTCTTTTCCTGATTTTGGTTGAACTACATTCTTCCTCCTTCGCGACTGACCTTCGGTCTTCCTCCTCCTTGAAAGGCATAGCTTGAGCAAGTTCATCTCTGCTCTTGCTTAGAGCGTCGGTTCACCATAGCCCGTGCAAGCACAACTCTGGCTTCGCCGATAGGGTGCTAAAGCACACTCCTTAGGCGAGATAAACCTCGCGTCGTCGCAAGCACAGCCACATTCAGTGCCTGTGCCCGTCGGTTGACACCTTTCCTCCTCATCTGATTATGCTAGGAGAAAAAGATTTTTTCCCTTCTCGAGCCCGCCGGCTGAAGAAAGAAAAAAGCAGATGTAAGAAGTAAGAAGTTTTGAACACGGATTTCACAGATTTCACGGATGGCCTGAGAAGAAGAAAAACCTGAAAAACCCTTTCATCGATTTCTGAGCTTCGCTCTTTGTGCGCCGCTGGTGCTGCCCGTCGGAAGCAAGCTTCCACGTTCATCTCCATCGCCACACAGGCATGCATGCCTCGCGCAATCGATAAAAAAAATGAAAAAAGTGAGAAAAATTTTCGCTTCTCAACGGGCTGTTCTTCAGTGCGTTGCAAGGGGCATGAAAACTTTTTTCAAAAATAACATGCAGTAACATGCAGTAACATACAGCGGCGTGAAGCGGATGTTGTATCTTTGTAGCGTCTAAAGGGCAAGGCAGTGCTTCGGTGTCAAAAAGCCATCATAGGCGTCGGATGGCTGAGAACGAATAGATGCCTCGCCGAGCGGGGCGCAAGGGTGCGAGAAACGAGAAGAGGCGAGTGTGTGTTTCCGCGAGAGGGTGGGGGTAAAAAAATAGGGCGGATTGTTTGCACGGATGATGATTTTTTGCTAATTTTGTCTCGAAGGTGTCGAAGGATGCCGACAGACCAAACTGAACTGACAATGAATGGTATGAAACGGATAGTTTTTTTCTTTTTCCTTGTGGCAGCGTCGCTTGCGGGCGTTGCGCAGATAGCGGGCGTAAAGGCTCCCGCGACGGTGACCCTGTACGGCACCGCGGAGTGTGAGGTGATGCTCACGGGCACGTGGACGAACCCCTACCTGCAGGAGGAGGCAGCGCTCGACATGATGGTCACCGCCCCGTCGGGCAGGCGGCTGACGGTGCCCTGCTTCTACATGAGCGGAGAGAGCGGCAAGGCCAGCCTCTGGGGTGCGCGCTTCACGCCTCAGGAGCGCGGGCTGTACCATTATCACTTCCGCTACACCGAGCGCGGGCGTGTGGCAGACGAGTCGGAGGAGGCTGTGCTGACGGTGGGCAAGGCGGCACGCTCGGCGCACGGCATGCTGCACGCCAACGACAACTGGACGTTCCGCTACGACGACGGCACCCTCTTTCGCGGGGTGGGCGAGAACATCTGCTGGGAGTCGAGGACGAGCGACGACTCGAAGTACTTCAGGCAGCTGCACGAGCAGCGCGAGCGCTTCAGCTACGATGCCATGCTGCCCAAGTTCGCACGCAACGGCGGCAACTTCGTGCGCATGTGGATGTGCTCGTGGAACTTCCCCATCGACCGACAGTGCGACTTCAACAACTTCCGCTACGCCGAGACGGACGAATACATGAACCCCAGCGCCATCGAGCGCCTCGACCGCACGCTGGCCCTGGCCGAGCAACTGGGGCTGAAGGTGATGCTCTGCATGGGTCCCGGCGACGTGCAGACCAATCGCGAGTTCTTCGTCACATCCCAGGCCAAGGCACGCTACAAGAACCGCCTGCGCTACATCGTGGCACGGTGGGGCTACAGCACCAGCATAGGCGCGTGGGAGTTCTTCAACGAGATTGACAACATACAGTTCCGCGACGCCCGCAACCCCCTCCCCGCCCAGGACATCGTGGCGTGGCACACCGAGATGGCCCACTACCTGAAGGGCCTCGACCCCTTCGGGCACATCGTCACTACATCCATCTCGCACCGCGACATAGAGGGGCTGAACAGCATAGCCGACATCGACCTCAACCAGAAACACATCTACAACAACACCTCGGTCATCCCCTCCACGATAACAAGCTACGAGGAGAAGTTCGGCAAGCCCTACGTCATCGGCGAGTTCGGGCGCGAGTGGGACTGGTCGAAGAACTTCGACGACATCGCCGACGAGATGGACGCCGACTTCAGGCGCGGGCTGTGGTACGGGCTCTTCTCGCCCACGCCCGTCACCCCCATGAGCTGGTGGTGGGAGTACTTCGACAACCGCAAGCTGGTGCCCTACTTCAGGGCTGTGAGGATGGTGTCGGAGCTCATGCTGAGGGAGTCGGGAGGACGCTTCCTTCAGGTGGAGGCGCAGGCCGACGGCGCCGAGGCCTATGCCCTGAGGTGCGGGCGGAAGGTGTACGTGTATGTGTACAATCCCTCGCCCGAGACGGTGCGGAGCGTGCGCGTGGCCTTCCCCCGGAAGAAGGGCACCGTCGAGGCCCTCTCGTTCGAGCGCCTGACGTTCCGCAAGTGTGGCACCGCCGTCCCCGCTGATGACGGCTTCGCCACCCTCCCCTGCGAGGTGCCCCATCTGGGCGAGGCCCTCTTCGTCATCCGCTGATACCCTGGCGCCTCCCCGCGCGGCACCTCATCCCCTGCCCGATGAGGAATTTGACGATTGGCTAAGATATTTTGCCCAGTCGTGTGCTGAATTGCTTTTTTTCTGTATTTTTGCAGCGCGTATATGAGTTGATTGCGCGCGGGTGCCTGTTGCGCGCCCGTGAAGCGCAGTCGGAACGAACTGAAAACAAGAGAGATGAGAGAACATCTGTGGAGGAAAAGAGGCATGATAGTCGCGCTGGCGGCTATGATGACGCTGCCGCTGACGGCGCAGAAGACGCACACGGTGAGCGGCTATGTGACAGACGGGGTGAGCAGCGAGACGCTGATTAGCGCTACGGTGCTCGACCTGAAGTCGGGACTGGGAACGGTGACGAACGCCTACGGGTTCTATTCGCTCTCGCTGCCCGAGGGCGACGTGGAGCTGATGACACGCTATGTGGGCTATGCGGGCAGGACGGATGCCTTCCGCCTGACGGGCGACACGCTGCTGGCGCTGCCCATGAAGGCGCTGGCCGAGCTGGACGAGGTGGAGATCATAGGCAACAGGCTCGACCTGGGCGTGGAGGGCTCGCAGATGAGCGCCATCGACATCCCCGTGGAGCAGATCAAGGCGGTGCCGGCTATGTTCGGCGAGACGGACGTGCTGAAGGCGCTGCAGCTGCTGCCGGGCGTGCAGAACGGCACCGAGGGCTCGGCAGGCATCTACGTGCGCGGAGGGGCTCCCGACGAGAACCTACTGCTGCTCGACGGAGTGCCCGTGTATAACGTCAACCACATGTTCGGGCTCTTCAGCGTGTTCAACCCCGACGCCATCAAGAACGTCACCCTCTACAAGGGCAGCTTCCCCGCCCACTACTGCGGCAGGCTCTCGAGCGTGGTGGACATACGCATGAAAGACGGCGACATGTATAAATGGCACGGCAACGCGGCGCTGGGCTTCGTGTCGTCGAAGTTCAACATCGAGGGCCCCATCATCAAGGGCAAGACATCGGTGAACATCAGCGCACGACGCACCTATAGCGACTTGCTGCTGAACACTGCCCTGTGGGGCGCCGACGTGCTCGACAAGGAAATTGAACTGAACGGCATGATGGTGGGCTACTACTTCGACGACCTGAACGTGAAGCTCAACCATAAGTTCAGCGGCAGAGACCGACTCTACGTGAGCTGGTACAGCGGCGACGACGACATATACTTCCGCATGAAGGAGAAAGAACAGCGCTACTACCTGCAGCGGACGAAGTTCGGCTGGAAGTGGGGCAACATGGTGGGCGCCGCACGCTGGAACCACGTGATCAACAGCCAGCTGTTCATGGACATCAGCGCCAACTACACGCAGTACCGCCATCACATGGGCATCAGCATCGACGAAGAGGACAAGGAGCGCAAGTCGAAGCAGCACATGGAGCTGAACCTCAAGTCGGGCATTTTCGACGAGACGGCACGCGCCGACTTCCACTGGAACCCCTCGCCGCTGCACGAGGTGCGCTTCGGCTCGTTCTACACTCATCATTTGTTCCGCCCCGACGTGGCAACCCTCACGTTCCGCGCCAAGCAGGAGAAGACTGCCGACGAGGAGGCAGCCGAAGAGAACCAGACGGTGCGCACGGGACAGGCCGAGATAGAGGCTCACGAGGCTCAGGTGTACATCGAGGACAACATGACGCTGGGCAGCGTGGTGAAGGTGAACGCGGGATTCAGCGGCTCGTTCTTCAACGTGGGCGGCAGGAGCTACTTCTCGCCCGAGCCGAGAGTGAGCGGCAGAGCGCTGCTCGCCGACAACTTCTCGCTGAAGGCCGGCTATGCCTACATGAGCCAGTATGTGCACCTGCTGTCGAACAACAGCCTCTCGCTGCCTACCGATCTGTGGGTGCCCGTGACGGAAAGGATTCTCCCCGAGAAATCGCACCAGGTAGCCCTCGGCGCCTTCTACAACATCGACAACGTGTGCGACTTGAGCCTGGAGGGATACTACAAGCTCTCCAACAACCTGCTGGAGTATCGCGAGGGAGTGAGCTTCATGACAGGCAGCACCGACTGGCAGGAGAAGGTGGCTATGGGACGCGGCTGGAGCTACGGCGTGGAGCTGATGGCACAGCGCTCGATAGGCCGACTGAACGGATGGGTAGCCTACACCTGGAGCCGCACACGACGCCTCTTCGACAGAGAGGGAATGGTGCTCAACAACGGCAAGCCCTTCAACGCCAAGTATGACCGACGGCACGAGGTAGACATCACGGGCAACTACAAGTTCTCCGAGAAGTTCGACATGAGCGCCACGTGGGTGTATGCCACAGGCAACTGCGGAACGGTGTACACGCAGTACTTCCTCACCCCCGGCAACGAATTCGGCTGGCAGAACACCGTAGGGTACGCCTCCGAGCGCAACAACTTCAGGCTCAACCCCTATCACCGACTCGACGTCAGCCTCAGCTGGCATCAGCAGTTCACCGACAGGGTGCAGGGAACATTCAACATCAGCGTCTACAACGCCTACAACAACATGAACCCGTTCCTCATCTACACCGACGACGAATACAACAGCTCCACCGACACGTGGCACACCACGCTGAAGCAGGTGACGCTGTTCCCCATCATACCCACCATCAGCTACGGGCTGAAGTTCTAACACGGAGAAGAAGGAATATCGCGATATGCTTTGCGGAAAATTTCGGCTCGACAACAAATAAACGACTATGAAGAAAGAACGAAACCACATATCTCACATCACACGCCTGCTGGCCCTGCTGCCTGCCGGCATGCTCTGCCTCAGCGCAGCTCTCCTCACATCGTGCGAGAAGGAGATAGAATACAACGGACCCGACGAGAAACCCCTGCTGGTGGTAAACATCGTGGCCGAAGCAGGAGGAACGGTAGCTGTGGACGTCTCGCACAGCGTCTTCTTCCTCGAGGTGAGCGACAACTCTATCCACAAGAAACTGAGCGACGCCAAGGTGACACTGAGCGTGAACGGCAACGTTGCCATCCTCCCCTTCGACAAGGAGACGCAGACCTACAACGACTCTCGCACGCTGCACGAAGGCGACGAGGTTGCCGTGAAGGTGACGCATGCCACCTACGGCGAGGCTACGGCGCAGATGACGGTGCCCCACGGAGCAACGCTGCACACACACAGCAAAACGGTGCCCTACGAGAGCTACCGACAAGATAGCGTAGACGCGAATAACCAATTCTACGGGCTCTATGCCTGCCGCGTAGACTCAGTGTGGAAAGTAAACTTTGTGATTGACGACGCGCAGAAAAACACGCAGTTCTACCGTCTCACCATCAACCCGATGTACACCTTCCGCCTTACCGAAGGACCGGGCATGTCGCTCATCAACTACGACTACGGCGATGCCCAGGAGAACGAGGACGGCACCCTCAGCATCGACGCCCTGAGCTACTACTCCATCCCCGCTACGACAAGCTATGCGCTGGGAATGGACGATATGGACTTCGACTTCGACTTCCTCGACATCGACCTCGGGCTGGGAGGGGACGACCCCGACGCCTCGTACACGGCAGGCCCGAAGACGTTCCTCTTCAGCAGCGACAACCTCGATGGCGAGAGCGGCAACACACTTTCCTTCGACATCCTGATGCAGACTCCAGGCTGGCAGGGAGGAAACTACTACTACTTTCATCCCGAAGAGCACTACATCACCAACGGATGGTACTACTATGCCTACAACCCCGAAGAGGACAACGAACTGGTGGACTACGGCAACCCCTGGGACATCATCGGCAGAACGATGGACTACCGCATCGACGTGACGCTGGAGACACTGACGTCGGAATACTACTACTATCTGAAGTCGGTGGAGAAGTACGACGGTGCATCTTGGTCGCCCTTCTCGGAGCCCGTGCAGATAACGTGTAACATCGACGGAGGCATAGGCATCATGGGTGCCACATCCACACGCACCCTTTCGGTGCAGAGAGAATCCACTTTTCACTAATCAATACAACACACCATGAAAACTGACAACACAATCCCCACGCTGCAGCCCAAGAAGACTGTCTCACTCATGTCGAAGAGACTCGTCCTCGGGCTCTGCATGCTGCTCCCCTTGCTGTGCGGGCTGAATGCCTTCGCACAGGGCACCCTCGAAGACTACAATCGTGCCTACGGCATGCGTAGCCGATACAGCTCCGACAAGATTACCAACTCCGGTGTGGAGCCCCACTGGGTGGGCAACACTCACACCTTCTGGTACCAGCGCCGCGCAGCAGGCACCACCGAATACGTGCTGCTGGATGCTGACAAGGGTACGGAGAAGCCCCTCTTCGACACCAAGAAGCTTGCCAAGATGCTCTCGAAGGAGACAGGGCAGGAAGTGAAAGCCGAGCGGCTGGAGCTCCAGCGCCTTCGCGTGAGCGAGAAGGGCGACACGCTGCAGTTCTTCGCGGCAGGCTCCAACTGGCTCTATAACGCGAAGAAAAACACCCTTTCAAAGGTTCAGCAGGAGGGACGATTCGGTGGCTCGCGCGCACCACAAAGGCATTGGATGGAGGTAGACGATGAAAAGGGTGTCACCGAAATCCCCTCTCCCGACGGGAAGTGGACGGCTTTCATACGCGACGCTAACGTCTGGGTGCGTCCCGCAAGGGGAGGAAAGGCTCGCGCCCTCAGCATCGACGGCACGCTGGCAAACTACTACTCGTCGCGCCTGCGCTGGTCTCCCGACGGCAAGTATATAGCTGTGAACAAGATACGCCCCGTTGCCGAGAAACGATACGTCTACTACGTCGAGTCCTCTCCCGCCGATCAGCTGCAGCCTAAGCTGCACAAGCAGGAGTATGCGAAGCCCGGCGATGACTTGATGCAGAAGACTCCCTGCATCTTTGAGGTGGAGACAGGGCGCGTAGTGTGCCCCTCGCCTGAGGCGATAGCCAATCAGTATGACCTCTCGGGACCCTATTGGGACAGCGATAGCCGTTCGGTACGTTTCGAATACAATCAGCGCGGGCATCAGGTGTACCGCCTGCTGGAGCTCTCGGCAGAAACGGGAGAGCTGCGCACGATGGCAGAGGAGACAAGCGACAAATATGTGAACTATCCGCGCCTGTGGAATCATTTCCTGAACGACGGGAAGCGCTTCATCTGGAGCAGCGAGCGCGACGGATACCAGCACCTCTATCTCTATGATAGGGCAACGTGCAAGCCTATCAACCAGATTACGAAAGGCCCGTGGTACGTGCGCCAGGTGCTGTTTGTGGATGAGGAGAACGAAACCATCTACTTCACTGCCAACGGTGTGCATGCCGCACCCCTGGGGGCACCAACGGGTGAGGATCCCTACTTCATACACTACTATCGCATACGCTTCGACGGCACGGGACTCGTGGACCTCACGCCTGCCGAGGGACATCACAGGGCAACGTTCTCGCCCGACAGGAAGTATCTGGTAGATAGTTGGTCGACGGTGGCAGAAGCTCCTCAGACAGTGCTGCGACGCGCCTCAGACGGAAGTGTGGTGAAACAACTAGCTAAAGCCGACATCTCACGTCTCGAGGAGGCTGGGTGGAAGGCTCCAGAGGTGTTTGTAGCGCCCGGGCGTGACGGAAAGACTAACATGTGGGGACTTATCGCCCGTCCCACAAACTTCGACCCCTCGAAGAAATATCCCATCGTCGAGTACATCTACCAAGGGCCTGGTGACCAGTACGTTCCAAAATCGTTCCAAGCCTACAATTACTATATGACACCCCTTGCCGAGCTGGGATTCATAGTAGTGATGGTGGACGGTATGGGCACCTCGTTCCGCTCACGTGAGTTTGAGAATATCTGCTCGCGCAACCTCAAGGATGCGGGCATCCCCGACCATATAGCCTGGATTAAAGCGGCAGCGGAGAAATATCCTTATATGGACATCGACAGGGTGGGCATCTACGGCTGCTCGGCAGGAGGGCAGGAGTCGCTCACGGCTACGCTCTTCTTCCCCGAGTTCTATAAATGTTGCTACAGCGCCTGTGGATGTCACGACAACCGAATGGACAAGATTTGGTGGAATGAGCTGTGGCTGGGATACCCCGTAGGAGAGCAGTACAAGGAGGGCTCTAACGTGGAGAATGCTCATCTGCTGCAGCGCCCGCTGATGCTGGTGGTGGGAGAACTGGACGATAATGTAGACCCTGCTTCTACTATGCAGGTTGCAGATGCCCTCATCAAGGCAAACAAAGACTTTGAACTTGTTGTCATCCCAGGCGCACACCACACTGTGGGCGAGGCGTTCGGGGAACATAAGCGCTACGATTTCTTCGTGCGTCATCTGCTGGGAGTGAATCCACCGCAGTGGACCGACGTGAAGACTTTCTGACATGTCCTTTTCCCCGTGGGGGCTCTCCCCGAAACGCATTATGATATGAAATAATAAATGTACTGTTGCAATAAAAAATATTTGCTATGAATAAGAAAATCTCCCTTTTCATCGGTCTTTTCCTCTCATTGTCGGTGTTTGCTCAAGTAGGATACACTCCTTCGGAATCGAACTTGAAAGCACGTGCCGAGTTTGAAGATGCACGCTTTGGCATCTTCATCCACTGGGGCATCTATTCCATGCTAGGCGACGGCGAGTGGGTGATGAACACTCAGAACCTTCCCTATGCCGAATACAGTCGTCTGGCTTCCGGCTTCTATCCTTCCAAATTCGATGCTGCCAAGTGGGTAAGCGCCATCAAGGCAAGCGGTGCCAAGTATATCACCATCACCAGCAGGCATCACGACGGATTCTCGATGTTCGGCACCAAAGCCAGCAGCTACAACATCGTGGATGCCACACCCTTCAAGCGCGACATCATTGCCGAGCTGGCAAAGGAGTGCGAGAAGCAAGGCATCAAGCTTCATTTCTACTACAGTCATCTCGACTGGGGGCGTGAAGACTACTATCCCCTCGGGCGTACGGGGTGGGGCACAGGACGCCAGATTGCTGCCGAAGAACGTGCCAAGCAGAAGGATGACGCCACACCCAAGGAGCCCAAGCAACTGAAGCGCACCTATCTGGACTTCATGAACACCCAGCTTACGGAGCTGCTCACAAAGTACGGGCCTATCGGAGCTATTTGGTTCGACGGCGTCTGGGACCAGGATGCTTTTCCCAGAGAGGAGCAGCCTAATATCTGGAATCTGTGGGAGCAGTACACCCTCATCCACAAGCTGCAGCCTGCCTGCCTCATCGGCAACAATCATCACCTGTTGCCCTTCGAAGGGGAGGACATTCAGATTTTCGAGCAGGATATCCCCGGGCAGAACGATGCCGGGCTCTCGGGGCAGGAGATTTCGCGTCTGCCTCTTGAGACATGCAGGACGATGAACGACAGTTGGGGGTATCACATGAGAGACAAGAACTACAAGTCTCCGATGTACCTCATTCAATACCTCGTGCGTGCGGCAGGCAAGGGAGCCAATCTGCTGCTGAACGTTGGCCCCCGTCCCGACGGCACTCTGCCTGAGGAGGCGCTGGAAAGACTTTCCATCATGGGCGAATGGCTCAAGGAGAACGGCGAAAGCATCTACGGCACTCAAGGGGGCTGCATCGAGGCACAACCTTGGGGCGTGACGACACAGCGCGGGAAAACCCTCTACGTGCACATCCTGCCCTCATCGCAGGACGAGGCAATCCCGACATCCCTCTCCCTTGATATCCCGAAAGGCACAAACAAGCTGAAGGATGCTCGTCTCTTCCATAGCGAGCAGAAAGTTACCTTCAAGCAGGACAAAACAGGTATTGCCCTCTCGTTGCCTGAGGTGGAGCCTGGTGCACCCGACGTTATCTTGGAGCTGACATTCCAGAAGGAACTTTAAACAGAGGTAAACTATTCTTGAACGAAGAACCGAAAGGAAACGAATTCGAATTATACAAACACACCCATTCGCATTATGAAAACCCCGAATCAGATATTTTCCCTTCTTCTCCCTCTTCTCATGCTGAATGCCTGCAGTGGGAGCCAGAAGGAGACACTCCCCCTCGCAGAGCGGCAGGCCTCCTTGCCCGAGTTAGAGCAAAGTGTGTGGCAGCCCCTTGAGAAAGCGGAACTGACACCCGACGAGCGCTTCTATATGGAGTTCCTCTACAGCTACCTCCCTTTGCCCGACATCGCTATGCAGCCCTTCAGCTATTGGGAGGCACAGACGAAGTCAGCCCTCAAAGTGCGTGAGGAAATGGGCTGGAACGTTCCCGAGAAGGAGTTTCGGCACTTTGTGCTCCCTCCTCGCGTCAACAACGAAAATCTTGACGACTTCCGAACCGTGTGGGCCGATTCCCTCTGCCGGCGCGTGAAGGGAATGAGCATGTACGACGCTGTGTTGGAGGTGAACCATTGGTGTCACGAGCAGGCTACCTACAAGCCTTCCGATGCGCGTACTTCCAGTCCTCTTGCAACGATAGCCACAGGCACAGGGCGCTGCGGGGAAGAGAGCGTGCTGGGTGTGGCTGCCCTGAGGGCAGTAGGAATCCCTGCGCGTCAGGTCTACACTCCCCGCTGGGCACATACCGACGACAATCACGCGTGGGTGGAAGCCTGGGTTGACGGGAAATGGTATTTCCTCGGTGCTTGTGAGCCAGAGCCGCGACTCAATATAGCTTGGTTTAATGCTCCGGCAAGTCGCGCTATGCTGATGCACACCCGAGTGTTTGGGCAGTATGCTATAGATGAAAACGAAGACGTCATCGACAGCAGCCCGCTCCATACGGAGATAAACGTCATTGCAAACTATGTGCCGATAAGGAAGAATGTGGTAACCGTGAAGGATGCCGAAGGGAAGCCCGTAGAGGGTGCTACGGTGGAATTCAAAATTTACAACTATGCCGAATTCTACACTGTGGCTACCTATGTGACAGGCACCGACGGGAAGGCTTCTTTGATTACCGGCAAGGGAGATTTGCTGGCTTGGGCAAGCAAGGAAGGGATGTTTGGCTTCTCCAAAGTGCAGGAAGAGAACACGGATGTCGTGCTTCAGTATCCCGTCGGGAAACGTTTCTCGGCTGACATCGATATTGTGCCTCCTGCCGAGAATCCCATACCCTCCGATGCGACAGACGAAGAGAAGGCAGCCTGTGCAGTACGTTTCGCTTACGAAGACTCGCTCCGACTGGCATCACACGCCGTTCCTGCGGGAAAAGTGGTGCTGGATGCTTTCAGAAACCGTCATCCCGGCAATCCGCAGGTTGAGCTGCTGATAGCCTCCCTTTCCGACAAAGACCGTCGCGACGTTACTCCCGATGTGCTGGAGGATGCTTTGAATACGCAGGCTCGGAGTCATCTGGATCTGGCTTCTGAAGACGTCTGGAGCGTTTATCGGGAATGTCCTCGTGTGGAGAGAGAGCAGTTGCGCCCCTTCCGCTCAAAGATAGATGTCTCCTCGTTGCCGCAGTTCAAGTCTCCTGCCGAAGTGTGGAAATGGACTTGCGAGAACGTGCGCGTTGTGGAAGGGCAGAATCCCCAAGACCTTCGTATGGCGCCCATTACCGTGTGGCAGAACCGTGTTTCGGATGCGTTGAACAGACATATCTTCTTTGTTGCCCTCTGCCGCGCCCTCGGATTCGAGGCTCGCATCGATGAGGTGACAGGAAAGACGCAGTATCGCTGGGCAAACGAATGGCTCTCGGTAGAGGAGGAGAATGCCTCAGCCGGCAAGAATCCTTCGCAGGGAGAGCACTCGAAGGGCAGGATTGCTGCCGAATACACGCCACAGCCTTTCCTTCCCAATCCTGTCTATTACACCCACTTCACGATATCTTCCCTCAACGACGGCAGGGCTCATCTCTACAATTTCGAGGAGGGAGAAGCAACGGAGATAGGCACGCTGGCATCGTGGGAGACGCTGTTTCGTCGCCCCTACGAAGTGGACAAGGGCTACTATCTTATCACATCGGGCAAGCGCCTTGCTTCGGGTGCCGTGCTGGCTCACTTGGAGTTTGTGGAAGTGGGAGCCGACAGCGAAAACGCGAATGATGACGGTACTGTCGTTGTGCCTCTCGTCCTGCGTGAGGCAAAAGAGGAGATAGCGGTAATCGGAAACTTCGATGCCGACCCTCTGCTGCCGCTCACAGGAAGGGGATACTTCCTCCTAGCTATTCTGGGAGAGAGGGATGAGCCTTCCACACATGCCCGTGGGCTGCTTCGGGGTATGGCTCCCACGTTGCAGAAGTGGGGTAGGCCAGTATGCGTTTTGGAAGTCAACAGCGACAAGGCGCTGCGTAGTGTTGCAGGCAAGGAAGATGTGCTCCCCCTCACCGAGCGCATTCAGCCGATGGCTCTGGCAAAGGCTCTGTGCAGCGGATGCAGCACTCCTTTCGATAGGTTGCCTGTTATTGTCGTTGCCGACTCCTTCGGGCGCGTAGTCTATTTCTCGCAGGGATACAACACTTCGCTTCCTGTCGATTTGCAGGGAGTTATTTCTGGCTTGTAAAAGGAGGCGCTCGATATGAAGAAAGAATCTCGCGATATGAAGAAGGAAGCGCGCGAGATGAAGAAAGAAAAAATTTTTTTCGAGAAGGAATAATTGACAGATGAACCGATTTAGCATACACCCCCTTGCTTTTCCGAGACGGAAGCGTAGCGCTCTTGTGCTCCTATTCCTGGCGATGTCGTTGGCACTCAGTGCACAGCACCGTTCGGAGAATGCGGCAGAGGAGATAGCAAGGCAATTCCTCTTTTCGCACGACAAACGGAGCCACACCCTTTCGCGTGCCGTGCTGACACCTCAGCAGGCACAGCAGCTCGAGAGTCTTTCCGCAGCTGAGGGCCGCTCAGCGCTTCCCGAAGGAGCTTTCCGTATGCCTCAGGAGGGGCAACCTTTCTATATCTTCAACGATGAGGCTAAGGGGGCATTCGTAGTGGTTTCGGGCGACAGACGGATGCGCGACGTGCTCGGATGGTCTTCGGAGGGCGTCTTCGGTGAGGGAGAGCTGTCGCAGGGGTTAGTCGACTTGCTTCATCTCTATGCCCGGCAATGGGCAGATATCGAGAATATGGAGGAGGCAGCACCCTATCGGCAAGGTCTTCCCAGCTGGGGAGGGAAGGAAGTGAAGCCGTTGCTCTCCACACAATGGGGGCAGGGCGCTCCTTTCAATGCCAAATGTCCTTCGGAGGGAAGGGGCACAAGGCCTCCCGCAGGGTGTGTCGCTACAGCTATGGCGCAGATTCTGAAGTACTACGACTATCCTGCCCGAGGCGCGGGGAGTCATTCCTTTGTGTCGAATAGCAGGGGATACGAATGCTCGTTCAACTATGCTGCTGTCTCGTTTGACTGGGAAAACATGCTCGACTCCTACGAGGCAGGCAGCTATTCCAACACGCATGCCGATGCCGTGAGCCAACTGATGTATGCCTGTGGAGTATCTGTGGATATGAACTACGATTTCTCGGGCTCGGGAGCCTATAGCGATGACGTGCCCTACGCGCTGGGGCATTTCTTCAAGTGCAATCCCTATGTGTCGCGCTATCTGCGCGATTACCTCCCCGAAGAGGAGTTCGACAGCCTTCTCTGCAACGAGCTGGAGAACAGGCGCCCCATTTTGTTCTGTGGAGCACGCAACGACAGCACGGGACACGCCTACATCATCGACGGAGTGGATGCCAATCACCTCTATCATTTCAATTGGGGTTGGTCAGGCTCGCGCGACGGTTACTATGCCCTCGATGCGCAGTACCCCTATTCGAACATGCACTACGACTACTACCACGAAGCCATCTGCCGCATCTCTCCCGACACGATTGGCACGCTGGAGCAGATTTTCTACGCCGATACCTTCCAAGTAGACTGTCAGGCGATAGCCCGATTTGACACGCTGCGTGCCGATATCTCCACTATCGTCTGCGCCAACTCAAACCTCACGCACATCGACAGCTCCCTTCATTGGGAAGGGCTCTTCGGCGTGGGACTCTACGATGAAAACGGGCGCTTCGTACTTTGGGCAGATACGCCCGACGAGCTGCAGACAAACTACTCGGAGCTCTATTACTGCTGGTATATGATAGGCTTCCCTATCGATATCTGCATCCCAGGCACCCGCTGGAGCCTGAAACCTTGCGCACTTCCTGCGGGAGAGACTACTCCCGTGCCTATGCATACTTATCACACCCTCAACGACAGCATTCCCATCTTCATCGGTAGAGATAGCATCTACACAGGCTCTCGAGCCGAGCAGATGACAGGCATCCGGAGCCTTCAGAAAGAGGAAAACATGAAGCAGACGGAGGGAGACTTCGATCTTCAGGGACGTCCGCTGAGGGAAGCCTCGCAAGGCATCGTTGTGGAAAAGGGAAAAAAGGTGTTTCGCAAATAAACGATGTGCGTGACGTTTTGGAAATTCGGATTTATCAATAAATGAGGCTCAAACAGAAGAATATGGACACACGAAAGAGGAGTTTGATGATTATTTGCTTCTCCCTGCTGATGTCGGGAGTTGCCGTTTCGCTGCAGGCACAAGACTTGCCGGCTTATAAGCGAATTGTCAAGGAGTTGAGTTCTGCCCGCTATCAAGGGCGCGGCTATGCCAAGAACGGCGTGAGAAAGGCGGGGCGCTTCATCGAAAAGGAGTTCCGCAAGGCAGGAGTAGACGAAGTGATGACCCAGCCGTTCTGCCTGGATGTCAACACGTTTCCCGGGGTGATGAAGATGTCGGTAGACGGGAAGCGGCTCGTCGCGGGGCAGGACTTTGTGCTGCGCGAGTTTTCCCCAGGCATCCACGATGAGTGCAAGCTGTATCATGTAGACACCCTTCGCTACGATTCGGAGCGGCTTTTTGCCGACTTGGAGAAGCCTGAGAATAAAGGCGCGCTCGTTGTCTGCGACTTCTGGTTCACTTACAAACATTCGGCAGACTTCAAGCGTCTGCAGAGTGCCGAGTGTGCAAACGCCGGGCTTATCTACACGTGGGAGACACCGCTGAAGTTCTACAAGGCTTACGCTGAGAAAGTGGCTGACAAACCCGTCATTTGGACTATGGCCGACGCTGTGCGAGGCGCTAAGAGTGCCCGAATGGACATCGACAATAGATTCTATAAGGATTACAAGAGCAACAACGTCATTGCGTGTGTGCGAGGAGAGCGTCACGACAGTTGTTACGTGTTTACCGCGCACTACGATCATCTGGGAAACCTGGGGCGCAAGGTTTTCTATGCCGGAGCCAACGATAATGCTTCGGGAACGGCCTCCATCATCACTCTGGCAGCCTATTTCGCGAAGAACAAGCCCCCTTACGATGTGTGGTTCATAGCTTTCTCGGGCGAAGACACCAATCTGCGCGGCTCAACCTACTTCGTCGAGCACCCTATCGTGCCGCTCGAGAACATCAAGTACCTCTTTAATATCGATATGGTAGGCGACAACAATCCTCAGCTCTACTGCGAGTTGAGCGAGAAGGGAATGCCTGCTTTCCCGCTGTGGGAGAAGCTGAACGAGAAGGGAGGTTACTTCACTTCCCTCAACCGAGGGGAACTTGCTGCCAACAGCGATCATTATCCCTTTGCTGTGCGAGGGGTTCCCTGCATCTTTGTGGAAAACAAGGAGGGAGATGCCTTCCCCTTCTATCATACGACTGAGGACAACTGGCAGCATGCCGTTACCGACAGCTACGAACCTTTGTTCCGATTGGTTGTAGACTTCATTTCCTCGTATTGAGAGGAGGGTTCCGAGCCGATTTGAGCCACTTGAGGCTTCAGCTCCCTCTTCCCGATACCAGAAGCCTGCCGCAGGAAGAGGGCTTTCGGCTTCGTGCAAAAATTTGATAGGAGAAGCGCGAAATATGAAGAAGGGAAAAATTTTTTTGGAGAAGGAAAAAAATTTTTTGGAGAACAAATATCGCGCGCTGGAGAAGGAAAAATTCGGGATGGAGAAGGAATATTTTTCTTTGCTCGGAAAACCTGCCGAGAAATGCCCGTGAGGCATCTTTTCGAAAAAAATGAAAAAAGTGCGAAAAAAAGTCAGCTTCCCGATGCAGTATTCTCCGCTTTTCTGCATTTATAGGGCAGAGAATCATTATTACTAAAAGGTAGAATTATGAAAAGAAACTGTTTTTATGCGTTGTTGTGCGCGGCAGCCTTGTTGTCGGGATGCACTACGGATGGCTATTTTGGAGTTTATGAAATGGATTCCAATGGACTTGCCTATAAGGCTGATATGGGAGAAGAAGAGAACCACGATCAGTTTGCCGAGTTTACCGACAATCCCTTCGTGAAGGCATCCGAAGAGTGCACTTCCACGTTTTCAATCGATGCCGACGGAGCCTCCTACGCCATCATGCGCCGCTATTTAGATAGAGGATACCAGATTTCTCCCTCGATGGTGCGCATTGAGGAGTATCTCAACTATTTTACCTTCGACTATCCCTCGCCCGTAGGAAGCCATACGGCAGCCATCAATGCCGAAATGGGGCCCTGCCCTTGGGAGCCTGCCCACAAGCTTCTCCGCCTGGGAGTGAAAGGAAAAGAGCTGGCACAGAATGAGATGCCTAAGGCAAACTACGTTTTCCTCATCGACGTCTCGGGCTCGATGCACAGTTCCGACAAGTTAGAGCTGCTGAAGAGCGGAATGATTGAGCTTGTAGACAATCTCAACACCGACGACAGGATTTCCATCGTCACCTATTCGGGAACTGTCAAGAAGCTGCTTGAGTCCACCCCCGTGAAGCAGGCAAGCAAGATTAAGAAGGCCATCAAGCAACTCTCGGCAAGCGGAAGCACCAACGGGGAAGGAGCCATCCATATGGCTTACGCGGAAGCGATGGAAAACTTCATCCCTGACGGCAACAATCGCATCATTATGGGCACCGACGGAGACTTCAACGTGGGTGTGACAAACATCGACAGCCTCGTCAGCTTGGTTGAGGGGTATGCCTCGAAGGGAATCTACCTCACGTTGTGCGGCTTCGGCTCGGGCAACTTGAACGACAATATGATGGAGAAGATTTCCAACAGCGGAAACGGAACCTACGAATTCATCGACTCGGAAGACGAGATGATGCGCGTGTTTGTGAAAAATCGCAGTCGCTTTGTTTCGGTAGCAAGCGATGCAAAGTGCCAAGTGACGTTCGACAGCACCCTCGTCGACAGCTACAGACTTATCGGCTACGAAAACAGGGTGATGAGCAACGAAGAGTTTGAAGACGACACGAAAGATGCGGGAGAAATCGGTGCAGGGCAGACGATAACCGCTCTTTACGAAATCATACCTACGGCTCAATTCGCTGCAGCAGAGGCGAAGGAGGCAATTGCAACATTTGATTTCCGCTACAAGAAGAGTCTGGCAGACGAAAGCATCCCTCTGCAGAAGAAAGTGCTGGTAGGGGAGGTTGAAAATGAGAAGACTGTTACCGAAAACCTGCGCTTTGCATCAGGCGTAGCTGCCTACGGAATGTTGCTACGCCGCTCTTCCTACAAGGGTGAAGCCTCGTTTGAGATGGCTGAAAAACTCGTTGAGGAGTCGCTCTCGTTCGACCCCAACAACTATCGCGCACAGCTGCTGACGCTTATCCGCAAGGCAAAGAAGAATCAGAGCGAGGAGTAACGCATCGTGTTTGCTGACTTTGAACAGAGAATCATTCACTCACACATCACCCCGCGAATAAGTCGTAGTTGATACCTAATGTAGAAAATCAAATGAAAATGAAAACGAAAAACATCTTTTTCCTTGCTCCACTCTTGACGATACTTTTGTTGTCAGGTTGTTCTCAAGCAGATTATTACGATGCAGATTATGGCACTGTATATCCTGACCAAAAGTATGATGCCAACGCCGAGAATTCCTCTTCTTTGGCTTCCCTGATGAAGGATAAAAAAATATCGGATACGTCGTTTGCCGACTCATTCGCTTCCCGCTTGTTGGAGTCGTTGGAGGCTGACAACAACGTGGTTTTCTCTCCTTATCTGCTTCAGATGTCTCTCTGCTGGCTTGCCCAACATGAAACTGACGACGTGCAGGCAAAACTGCTGGAATCGATGGGTTTGACATATGAGGATTTGCAAGCGGCAAATCGATTTTTCGCCTTTTCATCGGCATTTTTGAGAGAAAATCTGTCGAAGGAGCTTACCTTTTCGCATTCGGTTTGGGCACAAGCAGGCTACACGATAGAAAGCTCTTCTTGGCAAGATGAATCCAGCATGATTGCTCCTCACATCAGCTATGTGGATTTTGAGCAGACAGAGGAGACGAAGTCTTACATTTGGGATTGGATGAAAGGGGATGAGCCGCAAGTTTGGGAATCCACACACCTTTTCTCCTATTCCCTTCCTGCTGATTTGAAGATGCTGCTGTTTGGCATTTCGCGACATAAGGATGCCTTCTGGTATCCTTTCAAGGAAACTGTAGAAAAGCCGTTTTTCCTTTCCGACGGTTCTCAGACCACTCACCTTATGGCTACGGGCGTTTTTGATGCGCTTCCGTTTGTTGAGAACGAGAAAATGTCGGCTGTGGCTCTTCCTTATAAGAACGGGATTACGTCGCTGTGCCTCTTTCTGCCGAAGGAGGGATATAGCCTGCGCGACATTGTGAGTGAGGTTTCTCTTGTTGTCGGCAGTAGTAAGGCTTGTGTTGATTTGACGATGCCTTTGTTTGACTACTTCAGTTTGGAGGAAGTTAATCTCCCGAGGCTGCGAATGGGCTTTCCCTGTTTGTGGGAAGAAAGAGGGGTGCTATCGGGGTTAGATCCCAATCTTTATCCGATAGCTTTGTGTCAGCAAACGCAGCTCGAATGGGCTCCTCTTTCCGATATGATGGATGCCTCAAAGACTTCAAAAACTGCCGAGAAGACCTTGTTGCTGGATAGACCCTTCCTTTTTACGTTAATTGAGAACTCCACAGGTTTGGTATTAATGGAAGGACAGATTTCCTCACTTTGACAATATGGACGAAAGGCGTCTGGCTGAGCAATGCAAGCGAAAGGACGATACGGCTTGGGGTGAGCTGTATCGTTCTTGCGCATCTCGACTTCGCGCAGTTTGCCTGCGATATATGCAGGATAAAGATGACGCCGAGGATGTGCTGCAGGACGCTTTCGTGAAGGCTTTTGATACGATTGGTTCTTTTTCTTATAGGGGCGAAGGCTCGTTGCTTGCGTGGATGAAACGCATCACGGTGAATACGGCTCTCACGCAGCTGAGGCAGAAAAACTCGCTGTCGCTGGTGCCTATCGAGGATGCCGAATCGTATGAGGAGCCTGCTGTGGAGAGCATACGCCAGATTTCGGAGCAGACTCTGCTCACAATGATAGCTGAGCTGCCTGTGGGATGCAGAACGGTTTTCAACCTTTTCTGTATGGAGGGATTCAGCCACAGGGATATCGCGCGCATGTTGCATATCAACGAGAAAAGCTCTTCTTCTCAGCTTGCCCGTGCCCGTAGGGCGTTGTCGCTCAGGATAGGAGAATACATTAAAAACGGAGAATGATTGTACGCTATGAAACAGAATAACGATTGGCTTGATGTCCTTCGGGATAAGTTAGAAGGGGCTGAGGTGCACTCTCCTTCCGATGCCGGCTGGGAAGGAATTCGGGCGGCTATGGATAAGCGCCCGAAGGGGAAAAGCGGCTCTCGGCATAGGAGGCGTTTCCTTCTGATTCCTGCCGCTGCTGCTGTAGCTGCCCTGTTGATAGTCTTTGCTACGCGCCCCACGAAGGAAGAGAGCTCTCTTCTCTCCTCCAACAATGTGCAGGAGAATGTGTCGCCGAATATCGAAAGTCAACAGATAGCGGAAAACAGCCCTCTGTCGGAAGATCTCCTTCTGCCCGAAACTCCGGAGCAGGTAAAGGAAATGATTCCTACTCAAGCGGAAAATATGAAGAAGGAAAAAAACCGTATGGAGAAGGAATCTCGCGAGATGAAGAAAGAAACGCGCGAGATGAAGAAAGAATATCGCAAAGTGGAGAAGGAAAAATGGCTGGCACAGAACGAAACGTGGGACGCCCCTCTTCCTTCATCAGGAAAAGAGAAGGAGCTTGCGGAAGTTGCGGAAAAAACCTCAGCCGTCGCGGATAAATCATCCGAATCCGCAGAAATATCGGCTGAATCCCCTAAGGACTTTGCAGATATTTCAGATAAAAAGGTGCCGTCTTCTGAGAAGGATGTAAGCGAAAATAGCGTTTCGGCTGCATCGTCGCACACTCTTTCTCAAGAGAAAAACACATCGGGCACGAAACGTTTCCCGCATAGCAATCCCGCTTCGGATATTCTTGTAAAACCTTCATCATCCTCTCCGAAATATCTCCTCGCCCTCAGCGCTTCAGGCGTATCCGGCTCTACGTCCCAAGGAGGCTTCTCAAACATGATGAATGCCGACTTGCTCTCTTCTCCTTCGCGCCGTGCGGCTCCTTCCCTGAAGGGCTTGCTCACTAAGTACGACTATGCCTACAGCACTTTCCGGCACCAGATGCCTGTGAGCCTCTCAGCTACTTTGTCTTACTGGCTCGGTACGTTCTGGGGCATAGAGAGTGGACTCTCCTTCACGCGCTTGAAGTCAGACATTATCCCGATGTTCGGAAATCGCGTGTATGAGCAGAAAGTGGAATATCTGGGCATCCCCTTGCGTGTGAACGGGCGCCTTCCGCTTAGCGATATCTGGACTTTCTATGCTGGAGTGGGGGCTTCGGGAGAATATTGCCTGTCAGCCACTTTGGATGGGGAGAAGCAGGAAGAACGTGCGTTTCAGTACTCTCTGGAGGCGCATGCGGGATTATCCTACTCGCTTATGGAAGGATATGATGTGTTCTTTGAGCCTGATTTCTCGTGGTATCCGACAGAAACCAATTTGCGTACTATTCACTCCGGGAAACCTTGGGTGGCATCGCTCCGGATAGGACTTCGCATCGGGTTGCCTTAGCGAAAAAGCCGTTTCCTCAGCCTTCCTACCACAGGAGATAGGAGGAATGGAACTCCTGAGCACCCGTTTCTTCGGCAAGAGTGTCAATATTTGAGGGCCGAACGCCTCCCCCGACAAGGATTGTAGGTCTGCCCTCATTTTCCTTTGGACTTGCTGACATCTGGACAAGCTCGGCAAGGAGTTTGCTTCCTTTCACCGCTGTGGGAACTTGCCCCGAAGTGAGGATGCGCGCTATCCCTAACTCGGAGAGCTGCTCATAAGCCTTTTTCGGATGGGCGCAGACATCAAAAGCCCTGTGAAAGGTAATCGGCAAGCCTCCTGCGGCATCCATCATCTCCTTAACGGCAGGAATGTCTATTTCTCCCTCCTCGGTAAGTGCTCCAATCACTACAGCGTTTACCTTCCGCTCTGCCCCGTTTTCGTCATCTGTTACTACGCGCAAATCCCGAATTTCCCCGATGGAAAGGCACATTTTTGCAATTTCGTCTTTGTCGTAGACGAAGTTGCCGGCACGTAAGCGAATCAACACATTTACGGGGATGGAGACGCTTCGCAGCGTTTCGCGAATGGTGTCCAGCGAGGGAGTCAGCCCATCGCATGCCAAGTCTTCGCACAGCTCTATGCGCGAGGCTCCGTGATTCTGAGCCGTGAGGGCATCTTGAGCGCTTTGGCAACACGCCTCCAAGTAGTATTTCGTCATCATAGTCGTTCCTTTTTATTGTTTAACGGATGAAACACGTTTCTTCCATTTTTCGTAGTGTTTGAGGAATTGATTCCCGTCTCCGCTGTACCACGAATAGCCTGTACGTCGCTCAATGCCAATCTTTTCTACGGCATCGACTTTCACGCCGTCTCTGTCGCAGAAGAAGGGCTCGTTGGTGTCAATATCGTAGAAGCGAGCCCAAAGGGGAGGGCAATCCTCGCAGGGAGCCATCCGGTAGTCCCTTTTCCCATCGGGTGTGCGGAAGAAATCAAATTTCAGCCCCTCCACTTTGCTGTTTTCGGTCCACAAGGCTCCTCCCTCTATGGCTTTTATCACGTCGTCCGATGGAGAAGGCAGCGTGAGCAGCAGCTCAAGGATGCCGAAACTCTCTGCTCCGCTCAGCGACACAAGCTCGTAAGCGCGGGCTTTGGCAGGCTGAAGAGTCTGATGGTCGTATTGGGCGCACCACGCTGTGAGCTGCCCGTCGCGCACGATTTGTGTTCGAAGGATGCAGCTGATGCCTTTGTCGAATGACTTTTTTGCCTTCTTGAAGTACTTTCGGGGGAGGAAATCGAAGGTTCTTCTATCCATCGAGCCCGGCTGAGTCCACGTAGCCCAATCATCCCAATGTGTCTTGCAGCGAGGGTCCGATTCGTAGACGGCTCTCATGAGGCGCAGCACGTTTACGTTGGCGTTGTCATTATATTCGATTTCAGTCACATAGCCTGTAGTGCGCGGATAGCACTGCGGAAAGCCCCCATTCTTGTATTGCATCTTCAGCAGGTAGTCAAGTCCGCGCGTCAAACCCTTCAGGAACCGTTTTTCGCCCGTTGCCTTGTAGAGCCGTGCAAGGAAGATAATCTCCGTAGAAGTTGCTCCGTTGTCGATGGTGCCTTCGTCAACGTGAGACTGCGCGGCAAGAGCGGTATCGTGCTCATCCTCAGAGAGTACGCGCTGCATGTTGATGTTCTTGCCCCAACCCCCGCTTTTCAGCTGAAAGAGAAGCACGTTGTCGCCCACGCGGATGGCATCGGGAGTGCGGAAGTAGTCGTCCTCAAGGTGAGCGACAAGTGAAGTCCATTTCATCTCGAAGAATCCGTTGTCGTCAGCCCGCTGCGGATAGTACGTCTCTCTTTGCGCCATCGAGTTGATAGCAAGGAGTGTGAGGAGAAGGAGGAGAAGCTGTTTCATAGTTGGTTGATGAGTGGTTTTCATTTTGATTGGAGGGGTGTTGTTTTTCGCAATTTCAGTATGTATTGTCAAAGCTGTTTTTTGGAGAAGGAAAAAATATTTTTGGAGAACAAATATCGCGATATGAAGAAGGGAAAAAAATTTTTTGGAGAAGGGAAAATGGAGGAAGCTCAAAGTATGTGCTCGGCACTTTTTCCAACCCGTATCTAAATCTTCTCAACGGTACTTCGCCTCATCCTTATCTTCGAGCATGCTCAGATAAGAAGTGTAGCGAGAAGGAGCTATGAGCTGCTTCTCAAGCGCATCGCGCACGGCACATCCTGGCTCGTGCGTATGGGTGCAGTTTCCGTATCGGCAATGTTTCGACATCTCGAAGATTTCCCTGAAATAGTGCCCCACTTCCTCCTTCTCCATATCGAAAGTGCCGAAGCCTTTTACGCCGGGAGTGTCGATGAGCCATCCTGAGCCTGGCAGCTCGAACATTTCGCTGAAAGTGGTGGTGTGCATTCCCGTGTCGTGCACTTCGGAGAGGGGAGCCGTCTTCTGTCTTACCTCAGGCAGCAGCGCATTCAGAAGGGTGCTTTTGCCTACGCCCGAGTTGCCGGAGAGGAGCGTTGTCTTCCCCTCGAGGAAAGGCAGCAGCGACTCAGCTCCCGGGAAGGAACTATCTGGTACACAGGAAATAATGTGACATTCGTAGCCGATATGCTCATAGAGGGAAGCGAGGAGCGATGCGATTCGTTTCTCTTCCTCATCGTAGATGTCAGCCTTGTTGATGACGATATGCACGGGAATGCGGTAAGCCTCGCTCACGGCGAGGAACCGGTCGATGAAAATGGTGCTTGTCTCAGGATGGCTGATGGTAACCAAGAGCAGGCTCTGGTCTACGTTTGCGGCAATGATGTGGCTCTGCTTGCTGAGGTTCGAAGCCTTGCGGATGATGTAGTTCGCGCGGTCCTCGATGTCGGTAATCCAGCCCGTGGGGTAGTGTGAACTGTCTGGCGCTTGCTGTTGGGAGTCGGCGTGCTTGGATGATTTCTTCCCTTTGCCTTTCTTTTTCTTCACGATGCTGGCAGCCAGCACTTCGGCACAGGCTTCTTTGACTTCGGAAAGGTTTTCGGAGGTAGGCTCGAAGAGCACTTTGTCGCCTACGACTACGGGATTGGTGCTGCGTATGTCGCGAAGGCGGAAGTTGCCTTTTATCTTACAGTCAAAGAGTGCGCCCGAATCCGTGCGCACTCTGTAATGACTGCCTGTGTTTTTTACGACAAGTCCTCGCATACAACGACTCGTATCTGCGGCAGAGGCTGCTTAGATGGTCATGATTTCCTTCTCCTTTGCAGCAAACACTTCGTCGACCTTCTTGATGTATTTGTCGTGAAGCTTCTGCACTTTCTCCTCGCCGTCTTTCTGCTCATCTTCGGGCATACCTTCCTTGACAGCCTTCTTCAGTTTCTCGATGCAGTCGCGACGAGCGTTGCGTACGCTGATCTTGGCAGTCTCAACCTCCTTGCTGCATTGCTTCACCAACTGGCGTCGGCGCTCCTCGGTGAGGGGAGGAATGTTGATGCGGATGATTTCTCCGTTGTTCTCGGGCATGATGCCGAGGTTGGAGTCGATGATAGCCTTCTCTATGATGCGCAGCATGTTCTTGTCCCACGGACGAATAGCAATGGAACGCGCATCGGGAGTCGATACGCTGGCAGCATTGTTGATGGGCACCTTTGTGCCGTAGTTGTCGACGCGGATGCCGTCGAGCAAGCGCACATCAGCCTTTCCTGCACGGATATGAGCCAACTCGTCTTCGATATGAAGAATGGCCATTTCCATCAGTTCTTCTGCCTCGTTCAGATAAGATTTCAAATCTTGCATATGGTCAAATGTTATTAAGTGGAAGTTTTTATTTCAGAAGTCAAAGATAGGGAAAAAAAATGATATCAGCAAAAAAAATCGTAATTTTCTGCATAAGACACATTTTTTAATAAAAAAGATACGGAAAGTTATTTTTAATTCATACATTTGCAGCATAAAGATGGAAAAGGCGATTTTGCAATTACTGGAGCAGCTTCCTACCATTTCTTTGGAGGAGATGGGAGGAATCAAGTTGATGAACAGAACCGACCAGAAATATCTGGCAACCCTCACTCAGCTTGAGGAACTGCTGCGTATGGCGCAGGGGAAATACTATGTGAATGAGATTGAGGGCAGGAGAGTGAGTCCTTATAGGACTATCTACCTCGATACGCCCGACGAGGAGATGTATCTGGCTCATCACAACGGACGTCTGACGCGCCAGAAGGTGAGAGTGCGCACCTATCTCAGCAGCGGAGAGACATTTCTGGAAGTAAAGAACAAAAACAATCACGGGCGCACCAAGAAGAAGCGTATGGAGGTGCGCGGCATTGACTCCCTCATTGAGGACGGAGGAAATGAGCTGCTGCACAAGTACGCCAAATACACGCTTGAGCAGCTGGTGCCCAAGGTGGAGAACCAGTTTGAGCGCATTACTCTCGTGAACTATGCCAAAACGGAGCGTCTTACCATCGATTCGCACGTGAAGTTCCATCATTGGGAAACGGGTGTCGACAACACGTACGACCGACTGGTGATAATAGAGCTGAAGCGCGACGGAAATGCTGACTCGCCCGTGCTCGACATCCTCCGCACGCTGCGTATCCATCCTTCCGGATTCAGCAAATATTGTATAGGCACGGTGGCTACAAACGAAGGCATCAAGAAAAACAATTTCCTTCCGAAGGTGCGCAGATTTGAGAAGCTGCTTGCAAACGAGTTTAATCATTATAAATCTTAATATTATGTCATTTATTAGTCTTTTGGCCGCAGGAGGAAAAGCCTTGCTTGCCGCTGCAGATGATTTAGAAGGGGAGTTGGAGTCTTTAGCCGACAGCAGCATGGCGTCGTCAGCCTGGGTTGACTGGGCAGGACTGGGAGAATTGCTCATCCGCTTTGTCGTTAACATCTTCGTCGTGGGCATCATCGTCCGCCTCTTCTACTATCCCAAGAGCCACAGGCGCGACTATCTCTTCACTTTCACCCTGATTTCCATCAGCGTGTTCCTTCTCATATTCCTCATGGGAGGCGTGAAGCTGAAGATAGGGTTTGCCCTCGGTCTGTTTGCCATCTTCGGCATCATCCGCTATAGAACGGAGAGTGTGCCCATCAGAGAGATGACCTACCTCTTCCTCATCATTGCCGTGAGCGCCATCAATGCCCTTGCCACAAGCATCAGCTATCTGGAGCTGGGGGCAACGAACCTGCTGTTCTTGATTTCCATCTGGGTGTGCGAGAGCAAGTTCTTCATCAAGAACGAAGCTAGCAAGCTTATCAAATATGACAATGTGCGCCTCATCACTCCCGAGAAGTACGACGAGCTGATAGAGGACCTGAAGAAGAGAACCGGGCTCGACATATCGAGAGTGGAAGTGGGTGCTATCGACTTCCTGAAAGACAGCGCCATTCTCCGCATCTACTACAAGCCCCTCTCAGGGCAGACCAACTCTGTCGACAGCATAGGGCGCATGCCTCGCGGATAGAGAAGTGTTGCCCAAACCAGAATATGTGTTACCCATAAGAAAATTTGAGTTATGAAAAAATATTTTTCCTTTCTACTTATCGCGCTCCTCTTTGTTGTGCTGACTCCTAATGCTTTTGCGCAGGAAGAGAGAAGTGCCGACGATTGGGGATTGTGGACAAACATCGAGGGCAAGACTAAACTTGCCAAAGGGTTCAACATGTCCGTTGAGGCTGGATATCGTATGCGCGACGTCTTCTCAGCCTCCGACAGAGCGTCTGCAGGCCTATCCTTCTCCTACAAGAACAAAAACGTGCTCCCTTGGCTCAAGGTGGATGCGGGATACCTGTTCATCTACAAGAACAATCCTGCCGAAACAGCCGTGAAGTTCAACGAAGACGGCAGCCCCAAGCACAAGAACGTAGACGAAGCGTATTGGGGACCGAGACATCGTGCCTTTGCTTCGGCAAGTGCTTCTATCAAGCTGGGGCGCTTCAATGTGTCGCTGCGTGAGAGATATCAGTTCACCTACACCTCTCCAGCCACTTGCAATCGTACTCGCTACTACTACAATCCTTTGTCAGTTGTCCTTCCTGACCTTGAAGAGTGGTATCTGATTGAGGATGAGAACGAAGAAGACTATAGCTATATGATTGACGACAAGAAAGCCAAGATCGATCATAAGCTTCGCAGCCGTGTGGAGGTAAGCTACGATATCCCGAAGTGCAAGTTCGAGCCTTTCCTCTCTGTCGAGGCATTCAACGAGATTGACAAGCAGTTTGCTTTAGGAAAGATGCGCTACACGTTAGGAACAGATTACAAATTCAACAAACATTCAAAACTCTCGGCTTATTACCGCTATCAGGTTTCCTACAACTCTAAGGTCGTTTACGACGAAGAGACAGGAGGCAACATAATAGGCCTGGAGTATTCTTTTGACTTCTAATAGACACAAAACAAAGATGAAAAAACTATTTTCAGTCATAGCCTGCATGCTCCTTCTCGGTGTGTCGGCATCAGCCCAGAATCTGTATGTGAAGCAAACCTCAGGCGAGGAAGCTGCTTTGCCTTTGAGCGGAATAAGCAAGATAACGTTCTCCTCGGGCAACATGATTGCAATGATGAAGAACGAAGCAGATCAGACGTATCCTCTCTCCAGCATCAGCCGGTTATACATCTCGGACGTTTCGTCTGTCGAAAACCTGCTGTTGCCCGAGTCTTCGTTCTCATACTCTCCTCTCACGCATCAGCTTACCCTTGAGGGGAAGGCAGGAAGCATCGTCAACGTCTATTCCCCAAGCGGGCAGCGCGTGCTGACAACGGTGCAGACCATACAGAGCCAGACACTCGACTTGAGCCATTTGCCTAAGGGCGTGTACATTGTGGAGTCGGAAGGCAAAAGCAGTAAATTTGTTCGCTGATGAAACGACTTTTCATTTCTATCATATCGGCTGCGCTGTTCCTCTGCGCGCAAGCAGGAGAATTCACCACAGCCTATGTGCTTTGTGCCGACGGTAGCGCACAGTCTTACGAAATAGAGTCGCTTACCGACATCACCTTCAGCGCCGACAACTCATACATCCATCTGAATGCTGCAGACGGGATAAAGGTTACCTATCCCATTTCGTATGTGGAGTCGATTTGTTTCGAAGAGCCTTCGGTTAAGGAGCCGCAGACCTATACTACCGATTTTGATGTAGCGATAGACCCGGCTGACGATACTTCCTATAGCTATGTTACCGAAACGGTGACTATGACTGAAACCGCTACGAACGACTACGGAGATTTCATTGAGAATTTCATTGAAGACGAAGAAGCCAAAGGAACCGTCACAGTAACGTATAGCGGCACAACTGCTTCGTTTACCTACAATCCTTCTTCGTTGAAAAACAATGTGGTAGCAGTGTCTTCGGGAACATCCTCCGATGTGGTTGCCTACGCAACGAAGAAGGTTCGTTTCATCCTTACGGGCAACACATCCGACGGTTCGTTCAAGCTCTATGCAGCCAAGAAAGTGCGTCTCACGCTCAACAATGTCTCCATAGCCAATTCCGACGGAGGAGCCATCATCCTTCCAAAAGTGATGGTTGGCGCTACGGAATATGGCGGGAAGACAGCGTATGTGGAGATTGCCGACGGCACTACCAATACCCTTACGGATGGAACATCCTATACCTACACGACAGGCGAGGACATGAAGGGCGTGCTCTTCAGCGAAGGGCAGCTCATCTTCTCGGGCAATGGGACACTTAACGTGAATGCCAACTTCGGGCACGGAATCGCTAGCGACGACTACGTCAGAATAAGAGGAGGCAAGCACAATCCAGTCATTAACATCACTACAGCCAGCAAGGATGGAATCAAGGTTCACGATTATGTCCTGATGAACGGAGGAACTGTTTCCATCAACACGGCAGACGACGGGGTAGACGTCAGCTCGGGATATATCGAGATGAATGCCGGAAAGCTTACCGTGAATGCTGTTGACGAAGCCGTCACCACTTCGTACGAAGAGGCTGATGCCTCCATCACGCCTAATATCTCCATCAGAGGGGGACTTCTGAAGCTGACAACAACAGGAGAGAAAGCCGGAGCTCTGAAATCGGCAGGTTCCTTTACGCAGACAGGAGGCATCGTGCAGGCTACCGTGAAGGGAAACGGCTCGAAGGCGCTCGACACCGAAGGGTCCATCGTCCTCATGGGAGGCAAGTTTGTTGCCTTTGCCGAGGGCACTCCCGTTTACGACAGCGAGGAAAAGGACCTGAAGTCATCGGCATGCGTGCGTTGCAAGGGTTCTATGTCGCTCAGCGGGGCAACCGTCGAATTGAAGGCGACAGGAGACGGCGCGAAGGGTATCAATAACGTTGGTACCGTGAATGTTACGGGCGGTACGATAACGGTTGTTGCTTCGGGAAGCAGGTTTACGGATAGTGTGTCGGGCGAGAAGTCACGAGCTCGTGGTGTCACAAGTGACGTTGCCATCAATATGAGCAAAGGCACGCTGCGTGTTCGGGCAACAGACGATGCTGTCTACACCCCCTTGTCGCTCACCTTTAGCGGAGGCGCTCTGCATGCTTTCAGCTCCGAGGGGCAAAGCATTCAGGCTGCTTCTGTGGAGCATACCGCCGGATGGTTGGTAACCAAATGAAGATGAATAGGACGTAGTGGATTTTAGCTTGATGATGAAAGGAGGAACGGGAGAAGGAAAATCTGACGAGCACATACTTTGAGATTCCTCCATTTTTCCTTCTCCAAAAAAATTTTTCCCTTCTTCATCTCGCGAGATTTGTTCTCCATAATTTTTCCTTTACCGAGAATAATCGTCATTAAACGGATATGAAAACAAAAAACAACCTTTTGCTATTAGCCTTCCTCCTGATGGGACTGATGCCCGTTATGGGGCAAGTGAAAACTGCAGAACTTCCTGATCCCAACCCGGGAGATCAGGCCTGCTGGCTTAGTTTGAAAACGACAAAGGTAGGGTGGGGCTCGATAGACGAGCGCTACTCACGCAGCCAAGTAGCTGCCTTTGCAGCAAATCCCGTCCTTCACGGTTGGAGAGGAGAGCGCGTGTTTGCGCAGGCAGTCATCTCCACTCCGAAACAGCTCGACAGGGTGACGCTGAAGGTGAGCGACTTGAAGAGCGGAAACAACACGATCCCCTCGTCCTGCATCGACAAGTACTTCGTGTGCTACGTGATGGGCGACAAGTACAACAGCAAGGATTCCCTTCTCATGGCTGACAGGCTGGATGCTTCCGAAGCGATGTCGGTTGAGGCTAACACCACGCGCCCTCTCTGGTTCGACGTGCATATTCCCGAGAGCGCGAAGGCTGGAACATATAAGGGAACGGTAACGGTCAACTGCGACGGAACGAGCTTCAATCTTCCCCTGAAGGTGGAGGTTGTGAACCGCGTGCTTCCCACTCCCGATAAATGGGCTTTCCATCTCGACCTGTGGCAAAATCCCTATGCCGTAGCGAGATACTTCGATGTGCCCTTATGGAGCAAGGAGCATTTCGACAAGATGCGCCCGCTCATGAAGATGCTTGCCGCAGCAGGCGAGAAAGTCATCACGGCTTCCATCATCGAGCATCCTTGGAACAGCCAGACGTACGATCCCTTCGAGAGCATGATTGCCAAGATGAAGCAGATTGACGGTAGCTGGAAATACGACTATACGGTGTTTGACGCTTGGGTGTCGTTTGCTATGGAGTGCGGAATCACCGAGCAGATCGACTGCTACACGCTGGTTCCCTGGAGCTATAAGTTTGAGTATTACGATTGCGCTACCAACAGCACCAAACATGTTGCCTGCAAGCCGGGAGAACAGAAGTACGAGGATATCATGCTACCGTTCATGAAAGATCTCGCAGCGCATCTGAAGGCAAAGGGCTGGTTCGAGCGCACTTGCATCGCTATGGACGAACGTCCTATGGAGCAGCTTCGTGCAGCTTGGGATTTGGTTCGTCGAGCCGATCCGGGATACCGCATCGAGGGTGCTGTGAACTATAGCCCCGAAGTGGTGAATATGATGTACGACATCAGCCTGGGATATCGTCACGCTAAGCTTCCCGAAGAAGTCGTGCTGCAGCGTAGGGCCGACAATCTGCGCACTACTTTCTACACTTGCTGCAACCCGAACCGTCCCAACACCTTCCTTTCCTCTCCGCTTGCAGAGTCTGCCTTCCTCGGTTGGCATGCTTTGGCAAAGGGCTACAACGGATATCTGCGTTGGGCTTACAATAGCTGGCCTGTGGAGCCTTGTTTGGATAGCCGTTTCGGCACTTGGACGGCTGGAGACACCTTCTTGGTTTATCCCGAAGGCCCCAGCCTGCGTTGGGAAAGATTGGTAGAGGGAATTCAACAATATGAAAAAATGCGCATTCTTTTCCCCACGCTCAAACCGAGCAAAAAGGATGCGATGGAGGCTCTTCTCAAGCCGATGAGCAATCCCAATCCCGACGCTTCTGTTGACTTCCGCGATTGGGTGGCATCAGGAAATAAGTTCCTGAGAAGCGTGGAATAGCCAAGCTGTACCTTCCTTGCCTTATCCGTTGCGGAGAAACTGGAGGGAGGAATCCTCAGAGGTAAAACAAGAAAAAGCACGCGCGAAGATTTTAGGTCTTCGCGCGCGTTATTTTTATTAAGGTGTAGTCAGCAGTTTTTTGATAACCTCTTCGTAACTGCTCTTGGGCATTGCTCCGACAGCCTTTTGGGGCAAACCTTCATTGGGTATGAATAGTATTGTCGGAATGCTTTGTATGCCAAAGAGTGCTGCCAGCTCGCGATTCTTGTCGATGTCAACTTTATAGATGTCTATCTTTCCGGCATAGTCGTTGGCAAGTTGAGCCATAATGGGTGCAACTTGCTTACAAGGCCCGCACCAGGTAGCATAAAAGTCAATGATGGAAGGCCTTTTGCCGGCATACACCCATTCCTGTGGGTGCTTCTCGTAATCCATCACGCGCTGTTTGAACGACTCCGTTGTGAGTTCTATCACCTGAGCCTTCTCCTTTTCGGTAGTTGCGTTTTGTGCTACTCCAAGGGAAGAGAACAGAGCAGCAAATACAATCGATAGTGTCAGTGAGAGAGTTCTGTGTTTCATATGCTTTTATAATAATGTTGTCAAGCGTTGATATTTGTCTTTTTTGCAGTTCTATTTGACGACAACCTTCCGTCCGTTAACGATATAGATTCCTCGTGGCAGGCTGTTTAGCGCCGATTCGTCGATGTCTAGGCGCTGTCCTGAGAGCGTATATACTCCCTTGCGCTCATCGGAAGACAGGACTTCTGCTTCAGTCCGTTCTATCCCGCTGGCAATAGGTGTTGTGAATTCGATTTCCTCTCCGTAGGTGGTTTGTGTGGCAGTCTTGGCATACGCGCGGAATCCGTAAACGGTGTTGTCGTCTAGTCCCGTGATGGTAGCCTCCATCCGTTGTCCTGTAGCCTTCACAACAATCCGCCCGTCTTCGGGAGCCCGTCGTGCCGACGATGCGCTGCCCTGACGCAGACGCCAATACTCGAAGCCCTGCTCTATGATGTCGTCTGTACCGCCCAGGGCATATCCGCGCAACGTAGCTTGGCCTTGCCCTACTTGCACGTTGGCATAGGTGTGAACCGTTGCCTCGAAATACGAGAACTCGTTGGGGTCGAAGCCAGTCCATTCGCCATAATAGGTTTTTCCTGCTGAATCAATAAAGTATGGGCGCACCTTATAGTATGAAGTGGCATCAATATTGCGGATCATTCCCTCCATCGTGCCTTCGTAGAGGATGGCAGTGCCTGTCTTTGAAGGGATGATGTCGGGAGCATCGAGTTTGCGCCACTCAAAGCCTACCTCCGCGCTGTCGTCATCACCGAGGTTAGTCTTTGCACACACAACGGCCGTTCCTTTGCTTACCACCTTGGTGTTCTGCGTTTCGATGGTAACCTTCGGCGTAGTGAAGGTCAAGGCTTGGGTGTACTGCCCACCGTTTGTGGTACGCACGAAGAATGTTACGGTATACTGCTTGTTGGGTATCAGTCCCGTCAGCCGCAGATGGATTCCGTCCGATTCCTGATTCAGGAAGCCGGATTGCTCTATTTGTGTTTCCTCTGTCTTGTAGCTTCCCGTGCAGGCAAATGTCGTAGGCGTCAGCTCTGTCTGTGTTACCCACAGGTTGATGGACGTTGTATAGGCAGAGAAGCTGCTGGAGATATAGTATTCCCCGTATCTGGCATAGGCGCTTACGTTATAGGTTCTTCCTGGATTAAGTCCGTTTACCGTTACCTTGCCGTCTTTGTCTGCAACATGGTAATTTCCATTGCAGTAGATGCCGTACTCGGTAGGCTGGCAAGTCTTGTCCGACATAGCCGAAACTTCGAACGTGAGGGTTGTCTCCGTTGCTTTCACAACAGAGCCACTTACTGTGGGACGTAGTGTCTGAACGGTGCCCAGGGGTTGGTAGTACGAATAAATATTTTTGAAGAACCATCCTCTGATTTCGTATTTCGTGTTCAGGTCCAAATCGTAGATATGGTATACGCCGTCGTCATCGGGTTTTATGGCAGAACCATCGCCATAGATGAATGTTAATATTGGTTTCTCTTCTGCTTCGGGGTTTAGGCGGAACTCCACCCCCTTCAGGTATGATGTGACGTCTATCAAATCAGGCCATGTTCCAATGGGGAAGACTCGAGCCTTACAGAGGTTGCTGACGAGGTCTACTTGTGAGGCAGGCGTATAGATAGTTGTATTGTCGGTGAGCCCGCGCAATGCCGTGCAGTTCTCATCGATCTTACATAGAAGGAACAGCACAGATACATAACCTTTCTCGCAGAACAAACCGTCGCCAAGTTTGGTTATTCCGGAGGGGAAGACAAGAGTTCCTAAATGGCAACCCATAAAAGCGAGGTCGCCAATCTGTGTGAGACAGCTAGGTAAATTGATGTAGCTGAGGTTACTGAATGCAAAAGCACTATTCCCAATTCGGCGAAGGTTAGGGGCTTCTTCTATCGAGAATAAGGATGTTACTCCGTAGAAAGCCTCATCTGCTATTTCCTGCACACTTTCTGGAAGATATAGTTTACCTCCCTCCTTTATGGGTGGGTATTTCCATAGTGTGTACATCGATTTTGAATACAACACCCCGTCAACAGCACAGAACGAATTGTTGTTTTCTGCCACTTCGAAACACTCAAGATTATTACAACCAGAGAATGCATCCGACTTGATAGAATTAACAGTTGATGAAAATATCACTTTATGTAAGGAATTACACTCCCAGAAGGCTCTTGATCGCAACGTAGTAACACCTTCACAAAGGTTTATCTCCGTCAGTTTTATGCAGTTAGCAAAAGCATACTCGGGAATAATTCGCAATGAAGAAGACAACTCTATTTTGGAGAGAACTGAACAGCTCCGGAAAACATCTTGTCCTAATGTGTGAAGAGTATTAGGAAGAACAATGTTGTCCAGGTTAGAGCAGTAAGCGAATGCCGAAGCTCCTATAGAGCCAAGAGATGAAGAGAAGGTAATCCTGGATATGGCGCTATAAGCAAATGCGGATGGACCAATTATCGTGACGGAGTTAGGCAGTACAATTTCGTTTAGGTTTTTACAAGATTTGAATGCCGAAGAACCTATAGAGTTAAGCACCGAAGGGAAGCTGATACTTGCCAAGGCGCTATAGGCAAATGCAGATTCACCGATGGATGTGACGGAGTTAGGCAACTCGATATGAGTCATGTTTTCACAATGGTAAAAAGCATTTTTCGGGATACTTTTGAGGGAGGTAGATAGGGTTATCTCGGAAATTGAACTGTTTGAGAATGCGCTTTCGCCTATTGTTGTAACAGAGTTGGGAATATTGATTTTCTTAAGTTTTTCGCATAAATAGAAAGCATTTTTTCCTATTGATGTAACTGTCGATGGAATGGTTATTCCTTCGATTTCAGCCCGGCTGAAGCAACTATCGTCGATACCCACAACTGTATACGCCTTGTTCTGGTACGTCACACTTTGGGGAATAATGATGTACCCGCTATAGTTCATTCCGTAATAGGCTGATTGTACAACAGCTGTCGATTTCGAAGTGTCGATATTAAAAACCAGGTTGTTTATTGTCACCGTAACAGCCCGGGTGGGAAGCGTGCTTGCCGACAGCAGGGCAATGCATATTGAGAGAAGTGCTTTGCGACGCATGATAGACATCATTTGAGATTTTGTAATGTGCAAAGATAGATATTTTTTTGCAAAACGATGCTTTTTTCCTCTTTTATATTGTAAAGCGAGGGACCTTCCTTTCATTTCCGTCGGGCAGTAATCGCTATGGCAAAACGGCTGTTCCGTTTTTGTTTAACTTTACGGAATTATTGTTTAACAATAAAAATTTATTGTTTAACTTTAGCGGCGCAGAGTTTAACGTTTTCGTTAAGCCAAATGACCAAAGAAAAGTTTACTTTACCTTTGGCATGGCGAGAAAATGAAGGATAAGATCCAACGTTTTCGTTAAGCCAAATGACCAAAGAAAAGTTTATTTTATCTTTGGCATGGCGAGAAAATGAAGGATATAATCCAACTATAAATGCACGCTTCTTCATGAAGCAGTTTTCTTTGAGTAAAAAGAATTATTTGTTCTCCAGCGTACGATATGTGTTCTCCAAAAAATTTTTTCCCTTCTTCATAATTCATTTTTCTCCTAACATATCTGGCTCTCGAAAAAGTCTTCGATATTTTTGTTCAAATCTGATTATTTGAGGGCTTGATTACTTGATTTTCCGATTACCTGATTTCCCGATTACCTGATTTCCCGATTACCCGATTACCTGATTACCTGATTATTTGATCATCCTTGTATCATTCGTCCTCTGGTGTAGATGAGTGTATATGAATGTAGATGATTTGGCCATCTATATCGGGATAACGAGGTGTGAGTCAAGATTTTTCACCGCCTGGTGTAGATGTGTAGATGAATTTCAAAAAAACAGGAAGGAGAAAGACAGTTGCAGACGGCAAAAAACAACCTCACTTTCATCCAAGACTAACCCCTGAAGAGGTGCTGGAGCACACTCCATCCGCGAGAAAAACCTCGCAGCGTCGCAAACGCAGCCACGCATAGCTGTCACGTTCCCATCAGGAGGGGGATTCGGGAACGACTTTTTCTCTCTTCTTTGTCTTCCTTTCGCCGAAGTCT
>JAGCFO010000031.1 GCA_017650105.1 Bacteroidaceae bacterium | reverse complement strand
TTTTAACTGTAGCGCTGTAGCGCTGTAGCGCATGCCAGCCGTCACCCCTTTCCACAACAGCTTCTCGCTGCGATTCTTTCCGCTCCAAGCGTTGCAGTTCCCTCATAAACCACGAAAATCCGACTTTTTACTGAAAACCGCTGTTTCACTCCTCAGAAACAACCCATTTCACTCTAAATCTAAACGGTAAACTCTAAACGGAATACTTTCAACGATAAGAAAAAATCAATAAACACGTCACTCTCCACCCTACGTGCCGACAGCCAACCTATGACTATAGTGATGAAACAACGATTGGCAAATTTGGTGCCTTAGGCATCGGATGCCTTTTGATCGAGAACGAATAGGACGAATGAAAGTAAACGATTTTCAGCATAACAAACTGAATATCAGACATAGTTCACCCATAAAGAGTAAACTCAGCCAGAGGCTTTTCACCCCTTGTGTGGCGAAATGAATGATTCTTGCTGCCAATTGCGGCGGGAAGCAAAAGGACGATGAGGAAAGGGCGTTGCCGCGACTGGAGTGCCGCCTTATTTAAAATGTCTGACCTGTCAGAACTTCCACCAGAGGAAGCGGCGGCGGGGCTTTTTGCCGACATTGGGGTTGACGGTGCGGTAGTGCGCAAGCACCATATCGGCATAGGAGTAATAGATGGTGTGCTCAGATGCCACAAAGTCGGTATGGTAGCGGGACGTGGTGCTCTCGCGCAGCACCTTGTCGAAAGGAGCAACGAAGGAGTAGTTGTAGGCGGTGGCGAGGAAACGCACGCGCGAGGTGTCGTCCATCTCCTTCAGCTCGGGATACTGTCGGGGCACGATGTGAAGAAACATGGCGAGATAGACGCACTGCTGCTCGGTGGAGCAGAGGCGCTCGAGACGGCGCTTGCGGTAATAGATGTCGTCGGAGAGGTTGAAAGTCAGGTCATACTTCTCAGGCAAGTCGCTCTCCATCCACAGTTTCTCGAGGCTTTCGGCGAAGGTGGCCTTCATCTGGAATACGCCGATGGAGAAGTTGCCCTTCTCAGAGCCTCCGTGGGCATAGAGGCGCCGCATGGTGGCCTTCTCTATGCGGTCGCGGAAGGCTGAGTAGCGCACGAGTTCGGGGAATATGACCGACTCGGCAAGCTGGGGGTCGACGCCATAGCGGGTGAAGATGGAGTCCCACTTGGCACGGTTCTCAGCAAGATAGGCCTCTGCCCCACTCCAGTTCTCACCGAAGATGGCGGCATACTCGTCGTAGGTGAGCGCCACAGCCATGTGCGGAAGGGCGACGGCGAGAAGCAGGAGGGGCAGCAGACGTTTCATGGATGGCGCAAGGTGTCGGGCGGTTACTTCAGGCTGTTGAGGAGGTCGACCTTGCCGTCGTCGATGAGCTTGATGATGAGCTCACCGAAAAGGGTATTAGCCCATGCGAACCACGAGCGGGTAAAGTGCTGGGGATCGTCGACATGGAAGGTCTCGTGCATGAAGCCCGTGCCGGCATCGGTGTCGAGCAGTGTCTGTAGGCACCAGCGCACCTCCTCATCGCCCTTGGCATTGTTCTCGGCAGTGAAGGCGCGCATGATAATGCTCATGGGCCAAATCATGTCGAAGCCCACGTGAGGACCGCCTATGCCCTCGCCAGCCTTGCCGCTGAAGAAGTAGGGATTGTCGTGACTCCACACGAAGCGACGAGTGTTGCGGTAGATGGGGTCTTTGAAGTCGACGCCGCCCAGATAGGCCATAGCGAGCAGCGAGGGCACGTTGGCATCGTCCATGAGATACTGGTTGCCGAAGCCGTCAACCTCAAAGGCATAGATTTTGCCGTACTTGGGATGTTTGTATACGGCATATTTCTTGAGGGCCTTGCTCACCTCCTTTGAGAGCTCGCGGCACTGCTTGGCGAGGTCCTTGCTGTTCTCGTACTTCACGGCAGTAAGTATCTCGGCAGTCTTGTCGAGAACGCTGACAGCGAAGAAGTTGGAGGGGATGAGGAATGGGAAGGTGGTGGCGTCGTCGCTGGGACGGAACGAGCTGGCAATGAGCCCTACAGGGTTGACGGGCTGTCCCCAGCCGTCGTTATACTGGGTGTCGGAGGCACGTGCTGCGCGGCGCTGGAAGTTGTAGGAGCCGTGTCCCTCCTTACGCTGCTGATCGCGGAAGGTGTCGAGGATGACGGCTACGGCCTTCACCCACTCGTCGGTCTTGAAGATGCTGTCGTCGCCGGTAGCCTTCCAGTAGGCATAGGCAAGGCGCAGGGGGTAGCAGAGCGAGTCGATCTCCCACTTACGCTCATGCAACTCTGGTTTCATGGCGGTGAGGTCGCTCATCCACTCGCTGCCCGTGGGGCCCATATTGAAGGCATTGGCAAAGGGGTCGATGAGGATGCACTTGAGCTGGCGCAGGATGACGCCGCGCACGAGTCGCTGAAGCTCGGGGTCGGAGGAGCAGAGCTGAACGTAGGGATAGACCTGGGCGCCGCTGTCGCGCAGCCACATAGCGTGGATGTCGCCCGTGTAGACGAACGTGTCGTCGGCACCGTCGAAGTGAACGGTGGTGTCGAGGGTGTTGGGGAAGCAGTTCTCAAACATCCACACGAGCTTGTGGTTGGTGAGCACTTTCTTCACAACCTGTATCTTAGCCTCCACGGCATGGGAATAGAAGAGGCGCTGATCGGGCGCGGGACGGTTGGAGACGAAGGTGGAAACGGTAGCCTCAGCCTGGGGAGCCGACGGGATCGAGGCAGCGGGCATTTGAATGGTGTCTTTCTTGCCTCCGTTGCAGGCAGCAACGACAAGCAGCAGGGCGGATGCCCACAGTAGGGAGTGACGATTTCTCATAGAGTACTATTTTTATAAGGAATATTTTTGTTTCATGACTCACTTTTTTGCAGTCGGTGCGACAAAAATAGTAAAAGATGAAATGATTTGCCACATCAACCTTACATTTTTTTATACTTCCGGCTCGCAAAAGGGTAAAAAAGTGCTAATCGGAGGCAAAGATTCGACTTTTTTCAAAAAAAAATTTCTCTTTCAGATAAGTTTCTTTACTTTTGCGGTGCATAAAAAAGAGGACAATTCCAAATTCATTAATAAACAAGTATTATGACAATCGAACAGTTTAACTTCAAAGGCAAAAAGGCTTTTGTTCGCGTTGACTTCAACGTACCCCTGAACGAGAATTTCGAGATTACCGACGACACCCGCATCCGCGCCGCTCTTCCCACTCTGAAGAAGATCCTGGCCGACGGCGGACGACTCATCATTGCTTCGCACCTCGGACGTCCCAAGAAGAACCCCGATCCCAAATACAGCATGAAGCACATCGTAGACCACGTGAGCGAGCTGCTGGGCGTGAAGGTGGCTTTCGCCGAGGACTGCCAGAAGGCTCAGGACCAGGTGGCTGCACTGAAGGACGGCGACGCCCTGCTGCTTGAGAACCTCCGCTTCTACGCTGAAGAGGAAGGCAAACCCAGAGGGTTGGCCGAGGACGCTACCGAAGAGGAGACGAAGGCTGCCAAGAAAGCCGTCAAGGAGAGCCAGAAGGCATTCACCAAGGTGCTTGCCGACTATGCCGACTGCTACGTGAACGATGCCTTCGGCACCGCACACCGCGCACATGCCAGCACCGCACTCATCGCCGACTACTTCGACAAGGACCACAAGATGTTCGGATACCTCATGGAGAAAGAAGTGAAGGCCGTCAACAAGGTGATGAACGACATCCATCGCCCGTTCGTAGCCATCATGGGAGGCTCGAAGGTGAGCACAAAGATCGACATCATCGAAAATTTGCTGGGTAAAGTCGACACCCTCATCCTGGGCGGAGGTATGACCTATACATTTATGAAGGCTCAGGGCGGCACCGTGGGCAACTCCATCTGCGAGCTTGACAAGCTGGACCTCGCTCTCGACGTTATGAAGCAGGCAAAGGATAAGGGGGTGAAGCTGGTGCTCGCCTCCGACTCAAAGGTGGCTGACGCCTTCAGCAACGACGCCAACACTCAGATTGTCAGCTCAATGGCAATTCCCGACGGCTGGGAAGGGCTTGACATAGGTCCCGAATCAATGAAACGCTTTGCCGATGCCATCAAGGGCGCAAAGACCATCTTGTGGAACGGTCCTACGGGCGTGTTCGAGATGGACAACTTCGCACTGGGAAGCAAGGCTGTGGCTGAGGCCATCGCAGAGGCAACCAAGAACGGCGCCTTCTCGCTCATCGGCGGTGGTGACTCTGTGGCATGCGTCAACAAGTTCGGACTTGCCGATCAGGTGAGCTACGTCAGCACAGGCGGCGGAGCCCTGCTCGAGGCAATCGAAGGCAAGGTGCTGCCCGGCATCGCTGCCATCGAAAAATAATTGACAATAAGCTAACAAACAACCCTTCCTGCATGCCTCCTTCCCACCCCGGGGAGGAGGCATCGGGATGATAAGAGGACAGTCGTATGGAAGAGAAAGAAGTCGTCAGGCTACTAGTTGAGAGGCGACTGCAGGATGCTCTGGACGCTCTGCAGCCATTCTTCTCAGGCGAAGAGTACTGGGAGCTGTCGAAGGAATACTCCGACATCTGCAACACCTACTCGTCGCTCCTCGACTTCTTCCGCAAAGGGGTGGAGGACAGCGAAAGGCAACGGGTGTGGACTCGTCTTGTGGGACGCACGCTACTGCTCACCGACAAGCTGTACCTCAAGAACCGAATGCCCAACATCAGGCCTACCGACTATGGTGCGCCCTCCCTATGGACGGCAGCCGACAAATCGGCAGCACGCGCCCGATTGCACGACACACAAGAAGGGACCACCGACGCCTGCCTGCTGATAAGCGAGATGACGCTGAGCCTGCTGAGAGTATTCGACCCGCTGAAGATGCAGCTGCTGTGCGAAGCAGCCCTCTCCGACAAAGACGATGTTGCCATACGTGCAACTACAGCTCTCTTCCTTGCCGTACGGCAACATGGCAACAGACTACCCTTCTACCCTAGCCTACAGGAGCGCCTGCAACTGCTGGCTGACGACAGCGCCTTCAGCGACATGCTTGCCGACGTAGAGCTGCAGTTCATACGAAGCCTTGACACTGAACGCATAGAACGCAAGATGAAGGAGGAAATCATCCCTTCTATGCTTCGCAACCCCAAACTGAGGGGCAAACCTTTCATCACTTCCGAAGACCTTTCCGAAGATACCGACCCCGACTGGCAGAAGTGGCTCAGTGAATCGGGTGTGGAGGAGAGTATTCAAGAATTGACGGAGATGCAGATGAACGGCGCAGACGTGTATATGGCTACCTTCTCGCAGCTGAAAGGCTACCCCTTCTTCCAGAAAACAGAGAATTGGTTCCGTCCCTTCGACATTCACGATGAGGCAGTCGAAGGACTCTTCCCCGAAGGCGATGAGGGATTCACCCTCCAGCAACTCATCCTGCGCTCAGGCACCTTCTGCAACTCCGATAAATATTCGTTCTGTCTTACCCTGAAGCAGCTGCCAAAGGAGCAGATGGAGATGCTGCGCACGCAGATGAAGGAACAGGAAGACGCCATCAGGGAAGAGCAAGCTGAGACACTCGCGTCCATCCAGAAGGCTCAGGGAGAGCTCTCAACACGCACGCTCATACGGCAGTACGTACAAGACCTTTACCGTTTCTTCCACCTACACTACACCCGCTCGCAGTACACATCACCTTTCGACAAGAATTGGCTTACCGATAGCGAGCGCACTCTCCACGACACCCTCCGCCTCTCAAAGAAAAGCATGCTCGCCAGCACCGAGCTCAACTTCCAACGCAAAGACTACACGTATGCCAAAGCTGGTTTTGAGATACTGATGGAACAACATCCCGAGGCAATGGACGATGCTACTCTCTGGCAGAAATACGGCTACTGCGAGCAAAAAACCGGGAATCCACATAAAGCTATCGATGCTCTGAGAAAAGCTGATGCCCTGAAGCCTGACAGATATTGGAACATGCTCCACCTGGCACAATGCTTCCGCGACATACAAGAGTACGAAACGGCACTCGACTACTACCAAAAGGCAGAAAGCATGAAGCCCGACAACCTTAAGCTCTCATTCCAAGCGGCTTCCTGCCTCACAAACCTCGAGAGACACGACGAAGCTCTGCAGTACCTCTATAAACTGGCATATCACGAACCTGATTCCCCTGAAGTTGTTCGAGCCATCATACACGCTCTACTCATGCTGCACAAGCCACAGAACGCAGAGAAATACGTGTCGCAGATGCTCAACAGCCTACACAACGAGATTCGCGAAGACGATTGGGTGAAGATAGGTTGCCAGAAATGGCTGACACAAAAGCGCGATGAAGCACTCGACTGTTGGAAAAACACCGACAACCTACGCACTTACAAAGTGTTGATGAAACAATACGGCATCAGCGCAGATGACTTCACCTTCATCTGCGACCTATGGAAAGCACAGAGATAACGTTCTTCTGCTCATTTTTCAGCATTTTATTGATAATCCTCAAACCTCCAAAAAAACTAAACGTATCAATACCACAAAAAAAACGAGGCATTACTATTTTCATAAAAAAAGCCTCAAGCACTCTCTACCACAATACAGAAACCTCACACATTTGCAATTAACACAAAACTACTGACGGCCTTGTTTGCCACAACAAATCAATCTCCATGAAAAGACTTAAACTCTGCTGGATTCTTTTTATTCTCAGCCTTGTGCTTGCAGCAATTTTTGCTGTTTTACTCATTATTCCCGAAATGAAAGGGGACTTTATTTTCCGAATAGGCCCATGGTGCGGCTTAATATCGCAACTCGTACTTGCTGCTGTTTTGTTCGCTGAAATCCGAAAAATTAATAAGGGCCAAAAAGATTAAAATAGGTATATAAAAAAAGAAGGCCGTCCTCTCGACGACCAATCTTCCAACTTTAAAAATCTAATACCATGAAAAACACGATGCAAAGGTACGACACTTTTTCGTATCTGCAAACAAAAAGGGAGAAAAAATATGTTCTTTAACATAATTTAGACGTTTTTGCCCACTTTTTTTGCTTGCAACACATCATCTGATTATATTTGCACAGATAAAACAACATCCATTACTATAAAAAAACACAATTATGGAAAACATTTCAAGAAGAGGCTTTTTGAAAACGATGGGCACCGCTACCGCTGGCGTCCTTCTGACAGGTACGGCAGCCAACGCCGCCGAACAGCTCTCGGAGCTGGCAGACAGGAAAAAGAAGAAAAAGGAAACAGTTCCCGAGGTGACGAAGGTAAAACTGGCTTGCGTGGGCATCGCCAACCGCGGACGACAGATCATCCAAGACTTTGAGCGCACTGGACTGTGCGAAATCGTAGCACTTTGCGACGTTGACCCTCAGAGCAAGGAGTCGCAGCAAACTATCGCCGAGCACCCCAACGCTAAAGTTTTCACCGACTTCCGCGAAATGTTCGACAAAGCTGCAGGCACATTTGAAGCAGTATCGGTAGCAGTACCCGACTTCTCGCACTTCCCCATCTGCATGCTTGCTATTTCAGAGGGGAAACATGTGTATGTGGAGAAACCGATGGCACGCACTTTCCTCGAGATTGAGCTGATGATGGACATCGCCCGTCGCCATCCTGAGGTTGTGACCCAAGTAGGCAACCAAGGCCACTCCGAAGCCAACTACTTCCAGTTCAAGGCCTGGAAGGAAGCCGGCATTATCAAGGACGTCTATGCCATCGACGCACACTTCAACGACTGGCGCCGCTGGTATCCTTACGACACGAACATACAGCGCTATCCCGAAGCTGAACCTATTCCCACAGGAATGGACTGGGACAAGTGGCTCACTACTGCCCACTATCATGACTATAACGGTAAGTACCATCCGGGCAACTGGCGTGGCTGGTACGACTTCGGACTTGGCGTGTTGGGCGACTGGGGTGCGCACATCCTCGATACGTGCCACGAGTTCTTAGAGCTCGGTCTCCCCTACCGCGTTGAGACACTGAAGCTGACGGGCGTGAACGACTTCTTCTTCCCGAAAGAGACAACGCTGCGCTTCAAGTTCCCCAGCAGAGGAAGCATGCCTCCCGTTGATGTCACCTGGTACGACGGCGAACAAAACCTCCCACCCCTTCCCGAAGGGTTTGGTGAGCATAGCGTTGTCAACAACGATGTTCCCGCTACCAACCAGACAGGACAACATGCTCCTGCCAAACTGAGTCCAGGAAAAGTCATCTATAGTCGCGAACTCACCTTCAAGGGAGGCACACACGGCGCAACGCTTGAGATCATCCCGAAGGAGAAAGCTCTGGAGATGGCTGACAAACTTCCCGAGGTTCCGCAGAGCCCATCGAATCACTTCGCAAACTTCCTGCTCGCATGTCAGGGAAAGGAGAAAACGCGTTCCCCGTTCTGCATCTTCGGCCCAATGGCACAGATGTTTGCACTTGGAATCATCGCTATCCGCACACAGAGCACAATAACCTTCGACAGCACAAAGAAGGAAATCGTAGGCAACCCGTTTGCCAACGCCCTGCTCGCTGGAGACCTGCCAAGAAAGGGATGGGAAGAATTCTACAAACTCTAAACAAGCACTCTTATCAAGCATATTGAAACAATGAAAAAAACAATATTTCTTCTACTTTGCTCCTTCCTCGCTCTTACAACCCAGGCTCAGGACTGGCAAGATCTGTTTAACGGCAAGAATCTCAAGGGATGGAAACAGGTAAGCGGTGGAGCTACCTACACGGTGAAGGACAAAACGATCGTAGGAACCGCATCATCCAAAGGAAACGAGAACTCGTTCCTCGCGACCAAAAAGGACTACTCCGACTTTATTCTCGAATTCGAGTTTATGACGGAGGGAATCAACTCGGGCGTACAACTCCGTAGCCATCAGGACAAAAAGCTGCACGGGGGGCGCGTGTTCGGCTACCAGTTCGAAATAGACCCCGCGCCACGTGCCTGGACGGGAGGAATCTACGATGAATCGCGCAGATTGTGGCTCTATCGCATGACAAGCAACGAGCCTGCACGTGTAGCTTATCACGACGGATGGAACAAAGCTCGCGTGGAAGCCATTGGCACTCGTATTCGCACTTGGGTAAACGGCATCGAGTGTGCAAATCTTATCGATGAAGCCGACAAGGAGGGATTCATAGCCCTTCAAGTGCACCTCGTAGGGAAAGCCGATGAGGGCAAGCGCATCTGCTGGCGTAATATACGCATCCTCACAAAAGACGTGGCAAAGTATGCTACACCCGACATCCACAGCGCACCAGAGGTAAACTGCATTCCCAACACCCTTACCCCCTACGAGAAGGAACAGGGGTGGGAACTGCTGTGGGATGGAAAAACTACCGACGGATGGCGTAGCGCAAGAAGTCAGTCATTCCCAGAAAAGGGTTGGAAAATCCACGATGGAGTTCTTACTGTTGAACCTTCCGACGGAGGAGAGTCAACAAACGGAGGCGATATCATCACCCGCAAGACATATAAGAACTTCATCCTTAAAGTCGACTTCAAAATCACCAAAGGAGCCAATAGCGGTATTAAGTACTTCGTTGACCCAGAGTTGAATAAGGGAGCAGGCTCTGCCATAGGTTGCGAGTTTCAGATTCTCGATGACGAGAACCATCCCGACGCCAAACTGGGTGTAAAAGGAAACAGGACTCAAGGCTCTCTCTATGACTTGATTCCATCAAAGAACGGCATTTGGGATTCGTACAACATCGAGGGATTCAACACTGCTACTGTTGTCGTTCAGGGCAACCACGTGGAGCATTGGCTCAACGGGACGAAAGTCCTTGAATATGAGCGCAACAACCAGATGTGGGATGCGTTGGTTGCCTATAGCAAATACCGCGACTGGCCCAACTTCGGCAATGCAAAGGAAGGTTACATCCTTCTTCAGGATCACGGCAACGAGGTTTCCTTCCGCAACATCAAAATCAAGGTTCTGGAGTAGTCTGGAACTTCCCTCGGAAAAAAGAGAAGAGCAATGCGACTTTGCATTGCTCTTCTTTTGTATTACATCTATGCGTTACTAATCGCAAGAATTACTCCACATACAGCACCAATCCTTTCAGATATTCCCCTTCGGGATGGTAAATATTGATGGGATGATCGGCTGGCTGATGAAGCTGATGGAGGATACGAACCTTACGCCCCGAAATAGCTGCTGCCGTAAAGACTGACGTGCGGAACTGATCTTTATTGACTGCCTGAGAGCAGGAAAAAGTAAACAAAATTCCACCTGGCTTTATCTTCTGGATAGCTTTCGCATTCAGCTTGCGGTATCCCTGCAGGGCATTGTGAAGAGCGTCGCGATGCTTGGCGAATGCTGGAGGATCGAGGATGATTAAATCATACGCTTCGGCTGATTCACGCGGGGGCATCTTCTCAAGAAAGTCAAATGCATCCACAGCAAAAGCCTCATGCCGAGCATCGCCTGGGAAATTAAGCTCAACGTTTGCCCGCGTGATGTCGATAGCTCGGGCGGAACTGTCAACGCTGTGCACCAGCGAGGCTCCTCCACGCATAGCATAGAATGAGAAGCCTCCCGTGTAGCAGAACATATTGAGCACCCTACGCCCGCGGGAGTATTTCTCAAGGAGGGCTCGGTTTTCGCGCTGATCGACGAAGAATCCCGTCTTCTGCCCTCCCATCCAGTCGACATGAAAGCGTAAGCCGTTTTCGCGGGCAACATCTTCGGCAGCTCCGCCCAACAAATAACCGTTGGAGTCGGAAAGATTTGCCTTGTACGGAAGAGTCGTCTCAGATTTATAATAGATGTTTTTCACCAAGTCGGGAAGGACTTCAGCGAGAGCCTTCGCTATTTCGTGACGGCAAGTATGCATGCCCACAGAATGAGCCTGCATCACGGCTGTGCTCCCATAGACGTCTATCACGAGTCCCGGCAGCCCGTCGCCTTCCCCGTGTACCAGTCGGAACGAATCGGTGTCGGCGCTTCCTGCCAGCCCTATAGCTTGACGCACTTCGTATGCCGTCTTGAGGCGACGCTGCCAGAAGGAGGCATCGATGTCCTCGTTCTTGTCGAAAGAGAGCACCCTCACGGCAATGCTGCCAATCTGGATGTGCCCCTTAGCGAGAAACGTTCCGTCAGCCGACATCACATCCACAAGGTCACCCTCATCGGGCTGTCCCTCAATATGGTGGATGGCTCCGCTATACACCCAGGGATGATAGCGGCGCAGCGACTCCTCTTTCCCGTGTTTCAGTACAACTTTTTTGTTCATCGTATTTCGTTTTGTTCGTTTTCGTATGCGTTATTTATCTTCAGGGAGCTCTGAAGCAGGATTTTCCGTAATCTTGTAGTCGCCCGACTGGCGCAAAGCCTCCAGCTTGTCGTAGATGTTGATGCAAGCCCAGGCGTCCGTTGCAGCGTATGCCTTTTGGGCATCTGAGAGCACGTCAGCTTCCCAGTTTGAAAGGCGCTGCGACTTCGAAATCTTTCGTCCGAAGAGCAAGGCGTATATCTTCTGAAGGCTCATTGCCTCAATTCCCATCTTCGACACGTAGTTCTGAAGTTCCACGTATCCCTCAGGATTGAAGTTGCCAATCTGCTTCAGCCGGCTAAAGTCGTCCTTCAGCGAGAGGCCTATCTTGAGGGGTTTTTCGGCCTGCAGAAAGCGTATGATGGCAGGCGTGAGCCCTATCATGTTTAGCCGGAAAAGGAAGCACGTATCACGAGTGGACACTTGCAACAGTGCCACTTTGTTGACGCGTCCTTTGGCAAACGAAGGCCTCGTTTCGGTGTCTATTCCCACCTCGTCCTGCGTCTCAAGCCAGTTGACTGCCTTTTCGGCTTCGGATGCCGAGAGGACGGTGATGATGCGCCCTCCAAAGAGCACGGGCTCCAGCTCGGCTATCTCTGCTTTATCTATGTTTTTGTTTATCTCAATCATTTTTCATACTCCTCTCCTACCTATCCTTCCGTCTCAGGTGCACATCTTTTGGGAGGGATGCGTCGCCCTACTCAATGGATGTTTTCGTCTTCGTCAATTTTGCTTTGAGAAAAAAACTTTTTTCTTTCTAAATAAAAAATTTTCCCTTCTTCAAAAATTTTTTTCCCTTCTTCATATCGCGCGCTTCCTTCTTCATATTTCAACATACTCGAAACCCGTTTCGCAACTATTTCTCGATGCGATTGACTTGGGGCTTTTTCAGACGTCGTTTTCCTCCTCTTCGTCGGCGGCAAGGGCATTGTACCTTGTTTCGTGAAGGGCGCGCATCGTGTTGACGAGCGTCTGCCCCCAATACTGCTCGAAGTGCTCGCGGCACTCCACCAAAGCGTCGTTCATCGTCTGATTGATGCCTGTCTGGAAGAGGCAGATGAAGTTCTTCAGATCCTGGTAGATGTCGGCGAGGTCTTCGGAGATGTTCTTCCTGATGGGCACGTCGCTATATTTCATCTCAGCCACAAACACGTCGAGGTAGTCGTCGTGCCCAGCAAGCACGTCGGCAAGCGTGAGGCGCACCACTTCGTAGTCGTCTTCCGTCACAAAGTGCTCCAGCTCATCCTCTTCCAGCAGACGATGACACTCGGGCAGCATCGACACCTTGATGTAAAGGAGCGGAAGCAGCTTGAGCAGAGTGTCGGCAAAAGGCTTGCACTCCATTCCCTCGCTGCGCTCTATGAAAGAGCAGTATTCCGCTGCGACGGTGACGAACTCTACCGTGTTTCTTTCAAAAATGACTTGCGACTTTTCTGCCATACTCGTACTTGTTTTTGCAAAAGTAATCTATCCTGTCCGATTTTTGAACGAAGAATGATTAAAAAAACTTATTTTATTAATAGGAAACGACAAAAAAGGACTTGTCTTTTTCACTTTCGCCAAAATTTAGTACCTTTGCTCCCAAATGCACCCATAAAATATGGCACGGAAAAAGAACAACAAGAAAACAGAAAATAAAGTCAGGAAGCCAAATATCTTCACTCGCGCTGCCGCCTTTCTCAGAGACGACAAGTTCCAGTTCATCACCGGACTGTTGCTCGTCGTGGCAGCTGCCTATATGCTGATTGCATTCACGTCGTACATCCTTCTGAACGGCGCCGACCAAAGCGCCCTCGAGGCTGGAGCAAGCATGGGAGTGAAAAACGCGGGAGGAGCGCGCGGCGCCAGCATAGCAGAACTGCTCATCAACAAGACATTCGGCGTCCCCGCCTACTTTCTTGCCCTGCTCATAGGCATCTACGGCCTTCAGCTGATGCATGTGAGCAAGAAACGCTTCCCGCTGGTGCGCCTGACGATTATCTGTCTGGCACTCACCGTCTGGCTTTCCGTTTTCATGAACTTCGCCTTCGGAGGACTCTCCAACCGCATGAGTTTCTACTTGGGAGGATATCACGGAAAGTTCGTCACCGACTGGCTGACGATGCAGATAGGCAAGCCGGGACTGTTCATCGTGCTGCTTGTCACTGCCATCCTGTTCTGCATGTACCTCACCTCGAACACAATAGAGTTCATCCGCAAACTTTTCCATCCCGGCAGCCTGCTGCCAGGAAAGCCTGAGGAAGAGGAACAAACACAGACAGTTCCCGCACAAGACATCGCCGACACCGCGACAACCGACTATAGCTACACCATCAGTAACGGAGAAGTGGAGAAAGAGGAGACGACGGAGAAAACCGAAGCCGACAGCCTCTCCCAGTCCGACGAAGAGAGCACTACAGAGAAGGCAGAAGCGGATAAGAAGGATACCGATATCATCTCTGTTGAGGTGCACGCCGCAGCCGATGTGGAGAAAGCCGACGAAATGCTTCAGCCCTATGACCCGAAGCTTGACCTCTCACGCTACAAGTACCCCACGCTGAGCCTTCTCAACCAAAGCATCTCGGAAACCATCTCCATCGACCACGAGGAGCAGGATGCCAACACAAGTAATATTATCGAGGCGCTCCGCTCGTTCGGTATCGAGATAAGCAGCATCAAGGCAACGGTAGGACCGACTATCACCCTTTACGAAATAACCCCCGCGCCGGGAGTGAAGATTTCGAAGATAAAGAATCTGGAGGAAGACATCGCCCTCAACCTTAAGGCGCTGGGAATCCGCATCATAGCCCCGATGCCCGGGCGCGGAACCATTGGTATTGAGGTGCCCAACAAGAAACCTCAGACGGTGTCGATGCTTTCGGTTCTCACCAGCAAAAAGTTTCAGGAGTGCGAGTATGACCTTCCCGTAGCGATGGGTAAGACTATCACCAACGAGGTGTACACCTTCGACCTCGCCAAGGCTCCTCACCTTCTCGTTGCAGGAGCAACGGGACAAGGTAAGTCGGTAGGTCTGAATGCTATCATCACGTCGCTCCTCTACAAGAAGCATCCTGCCGAGCTGAAACTCGTTATGGTCGACCCCAAGAAGGTTGAGCTAAGCATCTACAACTCCATCGACCATCATTTCCTTGCAAAGATGGAAGACGAGGATGATGCTATCATCACCGAAGTCGACAAGGTAGTGCGCACCCTGAAGTCGCTCTGCAAGGAGATGGATGAGCGCTACGACTTGCTTCGTATGGCAGGAGTGCGCGCCATCAAGGACTATAATGCCAAGTTCCGCAACAGGGAACTCAATCCCAAGGCAGGGCACCGCTACCTTCCTTATATAGTAGTTGTCATCGACGAATACGGAGATCTTATCATGACAGCCGGAAAGGATGTCGAACTCCCCATCTGCCGTATTGCGCAATTGGCACGAGCCGTAGGCATCCACATGATTATAGCTACCCAACGCCCCACAGCAAACATCATCACCGGAACCATCAAGGCAAACTTCCCCACACGTATCGCTTTCAAGGTGATGTCTCCGATAGACTCACGCGTTATCCTTGAGAGAACGGGAGCCAACAGCCTTGTGGGACGAGGCGATATGCTCTATCTAGGTTCGGGCGATCCCGTGCGAATTCAATGCGCCTTTGTGGATACGCCCGAAGTGGAGAGAATCTGCGAGTATATCAGCAAACAGCAGGGCTACCCGCAAGTATTCCCTCTTCCCGATGTGGAAGAGGAAGGCGACAGCGGAGCTTCAAGCGAAAGTTTCAACCCGAACAAGCTCGATGCTCTCTTTGAGGAAGCTGCACAATTGGTTGTCTCGCGCCAGATGGGTTCAACGAGCACCATCCAGCGTCAGTATGCTATCGGCTACAACAGAGCCGGGCGCATCATGGATCAACTGGAGCAGGCAGGCATCGTAGGTCCCGCTCAAGGGAGCAAACCTCGC
>JAGCFO010000030.1 GCA_017650105.1 Bacteroidaceae bacterium | reverse complement strand
GATCAAACTCTTCGTTGTATGTTGACGTATATCTGGTCCCCCGGAAAGGGGGAAAGACATGCCTGACCAGTGATGACCTAATCCTCGGATTTTTCCAACGCCCCGGCCCCGAGGAGGGGAAGGGACGAAAAATCGACGGTTCGTATCTCTACCCGCCGCCATTCTCTACAACGTACTGAAACGAGAAGAGAAGGCGGCTGCTCTTGTACTACTTCTGTATGAGAATCCTTTCAAAGAACTCGCTCCTGGAAAGCTTTTTTAGATATCTTTCTCAAAAGCGGGTGCAAAGGTATGGAGTTTTTTTATCTCCACCAAATATTTTAGCGACTTTTTTTAGTAAAAATGCAAATAATTTTTTGCCGAAAAATCAAAACTCTTAATATCAGCTATCTACAATTTTCGGGTTTTTTCCGTTTTCACTGGTTTTCTGTCTTTTTTCAGCCAACCATAGCCCCAAGAGGATAAAAAGGCAGCCGATGACAGCCACTACCGTTAAGCGCTCATGAAGAATAGCAACCGAGCAGGCTAAGGAAACAATCGGCTGAAGATACATATAATTGCTAACACGGACTGGGCCCAGTTTTTTTAATGCCAAGTTCCAAGAAAAGAAACAGCCGAGACTTGCCAACAATCCGAGAAAGAGGATGTTCAATAACACTATAGGCTCTGTCAAAGTTCTCAAGTAGTCAACAGTCTCATTACGCCCGAAAGCAAAGGGCAACATGGTTAGCATTCCATAAAAGAACACTTTGCGTGTGATAAATAATGTACTATACCTTTTAGAAATAAAACGAAGGACGACACTATAAACAGCCCAGCTTAGCGCAGCACAAATAGCCAAGACATCGCCAAGAGGATTAATCTTCAAAGCAAAATTTCCATTGAGCAAAACAAGAGATACTCCTAGCAAAGCGATAAAAGAAGCAAGTAAAAAATGATTTGTAATCTTCTCCTTATAAATAATAAAAGAAAGGAGAGTCGTCAGCAAAGGTGTCACACAAATAATAAGCGCCACATTAGCGCTCGTACTATATGACAAAGCTGTATTCTCAGAAAGAAAATACAAGGAGCCGCCTGTTACTCCCAATGACAACATCCATAATTCGTCTGTCAAAGAAGAGGCAAACAATCTTTTGTAGCAGAATGGCCAAACGCAGACATAGGCAATGATAAAGCGAAACAACATTATTTCCGAAGGACTCAGCCCTCGGTTCAACAGTACCTTAGTTGAGGAGAACGTCGTTCCCCAAACAAGGATGGTAGCTATCGCCAAAAGATGATATGCCCAATGCACACGCTCGGAAGTAGAAGTCATATTCTTTTCTTCAAAAAAAACGGACAAAAGTATATCTTTTCGAAAAAAAGAAGCGCTTTTTGATGAAAAAACACTACTTTTGAAGCCAATTTAATGTTATTTGAACCTATCACAATGAAAAAGAATTATCATAACGAAACGTTATGCGTACAAGAAGGATGGAAACCAAAGAATGGAGAACCAAGAGTTTTACCTATTTACCAAAGCACAACATTCAAATATGACGACAGCGATGAAATGGGCAAACTATTTGATTTGGAGAAATCAGGCTATTTCTATTCGCGTTTGCAAAACCCGACGAATGATGTTGTAGCATCCAAGATAGCAGCCCTTGAGGGAGGCGTAGCAGCAATGCTCACGTCAAGCGGGCAAGCTGCAAACTTCTTTGCTGTGTTCAACATATGTGAAGCAGGAAGTCATATCGTCAGCACAAACGCAATATATGGAGGGACATACAACCTTTTCGGAGTTACGATGAAAAAGATGGGCATCGATGTTACTTTCGTTGACCAAAATTCATCTGACGAAGAACTTGAAAAGGCTTTTCGTCCCAACACCCGCTGTGTATTCGGAGAAACCATTTCTAACCCAGGCTGTGAGGTCCTTGATATTGAGAGGTTTGCAAAGCTCGCCCATCGACACGGAGTTCCTCTTATCATTGACAACACTTTTGCTACGCCCATCAACTGCCGTCCCTTCGAATGGGGAGCTGATATCGTCACCCACTCCACTACTAAATATATGGACGGGCACGCTGGAACCATCGGTGGAGCTATTGTTGACAGCGGTAACTTCAACTGGGAAGAGCATGCAGAACTATTTCCCGGACTCTGCACCCCAGACGAATCCTATCATGGGCTGACTTATACTAAGGCTTTCGGGAAAGCAGCCTTTATCACAAAGGCAACAGCTCAGCTGATGCGTGACTTGGGCAGCATTCAGGCTCCACAGAATGCATATTACATCAATTTAGGACTCGAGACTCTTCATCTTCGTATGCAACGTCATTGCGCTAATGCGCAGAAAGTTGCTGAATGGCTGGAAAAGAATGAGAAAGTCGCTTGGGTAAGATATAGCGGGCTGGAGAGCAACCCTTACCACTCTCTTGCTAAGAAATATCTGCCTAACGGTTCTTGTGGAGTCATTGCTTTTGGCTTGAAAGGAACGCGTGAAGACGCTATACGTTTTATGGATAGCCTCAAGCTTATCTGCATAGTTACTCATGTAGCAGATGCCCGAAGTTGCGTGCTACATCCCGCAAGCCATACTCATCGGCAGCTTTCAGATGAGCAGCTGAGAGAGGCTGGTGTTGCGCCAGACCTTATCCGCTTGTCGGTAGGAATTGAGAATGTCGACGACATCATTGCCGACATAGAGCAAGCCTTAGGGTAGGGAATCGACGATAATCTTAATAAAGGAGGGCAGAGTAGAAACTGCCCTCCTTTATTATAATATGTACTATAGCCGACAAAGCGCTTTTTCCTTAGAAAAAACACAAGAAGAAGATCGCTTACAAATAAACATTACTGCTCAATATGTATCCTACGGCTGTCTTTAGTGATAAACATTTCCTTTCCTTCGTGGACAGGATCTTTGGGGTATGTAGACGAGAACTCTATCGAATTATTACGTACCACACAGCTATCAGTGCTGTAGATGTTCAAGAGTCTCGGATCGGTAAGGATGAAATGATTATTCTCTATCAGCAAGTTACGGTTATAGGCACTTTCAAGCCTGTCACTTCTCGGGCCTGCGCCGGAAGCGATTACAGCCGAGCCCCAAGTCCAGGCTCCATACATACAGTCGGAGAAAGTGTTGTTTCGGATAGTCACATTGCGCGGGCCTGCTTGCTCATACCAGTAGTAGCCGTCTCCTTCGAGAAGGATGGAGGCTCCAGACGTGTGGAAGAAGCAGTCTTCAATCGTAGTACTTTTGCGAGAGCCGAGCAGAAAGCCACGAGCACGGTTTTTTCCTAAGCGACAACCTTTTATCAGCACTTCGGGAGAGATGCTCGGCACTATCAAGTCGCCTTCCTTCACAGCCGACAAGTCGCCTTCGACTGCAACTTCACTGCATTCCTGATTGAAGCGTGAAACGGAGGTAACCTTTGCTTCAGCGTTAGCTATCAGGTTGTCTTTGTTGACAATCTCCACATCCATATCGGGCTGCAACAGCTCCAAACCCACTTGTGCCCCGTTGCCGAAGGAAACCAACAGCCTGTTGTCGGGCAGCAAACGCTTCACAATAGCATAGATGCCGTGAATGTTGGTTGCATCGTCTATCTGATTGAAAAAGTCGCAGTCAATCATACGAAGGTAACCCGAGCTATGCACAAAATGCGTGGCATCAGCCGTGATGCTTATGATGCGCCCCTTGCCGGGTGACGGAACGACATGAACGCGTTGCAGCTCGATGTCTTTCGAGAACTGCCCCACGACTCCCATTCCGCCTGCATGCCAGATATTTACGTCTTGCAGCGTGACTCCCTCAGAGTGGGCAAGCACGAAGGCTGGGCAATAGCGGTTGCTGGCACCCATCACCATAATGTTCCCTACCGTAGCCTTTATGTTTCGGACGAAAAACCGCACGATGCCCTCCTCGGGCTCTTCCACAGGCACTTCCTCCCCTGTCCAATAGTCGACAGCGCGGTATGCCGGCTCGCGCAGGACGGCATCAAACTCCAGCATGTGCGACGAAGGGTACTCAACGCCTTGCTTATCGTAATAATGGATTTTGCCTCCCTCTACTCTGTAGGGATAAGCTTCCGAGAAAGAGACGTCGATATAGTCATCTCCCACAGCCTTGATGAGCCCTTCGGAATGGAACGTGCGCTCACAGTCGATGTTGAGCCCGCTTACCTTGATGTCGGAGCAATGATCGATAAACATCGGCGACATAAATCCGTGAAGCACAATCGTTGAGCTGTCGCCCCGCACCTCAAATCCGTGCATATCGCGCAGATCCAGGAGGATACGCTTCAGCGAAGCGTCGTTGTTGGTAACCCAAGCATAGCGCTCATAGGCGTAGTCGGGATACACGTTGTATGTGCCTCGAGGAATCACAAGAGCCTTTGCCTTGTGGGCACGACAATAGTCGAGCGCGTGATGAAAAGCAAGCGTGGCGTCACCCTCGATGGTTCCCTCCTCGAGGAAGGAAGCCAGCGACACCTCCTCGCCCTGCCTGTTGCACGAAACGAAGAGGGAGAGGCTCAGGAAAAGTAGGAAGATTGGGTGCTTCATAGTTGACAAACTGAGATGTGTGAATCTGTTAAAGGTATGCATTGAACAAAACGAATTATTTATTGAGCAAAAATTTTTTTTCTTTCTTCAAAAAATTTTTTCCCTTCTTCATATCGCGAGATTCTTTCTTCATATTCCGCTCTACTCCTGGCATCGCTCTGAAAGGGAAAATCATCAGAAACGAGAGTCGGTTCAAAGCTTGAAGGAGAGGTTCTCCGTCGACGCAACCTTCATCGAGCGCGTCTGCTTCTTTCCTGTCGAGTGGTTGAGAACGGTCACCTTGAGCGAGGAGCCTTTCCGAACCACATCGATGTCGAAATCGGAACCGAATGCCTTCACGTGACGCAGCGCCATCGTTTCCCACCCTTCTGCCATACGCGGAGAAACGGTAAACGAGCGCAAGCCTGTGGGGCGCAAACCGAACATTCCTTCTATGATTGCCCGGCAGTAGAGCCCGCTTTCGGCAGAAAGATGCCTCTGAGAGCCTTCTGGCCATGCTTCGATAGGATAAGGCACGTGGGTGCCCAAGAGCCGCTGAGTGGAATAGTGATGCATAAAGCTGTTTGCGCGCTCGGTGTCGCCTGCAATGTAGATGCCGCGCAGGGAATACAAGGTGGAACGATCCCAGAACGTCTCGCTACCCTCTTCTGTCAGAAGTCCGTCGTCTGTCATCAAAGCGGGCGACGTGAGAGCAGCGATGGTGCCCTCAGCTCTGTTTTCGATGCCTACGATTAGCGGCATGCAAATCCACGAGCGGAGCTTCTCGTTGCCTTCGTAGTAACGATAGGTGTGGAATCCCTTCATGTCTGCTCCAAAAAAGTTCTCGATAGCAACAGCCAGAGCATCTGCCTGACGCGCATAGCTTTTCTGCACCTCTTTTCCCTCGCCCAGCTCTGCAGCAAGCAAGGATGCGGAGCGAAGCGCGTCGTAGTAAAGGGTGGATGTGCAGAGATTGGCTTCGCCTGCAGGGAAGCGCCCTTCCAGTTCATCACAGTCGGACTTCACTACTCCTGCCTCATTCAGATGCAGGCGACAATACTCCAGACACCACTTGACGAGGGGCCACAGCTGAGCTGCTTCTCCCCTGTCTCCTCTCTCCATAATGTAGCGACAAGCCCCGTGCGCTATCATTGCGGCATCGCCCCTATCGCCCGCTCCGTTCCAGATGTCTTTTCCTTCGGCGATGATGGAACTTGGGATAGGATTATAGTCGTCGTTCATGAATCGCGCAAAATGAAGATAGGAGTTGAGTGCCGAAGCGTTGCCCTTCTCGTAGCCTGTGAAGGGGAAGAAGGGATTCACATACTCGGCCTGATCGTTTGCCCAGATGGCTGCATAGTAAGATTCTCCTCCCGGAGCGTGCATATAGCCTCCGCTTGTCTTAAAGATGCTTTCCGAAGCACGAATCTTGGCGAAACGGAACTCTCGGTTGATAACCTCATCGGGAGTTTCCAGCACCAGGCTGCCATCCATCTCCTCTACGAAGGCTCGACGGACACTCTTTTCCTTCTCAACATCCACTATCAGCGGCTTTTCTCCTTTTCTGAATGCCTGGAAGACAGCCCCGAAAGCGAGTGAGTCTCCGGGCTGCAGGATGAAGGTTCCACTATCCGTTGTCGAGGAGGAAATGACATAGGAGCCCTCTACGCCCCGCTCGGGGAGCGTGACAAACTCCTGGTTGAAGGAGGGAACATACACGATTTGCTGTCTTTGCGAGAGGTTTGTCAGCGTATAGCTTTCAGCCATAAGGGGTTTGTCCATCGAGGGGAAGATGACGCGATGTAGCTTCAAGGCAGGCGTTTTGCCCACGCTTCCTCCCAAGCCTATGTTCGGAGTTCCTATAGTAAAGGTGCTGCTGACATCCACCCATCCGTTAATCTCTACTTGCTGAACCTGCTCTCCCGACAGCGATTGTCCGTTCACGCTTATCAGCGAAGGGATGTCAACGCCCACTCGGTGCATCAGGCTGGCGTGGGTATTGTTGGGAATAGTACGCAGCATAGGAAACACCAGCGAACGTTCTTCGTTGAAGGCTCCTTCCTTCGTTACGCCCCAGCGAAGGACGACAGCCATCTGCTCTCCGCTCATCTCAATGTGGTCACTATAAGGGAGATATCCCGTTTCGTTCTGCAACAAGATGCCATTTCCTTCGGGCGCAAGCTGCCAGCGCTGTTGCCCCAAACCCGACAAAAGACTGCCGACAAGCACTAAGGTCAGTAGATAAAATCGTTTCATGATATCACGTTACTAAAGGAATTAATCTGCCCGCAGAAAACTCTCGCTCTGCGTTCTCTTCTTTATTGGGCAAAAATAATACTTTTTCTCGACAAACGGAAATGTCAGTATTACTTTTTTCTCTCCTTATTCATTATTTATGCACTCGTCTATGCGAGAGGCGTTTGGCTTTCACCGATATCATCAAACGACGGGAACCGTTTCCGAGGGAGCACCACGATTTGCTCCTACTTCATAGCCCGCATCGCATTGAGCACAGCAAGCACGCAAACTCCCACGTCGGCAAACACAGCCATCCACATGCCGGCAAGCCCGAAGGCTGCAAGCAAAAGCACCAACACCTTGATGCCGATTGAGAGCCACACGTTCTCGTTTGCTATGCGCATCGTGCGTTTTGCCACACGGATGGCAAGAGGAAGTTTCGACGGGTGATCGTCCATCAATACCACATCGGCAGCTTCTATTGCCGCATCGGAGCCCAAGCCTCCCATCGCTATGCCTACGTCAGCACGTGCCAAAACGGGAGCATCGTTGATGCCATCGCCTACAAACGCCAACGTATGGTGTGAATCTTTCTCGCTCATCAGCCTCTCAACCTGTGCTACTTTGTCGGCAGGCAGCAGTTCGGCATGAACCTCATCTATTCCCAGAAGGGCAGCGACGCTCTCTCCCACATCACGATGGTCTCCCGTAAGCATTACGGTATGCTCAACTCCCAGAGATTTCAGTTCTTTGACAGCCTGCTGCGCGTCTTCCTTCACATGATCGGCTATGTGGATGTGCCCCACATATGCTCCTTCAATAGCAACATGACAAGTAGTTCCTCCTGCAGAATCGTGACACTCGTGCCAATCTGCTCCTATGGAATCCATCAGTTTGCCGTTTCCGACGCACACTTCCTTCCCGTTTACGCGCGCTTTCACTCCCTGCCCGGGGATTTCCTCAACCTGCTCCACAACACATCCGTCGTCCTCTTCGGGATATGCGTCGCGCAGCGAAATGGCAATAGGATGATTGCTGTAGCGCTCAACGTGTGCTGCCATATGGAGAAGCTCCGTTTCTGTGAGTTCCTGCGGATGAACGAGGCTGACAGCGAAGACTCCTTTTGTGAGAGTCCCCGTCTTGTCAAAGACAGCAATGCCCATCCGGGAGAGGGCCTCCAGATAATTAGAACCTTTTACCAGCACGCCCTTCCTTGAAGCTCCTCCTATGCCCCCAAAGAATGTGAGCGGGACGGAGATAACTAAGGCGCAGGGACAAGACACAACAAGGAAAGTAAGTGCCCGATAGAGCCACGTGGGTAAAGCATCCAGATAGCTCAGGCTGCTGAAAAATGGAGGAATGAAAGCAAGCGCAAGCGCTGAGTAGACAACAATGGGGGTATAGACGCGCGCAAAACGAGTGATGAAACTCTCGCTCCGCGATTTGTTGTCGCTAGCATGCTCTACCAGCTCAAGCACTTTCGAGGCAGTTGACTCGCCAAACACCTTCGTAACCTTCACGCGCAGCAAACCTGTTAAATTCACGCAGCCCGAAACAATGTCGTCGCCCTCATGAACGGAGCGAGGCATGCTCTCTCCCGTCAGCGCTACGGTATTAAGGCTTGAGTCGCCTTCCACAACGATGCCATCCAAGGGTATTCTCTCGCCCGGCTTCACGACAACCGTCTCTCCTACTTCAACTTCATTCGGATCGACAGTCAGCACCTCTCCCCGACGTTCGACGTGAGCCGTATCAGGGCGAATTTCCATCAGCTGCGAAATCGACTTCCTGCTGCGCCCTTCGGCAATGTTTTCAAACAGCTCTCCTACTTGGAAGAAGAGCATAACGAACACAGCTTCAGGGAACTGTGCTTCAGCGCCGGGCAAGAAGCCAATTCCCAAAGCACCGATAGTGGCAACAGACATCAGGAAGTTCTCGTCGAAAACTTCTCCTTTGGCAATCCCTTCGGCAGCCTCGCGCAGCGTGTCGAATCCCACGATGAGGTAAGGGACAAGATACACCAGCAGCAGCGCCCAAGTAGGCAGGTTGCACGTTTTCTCAATCACGACAGCCGCTGCCAAAAGCACAGCTCCGACTACTATCTTGACGATGCTCTCGCGAATGCCCCCCTCTTCATGATGATGCTCGTGCGAAGAATGGGAGTCGTAAGAATGATGCGAGTGGTTATGTTCCTGATGATGAGCATGTTTGTCGCATGCACATTCTGACTGATGATGGTTTTCTTGCTTCATAATGGCGGTTTTTTATTGATTTTCGCTGCAAAGGTAAGGAGCTTTCTTTGCAACTGGGTTGCAAATGTCGGGAGAAAGCGAAACTCTTCAATGTCGGCTCTTTCTTGAATGTGATTATGGAGAAGGAAACGCGCAATATGAAGAAGGGAAAATTTTTTATGAAGAAAGAAAAAATTTTTTTCCCTTCTTCATATTTTCGGGAAGAAAGACTATCTTTGCAATATCCAAACAGAAATGAACAAAAAACCTACCATACTGTCATGAAAAAAACTCTCCACATCGCTCTTTTTCTGCTCCTTGCGTGCATGACTGCCTCTTTCTGCAGCTGCAAGCCAGAAGCTAAGAAGGATGCCCTTCTCCGCTCTGCTCAAAACACGCCTGTTGACCCGTTCAAGGCTCTTTACCAGATGAAAGAGCCTGCCGACAGAAACGCGTACGTCACTCGGCGCTTTGCCGCTTATAGCTACTATCAGGCCGACTGGGATGTGATTTTTTTCACGCAGGATGAGTATCGCCCCGATTCTATCCCCTTGATTATCAAGAGCCCGGAGAGCGATTACGTCTATTCCGTCGCTTGGAATCAGGGCGAATGGCCTATGGGAGGCACGTTTATCGTAGCTCTGGAAGACGGGCTTTGGAAGATTGACAACTTGCTCTCTCCGGCAGAGGCTGAATCAAAATCGAAAACTGATTCCCCGAAAAGGAAGTTTTCTCCTCTGTTTGATTATTCGCAGCCCGTGCAGGACAATCTTTGCTTCGATCCTGAGGCTTATGAATTCACCGAAGAGCGTCTGGCAGATGCCGCATCGGTTCCGGAATATGTACCGGAGATTCCCTAAGGCAAAACGCTATAAGGACTGACTTCACTTCAGGGAACTTTCCCCTTCAAGAATTTGAGATAGAAGGCTATTCGCTTTCAACCTGGGAAATTTATAGCTGAGTAGCCCTTCTCAGCTACATTAGAAGAGAAAGCTGCCCTTTCAGTACCGAAAGACTCTGCGTTTATTTCTTCCGTTTTGGATTGCGAGGAAACCAGCCCCTCTCCACTCTTTTCTTCTGCTGGAAAAGTTCGTGTATACCCCAAAGGGCAGAGAAAGCAAAAATTCCGAGAAAGACTGATACATAGGTATTTCTAACCAAAAGCGAGCCACAAATGCCTGCGACACCCACGAGAAGAAATGCCCACCATATTTTCGTCCCGAAATAATACTCTGCTTTGATAACGATTGGATGCCAAATCCCTATACACAAAAAGGCAGCAAGCCCGAGAATAACTCCTTGAAAATTAACCGTCATAGCTTAGAATAAAATCGATTGCAAAAGTAATAAAGACATCTCACGTTTGCAATACCCAATAATGATTAATTCGCAGCTTGTATTCAAATACGAACCAGCAACATTCTATGAACTTCAAATGTGAAAAAAGGGCTAACCCTCTTTCTGGATTATGCTCCCCGATGAGAGATGTAGCAAACAATAAACAAGAAGCATCGACGCGTGAGGCAGAAAAAAAGACAAGCGCACATCACTGTGCGCCTGTCCTATAATTAGTATATAGCTATAATTACTCAGCTTTTGCCTCCTCAGCGGGAGCAGTTTCCTCAGCAGCAGGTGCTTCAACAGCAGCGTCAGCCTTGGGAGCAGCTTTCTTTGAACGGCGAGTGCGTGTAGCCTTCTTGGCTGTCTTTGCCATATTCTCATCGTAGTCAACGAGTTCAATGAAAGCGATAGGAGCAGCGTCATCCTTACGGTTTCCTAACTTAATGATACGGGTGTAACCTCCGGGACGATCACCAACCTTTACACTAATCTCCTTGAAGAGCTCGGTAACGGCTGTTTTGTCCTTAAGATAGCTGAAAACAACGCGACGGCTGTTTGTCGTATCATTCTTTGCCTTTGTGATGAGGGGCTCGACGTATTTCTTCAACGCCTTTGCCTTGGGGAGAGTCGTAGTGATTCTTTTGTGCTTGATCAGAGAGCAGGCCATATTAGCCATCATAGCTTCTCTGTGGGATGCAGTACGACTCAGGTGATTGAGTTTTCTGTTATGTCTCATTTGATTTAATCTTGATCAAGTTTATACTTAGAAATATCTGTTCCAAACGAAAGATTCAGACTCTCGAGCAAATCATCAAGCTCCGTGAGCGATTTCTTACCAAAGTTGCGGAACTTCAAAAGGTCTGTCTTGTTGTACTGCACCAAGTCGCCGAGAGTCTCAACGTCAGCAGCCTTCAGGCAGTTGAGGGCACGTACGGAGAGGTTCATATCAACAAGCTTCTGTTTCAGGAGCTGGCGCATGTGGAGCACTTCCTCATCAAACTCTTCGTTACGATCGAAGTCATTCGTCTCGAGCGTAATCTTCTCATCAGAGAAGAGCATGAAGTGATAGATGAGAATCTTGGCAGCCTCTTTCAGGGCATCCTTCGGGTGTATGGAACCATCGGTTGTAATCTCAAGCACGAGCTTATCATAGTCGGTCTTCTGCTCAACGCGGAAAGGCTCGATGAAATACTTGACATTACGAATCGGGGTGTAAATAGAGTCGATTGGAATTGTATTAACCTCAGTGCAGAACACACGATTCTCATCAGAAGGAACATATCCACGTCCCTTATTGATTGAAATCTCGATCTGCATCTTTGCCTTAGCATCTAAGTGGCAAATAACCAATTCAGGATTTAACACTTCAAATCCACTCAGCTGTTTACCTATATCACCAGCGCGGAATTCGGTAGTATTCTCAACGTTAATAGCCACCTTTTCGGTTTCTATATCTTCAACAATCTGCTTGAAACGCACTTGCTTCAGATTGAGAATGATATTGGTGACATCTTCCTTGACGCCCGGTACGGTAGAGAATTCGTGCTCAACGCCATCAATCTTGATGGTATTGATAGCGAAGCCCTCCAAAGAAGAAAGGAGGATACGGCGTAGGGCGTTACCGATGGTAATACCAAAGCCCGGCTCAAGCGGACGAAATTCAAACTTGCCGAATTTCTGATCCGACTTCAACATGATTACTTTGTCAGGTTTTTGAAATGCTAATATCGCCATTTGGTTTTAATTCTTAGAGTACAATTCGACAATCAGCTGTTCCTTGATATTCTCAGGAATATCTTCACGTGCAGGAACGTTCATGAACTTACCAGCCTTCTGTGCCTCGTCCCACTCAATCCATGAATATTTAGCATGGTTGAAACCAGCCAAACTATTCTCAACAACCTCGAGGGACTTTGAACGTTCGCGTACACCAACAACATCGCCGGGCTTCACTGCATAAGATGGAATATTTACCACTTTACCATTAACCACAATATGACGGTGGCTAACGAGCTGACGAGCAGCTGCACGTGTAGGAGCGATGCCAAGACGATAAACAACATTGTCAAGACGACCTTCAAGCAATTGAAGCAATACGACACCAGTGATTCCAGTTGAGCGCTCTGCCTTGTTGAACAGATTACGGAACTGACGTTCAAGAACACCATAAGTGTACTTTGCCTTCTGCTTCTCTGCCAACATCACGCCATACTCAGAGGTCTTGTGACGCTTGTTGTTACCATGCTGTCCAGGAGCATAATTTTTCTTGGAAAGAACTTTATCTGCTCCAAAAATGGGCTCGCCAAATTTACGAGCAATTTTTGACTTAGGACCTGTATATCTTGCCATTTTCTTTTACTTTTAAGGTTAGACTCTTCTTCTCTTTGGAGGACGGCAACCGTTGTGGGGCAACGGAGTTACGTCAATAATCTCGACAACCTCAATACCGGCTCCATGAGTAGCACGGATAGCAGACTCACGTCCGTTGCCCGGGCCTTTTACATAAGCCTTCACCTTACGCAAACCAAGATCATAAGCTATCTTGGCACAATCTTCTGCTGCCATTTGGGCTGCGTACGGCGTGTTCTTCTTGGAACCGCGGAAGCCCATCTTGCCTGCCGAAGACCAACTTATAATTTGCCCTTCGTCGTTGGCAAGTGCAACAATAATGTTATTGAAGGACGAATGGACATGAAGTTGTCCCATAGCGCCAACCTTCACATTTCTCTTTTTTGTTACGACTGATTTTTTTGCCATATCTTATTTTATTTTAATTTGCATGAAAATTACTTCGTAGCTTTCTTCTTGTTTGCCACAGTTTTCTTGCGACCCTTACGTGTACGAGCATTGTTTTTCGTGCTCTGTCCACGAACAGGTAGGCCAAGACGATGACGAACGCCACGATAGCAACCGATGTCCATCAGTCGTTTGATGTTCAACTGGATTTCTGTACGCAGGTCACCTTCAACCTTGAAATCCGAGGCAATAACCTCACGGACTCTAGCTGCCATATCATCCGTCCAGTCCTTTACTTTAATGTCTTTATCTACGCCAGCTTTATTAAGGATCTTGTTGGCGCTGCTACGACCGATACCGAATATATAGGTCAATGCAATTTCTCCTCTTTTATTCTGAGGAATGTCAACTCCGACAATTCTAATAGCCATATACTAATTTTATTATAATACGATTTCTAAAAATTATCCCTGACGCTGTTTTTCTTTGGGATTCTTTTTGTTGATAACATATAAGGTTCCATGACGACGTACAATCTTGCAATCTGCGGAACGTTTCTTTAATGATGCTCTTACTTTCATTGTTATATCTTTTTTTATTTGTATCTGAAACTGATTCTTCCTTTGGTCAGATCATAGGGAGACATCTCGACACGCACCTTGTCTCCTGGGAGAATTTTTATATAATGCATACGCATCTTACCAGAGATATGTGCGGTGATCTCATGACCATTTTCCAATTCTACACGAAACATTGCATTAGACAATGCCTCGACAATAGTTCCATCTTGCTCTATAGCTGATTGTTTGGACATATTAATTCTGTTTGTTTCTTAACACTTCTTCTAAGAAATCGAACGATGAAAGAATATCCGCCTCTTTTTGACCAATAGCAACCGTATGCTCAAAATGAGCAGCAGGCAGACCATCTGAAGTGCTGATACCCCAATCGTCATCATCAAAAACAATCTGACGACTTTTCATCGTAATCATCGGTTCAATAGCAATTACCATTCCTAGTTTTAGCTTCACACCATTACCCCTACGCCCGTAATTAGGCACAGCAGGATCTTCATGCATTTCACGCCCTACACCATGTCCGGTAAACTCACGTACAACACCATAGCCAAACTTTTCGCAATGTTGTTGCACGGCATTTCCAATGTCACCAAGGCGCTTGCCAACGACGGCTTGTTCAATACCCAAATAAAGAGCCTCTTTTGTAGTCTGCAATAAATGCTTAACTTTTTCGTCTACATTACCTACGCAAAAGGTATAGGCAGAATCTCCGCAGAAACCATTTAAATAAGTACCACAATCAACACTAACAATATCGCCATCGCGTAAGGGTACATCATTGGGGATTCCATGAACAATTACTCCGTTGACAGAAGTGCACAAACTACCAGGAAAAGCAGGGAGTCCCGGCTCGAAGTTGGGGAATCCCTTAAAGGTAGGGATTGCCCCATGGTCACGGATAAACTCTTCCGCTACCGTATCGAGTTGACGGGTGGTTACGCCTGGCTCAATAAGTTTTGCAACCTCAGCCAAGGTTCTGCCCACGAGTAGGTTTGCTTGTCGCAAAAGCTCGATTTCTTCTTCAGTCTTAAGAATGATCATGAACAAACTTTTTAATAAGCTGCACCTGAACGTCCTTTGATACGTCCGCCAGTTTTGAGCAAGCCATCGTAATGACGCATGAGCAAGTGGCTCTCTATCTGCTGCAAGGTGTCAAGAACAACGCCTACCATAATGAGCAAAGAGGTTCCACCGAAGAACTGAGCGAATTCCCGAGTAATGCCAAACAAGCGCGCAAACGGAGGAAGAATAGCAATCACAACAAGGAACAAAGCTCCTGGCCAAGTAATACGCGACATTACCGTGTCAATGTAATCAGCAGTTGCTTTTCCTGGCTTGATGCCTGGAATGAATCCATTGTTGCGCTTCAGATCCTCTGCCATTTGCGTTGGATTAACTGTTATAGCTGTGTAGAACAACGTGAACAGAATAATCAGAATAGCAAAGATCAAGTTGTAGAGCCAACTATCGGTATCAACTATCAATCGAACGAAGCTACCTGCATTCTCTATCTTAGAATAGTTAATGAAAGACAAGGGAATGAACATAATAGCTTGTGCGAAAATGATAGGCATCACATTTGCTGCATTAACCTTCAGAGGAAGATATTGACGAGCGCCACCAAACTGACGTCCACCAGAAATCTGCTTTGCATATTGTACTGGAATCTTTCGAACGCCTTGTGTTAACATAATAGCAGCCATGAACACAAAGAACAGAACAATGATTTCAGCAAGGAACATGATCAATCCACCTGCGCCCGGCTCCGACATACGGGATGTAAACTCCTGAATGAATGCTTGGGGGAAGCGAGCGATAATACCAATAAGAATGATGAATGATATTCCATTACCAATACCCTTGTCTGTAATACGTTCTCCCAACCAAAGGATAAACATACTGCCAGCTGCAAGGATAATAGTAGAGGTTATCATAAATGCAGTGTGATTGATACCGGGATTGATTGCCCCAGGAGCCTGCCACTGCAAATTAAGCAAATATGCAGGAGCCTGGACAATAAGCACGATAATAGTCAAATAGCGAGTAATCTGGTTTATCTTTCTACGTCCACTCTCGCCTTCGCGTTGCATCTTCTGGAAATAGGGAACTACCATAGCCAAAAGCTGCACAACAATAGAAGCGGAGATGTACGGCATAATACCTAACGCAAATACCGAAGCATTTGAGAAAGCGCCACCAGAAAACATATCCAACAAGGACATTAGGCCACCACCCGTCTGTTCATGAAGCTTCGCCAACGCAGAAGAATCGATGCCAGGAAGGACAACAGTCGTTCCAAAACGGTAGATAGCAACGAAACCTACGGTGATAAGAAGCTTTGTCCTCAGATCTTCAATCTTAAAAACGTTCGTGAAAAATTTACGCTTCCAAAGATAGAAGAGGGCGATAAGAACTAATACTATTGCAAGTGAAATGAGTTTGTCCATAAGAATTAGAGTTTAATTGCGTTTCCACCCTTTGCTTCGATAGCAGCTTGTGCACTCTTTGAGAATGCATTAGCTTCAACATCGACCTTAGCTGTCAATTCGCCATTACCAAGGATCTTGACCAACTGGCGGGATGAAACGAAACCGGCTTCAACCAAATCTGATACGGTAACCTTCTCAAGATGCTTAGCATCAACAAGGCCTTGTATAACATTAAGGTTAATAGCTTTATACTCTACACGGTTGATGTTCTTGAAACCAAACTTAGGCACACGGCGCTGCAAAGGCATCTGACCACCTTCGAAACCAATCTTTTTTGAATAACCAGAGCGCTGCTTTGCTCCCTTATGACCACGAGTTGAAGTTCCACCTAAACCAGAACCAGCACCACGGCCGACTCTCTTACGGGTTTTGGTTGATCCTTCAGCAGGTTTTAAATTATGTAATTCCATAATAAACGAACTTTTAATAGTTATTATTCAACAACGACAACCAAGTGCTTTACCTTGTTAATCATACCCATAACAGAAGGAGTGGCTTCATGCTCAACTACCTTATTAATCTTAGTCAGACCAAGTGCATCAAGGGTACGCTTCTGATCTTTAGGAGCACCGATTCTGCTCTTAATTTGTTTTACTTTAATAGTTGCCATATTATATCTCCTTATCCATTAAACACACGACTCATACTGATTCCTCTGCATTCAGCAATAGCCCTTGCATCGCGAAGTTCCTCAAGAGCGAGGATTGTCGCCTTGACAAGGTTATGAGGGTTAGAAGAGCCCTTCGACTTTGCCAAAACGTCAGTAATACCAACACTTTCAAGAACAGCACGCATGGCACCGCCTGCAACTACTCCCGTTCCTGCAGAAGCAGGGCGAAGCAGCACATGAGCTCCACCGTAGCGAACCTCTACCTCGTGAGGAATAGTTCCTTTAAGGATCGAGACGCGTACCAGATTCTTCTTGGCAGCTTCAACGCCTTTAGCGATGGCTGCAGTCACTTCACCTGCCTTACCAAGACCATAACCAATGACTCCGTTCCCATCACCTACCACTACGATAGCGGCAAAAGTAAATGTACGGCCTCCCTTTGTTACTTTGGTAACGCGGTTAATTGCGACAAGTCTGTCTTTCAATTCGACATCGTTTGTTACTTTAACTCTATTTACAGCCATAATAATTAAAATTTAAGTCCACCTTTACGTGCAGCGTCAGCCACTTCCTTAACTCTCCCGTGATACAGATATCCGTTACGATCAAAGACCACTGTCTGGATACCAGCCTCCTGTGCTTTCTGAGCAATCATTTCGCCTACTTTTGCTGCTTGCTCCTTCTTGGGCATTTTCTCAAGGCCAAGGGATGATGCTGCAGCAAGAGTCTTACCGCTCAAATCTTCAATAATCTGAACGTAAATCTGCTTATTGCTTCTGAAAACGGTCATACGAGGACGCTCAGGCGTACCTGAAATCTTATTGCGTACTCTATATTTAATCTTCGTTCTTCTTTCTTCTTTTGAGATCATAATTCCTTCAATTAAAAGTTAATTACTTAGCGCTAGCCGATTTGCCAGACTTGCGGCGTACGACCTCGCCCTTGAACAAGACACCCTTACCTTTGTAAGGTTCAGGCTTGCGGAAAGAACGAATCTTTGCACATACCATGCCCAAAAGCTGCTTATCACAGGATTCAAGAATGATCTGAGGATTCTTATTACGCTCCGTCTTTGTCTCTACAGACATTTCAGGAGGAAGAACGACATAAATAGGATGTGTATAGCCTAATGCAAACTCCATGACATTGCCGTTATTAGAAACACGGTAACCAACGCCTACGAGTTCCAACTCTTTCTTGTAACCTTCAGATACGCCAACTACCATATTATTTAGCAAGGCACGATACAGACCGTGGAAAGCACGCTCCTGTTTCTCGTCGCTACTACGTGAAATATGAAGTTGTCCATCTTCCATTTTAACGGTGATAGAAGGATCTACCTTCTGCTTCAGTTCTCCCTTAGGACCTTTAACGGTGATAACGTTATCATCGCTGATATTAACACTAACGCCCGAGGGGATAGAAATCGGTAATTTTCCAATTCTTGACATAGCTTATCCTCCTATATTAATAAACGTAACAGAGAACTTCACCTCCCACTTTCTGAGCAGAAGCTTCTTTGTCAGTCATGACACCTTTCGACGTGGAGATAATTGCAATACCTAAGCCATTGATGACTCTTGGCATCTCCTTATAACCAGTATACTTACGCAATCCAGGAGTAGACACTCTAATCAGTTTCTTTATGGCGCTGTTTTTATTAGCAGCATCATACTTCAAGGCTATTTTAATAGTACCTTGGGGACCATCCTCTACAAACTTATAGTTGAGGATGTAACCTTTCTCAAAAAGAATTTTTGTAATCTCCTTTTTGAGATTTGAGGCAGGAATTTCTACAACTCTGTGCTTTGCACCGATTGCATTCCTAAGCCTCGTCAAATAATCAGCAATAGGATCTGTCATAATTTTTTTTGAATTAAATTAATCGGGACGCTCCCGACAATATTTAACAACACTCTCTAATTCTCTTTACCAGCTAGCCTTCTTAACACCAGGAATGAGACCTTTGGAAGCCATCTCGCGGAACTGAATTCTAGAAAGACCAAATTCGCGGATATAACCTTTAGGACGTCCTGTGAGCTTGCAACGGTTATGTTTACGGATGGGATTGGCATTCTTGGGAATCGACTGAAGTTTACGAGCTGCCTCATAAGCCTCGGCAGGATCACCCTTGCGAACAATCTCCTTCAGAGCAGCACGCTTAGCAGCATACTGTTCAACCATCTTTGCACGCTTAACCTCGCGTGCTACCATTGACTGTTTTGCCATAGATTAATCGTTTTTTGCGTTCTTAAACGGAAGACCAAACTCTTTGAGAAGGGCATATCCTTCTTCGTCTGTCTTGGCAGTAGTTACAAAAGTAATATTCATACCAAGAATTCGGGTAATGCTATCAATGTTAATCTCTGGGAAGATAATCTGCTCCTGAATACCCAAGGAGTAATTTCCCTGACCATCAAACTTGCTCTCAATACCCTTGAAGTCACGGATACGAGGAAGGGCCACGCGTACCAAACGCTCCAGAAATTCATACATACGTTCACGACGCAGTGTTACCATAACGCCAACTGGCATCTTCTTACGCAACTTAAAGTTGGCGATGTCCTTTTTTGAGATTGTGGCAACAGCCTTCTGACCTGCTATTGCAGAAAGTTCAGCTATAGCGGAATCAATGATCTTCTTATCCTGAGTGGCAATGCCAAGACCCTGGTTGATCACAATTTTCTTCAGTACAGGCACCTGCATTGGGGTGGAGTACTGGAACTTCTCCATCAAAGCCGGAGCAATGCGCTCGGCGTATTCTTTCTTAAGACTTGCAGTATTTGCCATTATTTAATCTCCTCTCCTGACTTTTTGGAATAACGAACTAACTTACCATTCTCACCCATACGGCGACCGATACGGGTCGGTTTGCCAGTCTTGGGATCTGCAACCATAAGGTTGGAGATGTGAATGGGAGCTTCCTGCTTGATAATACCACCCTGTGGGTGTTTTGCGCTAGGCTTTGTGCTCTTTGAGACCATATTGACTCCTTCAACGAGAGCACGCTGCTTTTCAACATCAACCTTCAGCACGCGATGTGAGTGCTCACGGTCTTTGCTATTACCAGCGATGACAAAAACCATGTCACCTTTTTTAATATGTAATTTACTCATTACTTTAAAGTTTTATAGGTTAGAGTACCTCAGGAGCTAAAGAAACGACTTTCATGTTGACAGCGCGAAGCTCACGAGCTACAGGACCAAAGATACGACTTGCACGAAGTTCGCCTGTATTTGCCAGGAGAACACATGCATTATCATCGAAACGAATGTACGATCCATCTGCACGACGAATCTCTTTCTTAGTGCGAACGATCAAGGCCTTTGAGACAGTACCTTTTTTCAAATCACTCGAAGGGATGACACTCTTGATAGAAACAACAATGATATCACCAACGGAAGCATAACGACGCTTGGTTCCTCCGAGAACACGGATGCAAAGAGCTTCTTTAGCACCACTATTATCACATACTGTGAGTCTGGATTCAACTTGGATCATAATTTACTTGGCTTTTTCAACGATTTCTACTACTCTCCATCTCTTCGTTTTGCTCAGAGGACGAGTCTCCATGATGCGTACGGTATCGCCGATATTGCATTCGTTCTTCTCGTCATGTGCATGGTATTTCTTTGTCTTTGTGACAAACTTACCATAGATAGGGTGTCTTTCCTTATACTTAGCAGCAACGGTAACGGTCTTATCCATTTTATCGCTGATAACGACACCGGTTCTTTCTTTTCTTAAATTTCTAACTTCCATGAGGGACTTGTTTTATTTGTTGTTAAGCTCTCTCTCACGCAATTCTGTCTTCATCCTAGCAATCGTCCTACGCAGTTTCTTGATCTGCGAAGGGTTCTCCAACGGAGAGATAGCATGGTTCATAACCATATTCTTATAACTGGCTTGTTCTGTCTCAAGACGCTCAACCAATTCACTGGTCGATAATTCTCTTATTTCTGCAATTTTCATAATACAATGTTTTAGCAGGTTCGATCAATACCGGATTATTCCTTTGAGAAGTCATAGTCACGGCGTACCACAAACTTGGTCTTGATAGGCAGTTTCTGAGCACCAAGGCGAAGAGCCTCTTTTGCTACATCAAAAGGAACGCCATCAATTTCTATCAGCATACGCCCAGGAGTAACGGGAGCTACATATCCTTCGACAGCTCCCTTACCTTTACCCATACGTACATCGGCAGGCTTTTTTGTAAAAGACTTATCCGGAAATACACGGATCCAAAGCTGGCCTTGACGCTGCATGTAACGAGTCACAGCCACACGCGCAGCCTCAAGCTGCTGACCGGTAATCCAAATGGTGTCCATTGCCTTAATGCCAAAGGAACCGAATGCAAGCTGATTACCACGCTGCGCATTGTTCTTTTGCGCGCGGTGCTGCATTCTTCTATATTTTGTTCTTTTAGGTTGTAACATAATCTTACGTAGAATTAACGGTTGTTATTTCTCTTCTTGTTGAACTTGCGAGGTGCACCACTGTTAGAGGGACGACCTGAATCCTTAGTCTGAGTAAAGTTAGGAGCGAGGTCTCTCTTCTCATAAACTTCACCACGGCAAATCCAAACCTTAATACCTATCGTACCAACTTTAGTAATAGCAGTTGCCTGACAATAGTCAATATCAGCACGGAGTGTATGCAGAGGAGTACGTCCTTCCTTATACATCTCTGAGCGAGCCATTTCAGCTCCATTCAGACGACCAGCTACCTGAATCTTGATACCTTCGGCTCCCATACGCATAGTGTTGGCAATAGCCATTTTCACTGCACGACGGTAAGCAATTTTACCTTCCAGCTGACGAGCGATATTGTTAGCTACAATATTTGCATCCAGCTCAGGCTTCTTCACTTCGAAAATGTTGATCTGTACATCCTTATCGGTTATCTTTTTCAACTCTTCTTTCAGTTTGTCAATATCTTGGCCACCTTTACCAATCACCAAGCCAGGACGAGCAGTACAAATAGTAATGGTCACCAGCTTGAGGGTACGCTCGATAACGATTTTTGAAAGGCTAGCCTTTGCCAAACGTTCGTTCAGGTATTCGCGAATCTTGGTATCCTCTACCAAACGATCGCTATACTGACCGTACCAACTTGAATCCCAACCTCTAACAATTCCCAGACGGTTGCTTATTGGATTGATTTTCTGTCCCATTGTTAATCTTCTTTAGCGTTAGTACTTTTTGTGTCAACGAACAAGGTTATATGATTTGAACGCTTGCGAATGCGATAACCTCTACCTTGTGGTGCAGGACGCATACGCTTCATTGTAGCACCACCATCAACATAAATCTTTGTAACGAACAATTCGCCAGCCTCGGCTTTGCGTTCGTTCTTCTGTTCCCAGTTAGCAATTGCAGAACGCAACAGTTTCTCTACGTCTGCCGAAGCGGCTTTCGTCGAAAACTTCAGGGTGCCGAGTGCTCGGTTAACCTCCATCCCGCGAATCATGTCGCAAACAAGGCGCATCTTGCGAGGAGAAGAAGGAACGTTGTTCAGCTTTGCAAAATACTGGGTCTTACGGGCTTCTTTAAGAGCTTCAGCCGATAATTGTTTTCTTTTTCCCATTATTTCTTCTTTTATTTGTTTACTTTATTACCCTGCTTATTTCTTGCGGTTACCTGCATGTCCACGGAAGGTACGAGTGGGTGCGAACTCACCGAACTTGTGACCTACCATATTCTCTGTAACGTAAACAGGAATGAAATTCTTTCCGTTATGAACGGCAATCGTATGTCCCACGAAATCGGGGGAGATAACAGATGCGCGAGCCCAAGTCTTCACTACAGACTTTTTGCCGCTCTCATTCATTGCGAGAACTTTCTTCTCGAGTGAAACGTTGATATACGGACCTTTTTTTAATGAACGACTCATAATTTACTCAAGTTAAAGTTTTTACTTCTTGTTAGCTCTCTCAATGATATACTTCGACGAATGCTTCTTAGGAGCTCTCGTCTTCAAGCCCTTAGCATAGAGGCCCTTGCGTGAACGAGGATGACCTCCTGAAGCACGGCCTTCACCACCACCCATTGGGTGATCAACTGGGTTCATAACTACGCCACGGTTGTGGGGACGACGACCTTTCCAGCGTGAACGTCCAGCCTTACCTGAACTCTCAAGAGCATGGTCGGAGTTACCAACACTACCTACAGTTGCTTTGCACTCACTAAGGATCTTGCGAAGTTCACCAGAAGGCAACTTGATTACGCAATAGTTGCCCTCACGTGAGGTTAACTGAGCAAAATTACCTGCCGAACGAACAAGAATTGCGCCCTGACCGGGACGAAGCTCAATGTTGTGAATGACAGTACCAACGGGGATATTCTTCAGAGGAAGGGCATTGCCAACCTCAGGTGCTGCATTCTCTCCGGACAGGATAGTCATACCAACCTGAAGTCCGTTAGGAGCAACGATGTATCTCTTCTCGCCGTCTGCGTAGAACAAGAGAGCGATGCGAGCCGAACGGTTCGGATCATACTCAATAGTTTTTACAGTTGCGGGAACACCATCTTTTTCTCTCTTGAAATCGATGAAACGATATTTCTTCTTATGGCCGCCGCCGATGTAACGCATTGTCATCTTTCCGTCATTGTTGCGTCCACCCGTCGAGCGCTTGCCACAAACGAGAGATTTCTCTGGTACCGATGTGGTTATCTCTTGGAAGGTACCAATAATCTTATGTCTCTGCCCTGGTGTCGTGGGCTTAAATGTACGTACTGCCATTTTTAAATATTGCTATAAAAATCAATAACATCGCCTTCTTTAAGGGTAACAATAGCCTTTTTGAAGGCATTCGTACGTCCCTTAATGAAGCCGGCCTTCGTATAACGTGACTTGTTCTTACCTGCATAGTTAAGTGTGTTTACATCCACAACAGTCACATTGTACATTGCCTCTATCTCTTTCTTTATCTCTGCCTTGTTAGCTTTGGGAGATACAATAAATCCGTAACGGTTTGTAAACTTCTCCGAAATAGAAGTCATTTTCTCTGTTACAAGAGGTTTTACAATAATACCCATAGTCTTAAGCCTCCTCTTTATTGGTTAATACTCCCTCGATAGCCTGCAGTGCCTTTTCAGTCACGACCATAGTCTCTGCATTCAACACTTGATATGTGTTGATGTCAGAGGCAATAGCCATTTCTTGGCGCTGCACGTTACGAGCCGACAAAAATACGTTTTTATTTGCTTCTGGCAAAACAAAAAGTAATTTTTTATCAGATACCTTAAGATTCTTTGTCAGTTCGATGAACTGCTTTGTCTTAGGTGCATCAAACGTGAAGTCCTCAACGACGACGATAGAACCAGCCTGAGCCTTGTAGGAAAGAGCGCTGCGACGAGCCAACTGCTTCACCTTCTTGTTCAGTTTGAAACTATAATCGCGGGGAACAGGGCCGAACACGCGACCTCCACCTACCAATACCGGTGACTTGATATCACCACGACGAGCACCGCCACCGCCTTTCTGACGTCCCAACTTCTTTGTTGAGCCTGCGATCTCGCTTCTTTCCTTTGACTTGTGGGTACCCTGACGCTTATTGGCCATGATTTGTTTCACGTCAAGCCAAATAGCATGGTCGTTGGGTTCAATGCCGAAGACAGCGTCGTTCAGAACGACTTTCTTACCGGTGTCTTCTCCTTTAATGTTATATACACTGACTTCCATTATTTCTCAACAATTACGATTGAACCATTGTAACCGGGAACAGAACCTTTAATCACAAGGACATTCTGCTCGGGGATAACCTTCAAAACCTGCAGATTGGCAACAGTAACACGCTGGTTACCCATCTGGCCTGCCATACGCATTCCCTTGAATACCTTTGCGGGGTAGGAACATGCGCCAATAGAACCTGGCTTACGCTGACGGTTGTGCTGGCCGTGTGTAGACTGGCCTACACCGCCGAAGCCGTGTCTTTTAACAACACCCTGGTATCCGTGACCCTTCGATGTGCCGATAACATTTACATAAGCTGCATCGCTGAACAAATCGACGGTGATAACATCTCCCAGATTGTACTCTTTCTCAAAATTCTTGAACTCGGCCAAGTGTCTCTTGGGAGTTACACCAGCTTTCTTGAAGTGACCAAGCAAGGGAGCACTCGTGTGCTTTTCCTTTGCCTCCTGGAAACCTACCTGAACGGCAGCGTATCCATCCTTCTCAACATTCTTAATCTGTGTAACTGTACAAGGACCTACTTCGATAACGGTGCATGGAACATTCTTACCATCGGCACCGAAAACGGATGTCATTCCGATTTTCTTTCCTAATAATCCTGGCATTTCAGTTAGATTTAATAATTACTAAAAACTCTCTTTTTACGATCACACTTTGATTTCAACCTCAACACCCGAAGGTAACTCCAACTTCATGAGGGCATCCACGGTCTTAGCTGTTGATCCATAAATGTCGATCAGACGCTTGTAGGACGACAACTGGAACTGCTCGCGAGCCTTCTTGTTAACGAAGGTGGAACGGTTTACTGTATAGATACGTTTGTGCGTGGGGAGAGGAATCGGTCCGCTCACGGTTGCACCAGTACTCTTTACAGTCTTTACAATCTTCTCTGCTGACTTATCAACCAGATTGTAATCGTAAGATTTCAACTTAATTCTAATTTTTTGACTCATATCTTTTAATATTAAACTTTGGGGATCCGCTAAGAGTCATTCACTAACGGCTCGCCCGATAATAATTTCTACAACAATTCTGTTCTTCCTCCACACTCCGACAACACTGCTTGGGCTATCTGTTTAGCCAAAGGCTCATGATGATCATACGTCATGCTGCTTGTTGCCCTTCCACTCGTAATACTGCGCAGCGCAGTAACATATCCGAACATTTCTGCCAAAGGCACCTTTGCCTTGATAACTCGCGCGCCTGAGCGACTCGTTTCCATTCCTTCAACTTGTCCGCGACGTTTATTCAGATCACCGATAACATCGCCCATGTTCTCCTCGGGAGTAACAACTTCAAGCTGCATCATGGGTTCCAGCACCACAGGCTTGCACTTCATGCAGGCGTTTCTGAAAGCAAGGCTTGCGCAAATCTCAAACGACAGCTGGTCTGAGTCAACCGGATGCGACGAACCGTCGAGAAGAGTCACCTTCAGTGAGTCTACCGGGAATCCGCCAAGCACTCCATTGCGCATAGCCGTCTGGAAGCCTTTCTGGACAGAAGGAATAAACTCATTGGGGATGTTTCCTCCTTTGACTTCATTTACGAACTGCAACCCTCCCTGTGTCCAGTCAGCATCCACAGGACCAACCTTGACAATAATATCAGCAAATTTGCCTCGGCCTCCTGTTTGCTTCTTGTAGACTTCACGAATCTCCACTTCCTGGGTGATTGCTTCCTTGTAAGCCACCTGAGGCTTTCCTTGGTTGCACTCAACGCCGAACTCTCTGCGCAGACGATCGATGATGATGTCAAGATGAAGTTCTCCCATTCCTGAGATAACTGTCTGCCCTGTCTGCTCGTCTGTCTGAACCGTAAAGGTCGGATCTTCTTCTGCCAGCTTGGCAAGTCCGTTCGAAAGCTTGTCCACGTCTTTCTGTGACTTAGGCTCAACGGCAATGCCGATTACCGGCTCGGGGAAGTCCATCGACTCAAGCACGATAGGAGCGCTCTCGTCGCACAGCGTATCACCCGTACGGATATCCTTGAAACCTACTCCGGCACCTATGTCGCCGGCAGATATTTCTTCCACGGGGTTCTGCTTGTTGGAAAACATCTGGAACAAGCGCGAAACCCGCTCCTTCTTACCCGAACGAGGATTGTACACGTATGAACCCGAAGTCACACATCCGCTATATACGCGGAAGTAAACCAGGCGGCCGACATAAGGATCAACAGCAATCTTGAATGCAAGAGCAGCTGTCTTGTCTCCCTCGTCGGGCATACGATCCTCTTCTTTTCCCGTGTTTGGATTGATGCCGCTGATGTGGCCCGTATCCAAAGGAGAAGGCAAGAATGCGCAAACATAATCCAGCAAGGTCTGAACGCCTTTGTTCTTGAAGGAGGAACCGCAGAGCATGGGGGTGATGGACATATTGAGCGTTCCGATGCGGATGCACTTGATGAGATCTTCTTCCGTGATGGTGGATGAGTCTTCCAAGTATTTCATTGCAACTTCATCGTCAAACTCAACGACATTGTCCATCAATTTTTCCCTCCACTCTTTGGCTTCGGCAATCATCTCCTCGGGAATCTCTTCTACGGAGTAGTCGGCGCCCAACGTTTCATCGTGCCAATAGATGGCTTTCATGCGGATGAGGTCGACAACACCTTTGAAGGAGACTTCCGATCCGATCGGGATGACAACGGCACAGGGGTTTGCATGCAGGATTCCTCTCATCTGGTTCATCACGCCATAGAAATCTGCTCCGCTGCGGTCCATCTTGTTGACGTAGCCGATACGGGGGACGCTGTACTTGTCAGCCTGACGCCACACCGTTTCCGACTGAGGCTCTACACCGCCCACAGCGCAATAGGTAGCTATAGCGCCGTCGAGCACGCGCAACGAACGCTCCACCTCAGCTGTGAAGTCCACGTGTCCCGGAGTGTCAATCAAGTTAATCTTATAGTGATTGCCATTCCATTCCCAGTGGGTGGTCGTTGCTGCCGAAGTGATAGTGATACCACGCTCCTGCTCCTGTTCCATCCAGTCCATAGTAGCTGCTCCGTCGTGCACCTCTCCTATCTTGTGGGTAAGCCCCGTATAGTAGAGGATGCGCTCCGAAGTAGTGGTCTTTCCGGCGTCGATGTGAGCCATGATACCAATATTCCTCGTCAAGTGTAGGTCCTGTTTCGCCATTTGATCCGATCGACTTGCTGGTGATTGTTAGGGATCTTTTTCTGATTAGAATCTGAAGTGAGCGAATGCACGGTTGGCCTCAGCCATGCGGTGCATGTCTTCCTTGCGCTTGAATGCGCCTCCCTGATTGTTGAAGGCATCCATGATTTCAGCTGCCAGCTTGTCGGCCATAGTCTTGCCGCCACGCTTGCGTGCATAAGCAATCATATTCTTCATGGACACGCTCTCCTTACGGTCGGGGCGAATCTCAGTAGGCACCTGGAAGGTAGCACCACCAATACGCTTACTCTTAACCTCCACTTGAGGAGTGATATTGTCAAGAGCCTTCTTCCAAATCTCAAGGGCTGACATCTCGTTGTCGGACATCTTCTTACCGACAAGCTCCAGAGCATCATAGAAGATCTCATAGGATGTGTTCTTCTTACCATCGTACATCAGATGGTTCACGAACTTCGATACTTTCGTATCGTTAAACTTCGGATCCGGCAGGATCACACGTTTTTTGGGTTTTGCTTTTCTCATTTCGAAAAACTCTGTTTTGTCTTTTGTTTGAGGCTGTTGTCCTTCAACGTCTCCACCGAGACATTTACTCAACCTGTTAGCTCAACAAACCAAAAACGGTTAATACTATTGTTTTACGACTGGCGTTTACTGTGAATGCCTCACGACACCGATGCTTTGCACCTCTTCAACGACCGGTCGACGTTTTTTCTTTATTTCTTCTTAGCAGCTTTCGGACGCTTTGCACCATACTTTGAACGGCGCTGCGTGCGGTTAGCGACTCCTGCGGTATCAAGCGTACCGCGAACGATGTGGTAACGTACACCGGGAAGGTCCTTTACACGGCCTCCGCGGACGAGTACGATTGAGTGCTCCTGAAGGTTGTGGCCCTCTCCGGGGATGTAGGAGTTGACTTCCTTCTGGTTTGTCAAACGTACACGGGCAACTTTTCTCATTGCCGAATTAGGCTTCTTGGGGGTGGTAGTGTACACGCGAACGCAGACGCCACGACGCTGTGGACATGAATCCAAAGCAGGGCTCTTGCTCTTGTCTACCAGCACCGTACGGCCTTTCCTTACTAATTGCTGAATTGTAGGCATTTTGTTTTATTTTTTAGTTATTTAGTTATAATATTTTTTCTTTATCCAGTCGGAAACCGCGCCTCACTTCTTCTCCTCATCTCCTATGAGCCTGTCTTTCACTTTACAAACTCTTCCAAAAGTGCGGTTTCTACATTTTGGGGTGCAAATTTACGAAGAATTCTTGATTCGACAAAAAAAGTCTCGTCTTTTTTGAAAAATATGCTTAAAAAAACTTAAATCTGCACGTTTTCGGCTTTTCCCTCACTTTTTTTCGGGAGAAATGACCATAAAAAAGAAGAAGACGAAACGCTCGGTTTTCGTCTTCTCAACCTTTGAACAAGGGGTCGGTTTTGCTATGCTTCGCCCTTGAAGTCCGATATACGGGGCATGTACATCCCCTTCTTTTCGGGCAGCTGGATGGTGCCGAATGTGTTCTCGTATTTACCGATGTTATCCTGCAGAGCAAGCATCAGTCGCTTGGCATGCTCGGGAGTGAGGATGACGCGCGACTTGACCTGCCCTTTCGGAACGCCGGGAAGCACGCGGATGAAATCGAGCACAAACTCGCTGGATGAATGGGAGATGACAGCCAGGTTGGCATAGACGCCTTCGGCTACTTCGGGTTTCAGTTCAATCTGGAACTGGTTTTCGGGTTTCTGATTGTTATCCATATCGGTATGTTTTTTAGGTTGTTTTCTGTGGCAAATATAGGGCTTTTTATCAAGAGAAACAAACATGAATTATTCTTTCTTCATAATTTTTTTTGGAGAACAAAAAAAATTTTTTCCCTTCTTCATATCGCGCGCTTCCTTCTTCATAATTTCCGATGGGCAATGCATCTTTCCCTCCCCTCCGAAGAGCCTCATCCGAAAGCCTTTTGAGTGAGAAGTCGCTTTCGTCAGGCGAGATTGTTTGTTATTCAGACGAGATTGTCCGATGGTGTTCAGGAATTCTCACGCGCATAATTAATTAATAAGGTACGCGCGCGTGAGTCGATTCTTTGTCTCTTATAGGGCAACATCTGAAGGTGCTTCCGCCTTTCTTCTTTTCCCAAGGGGACAAACTCTTTTCTCATCCATAAAAACACACCTAATCTCTTGGTACAAAAAGCAGTGCCCCATCGCTGGAGCACTGCCGGAAAGTCTTTTTCGACTATGAATCGTCAGTCGGAATCGTCGTTTACAAGTTCTGCCACACGATGTGGGCGAGTCTTTTTCCACGTCCCTTCGAAGAATGGAGCCTCTCCTTGCAAGGTGTTTTTATCCTTTCGGACGAGCCTTCCTTTGACGAAGCCTATCACATTGACTGTGATGACACCGTCTTTCTCCACATAAGGGCAAGTCATCTCAACGGGTCCTGGGGCGATAAACAGGCAAGTGCTGTCATCGAGAAACTCCAGGTAGTCGATATCGGGGTTCCCGCCTACCAACTCGTAATACCCTTTCCCACTGCTGTTTGCGCACGACGAAAGAGCCAGCACAACAGCAAAGGTCAGACAGAGATGATAAATCCGATTCCTCTTCATAGTCTAAACCGATTACCAGCCCTTGTTCTGCCAAGCAGCTTTCTGAGCATCGGTGAGGTTTGTTCCGTCCTCATTCAGGAGAGCGTCGATAAACGTCTGGGGAACAGGACGATAGATGTGACGATCAGAAACATTAGCAGCAGCTTCGGGGTTGAAGGCTTTAGCTCTCTTTACCAACAGCTTGGTACGAGCCAGCTCTTCCCAACGGTTCCATTCGCCAAGAAGCTCTCTCGTGCGCTCGTTCATGATGAAGTTGAGGAAGCAGTCGAGATTGTCACCTGGAGTTACGCCCAGCTTCTCCATCACCCACTTATCCTCAGCAGGAAGGTTGCTCAACGAAGTCACCCTCATAGCTGCTTCTGTGCTGGCAGTAGTTTTCTCGATGCCGGTAGAGAGGTAATAAGTGTTTTTCGGGATATAGGAAACCTTGAATGCATCCATGTTTGAAAGCTTTTCGCCTGCGGCATCCTTGCACTTGCCAAGAGAAGCCGTAGCTGTGGAATTGTCAGCATCACCTCCAGCAGCAACAGCGAAAGCCATCGATCCGTCGCAGTAAGCCTCACGATCTTCTCCCGACTTGAAAGCTGCACGCTCGCGAAGGGCGTTGATAGTATTGAGGGCTTCTCCGTAGTTACCCAAACGTCCTTGGCACTCTGCCTTGATAAGGTATGTTTCACCCGTACGAGCCATTGTGACATTGCGATGTGCATCGCCCTTCTCACCCGTACGGCTTCCGTCGTCGGTCTTGTTGATGCCGCAGAAGAAGTTGCAAGTAGCCGTGTTGCCGCTGACGCCATGATTGTACATATCGTACTTTCCATTTGCGTAAACAGAAGCTACGTTAGGCACCCACTTGCCATTCTCCGGATTCACGAACGTGTGAGAAACAGCACCGCGTCCCAGAGAACCGTACTGAGTATCACCGTCTTGTCCTGTGATAAAGCGAGCATCATCCTTCTTATTCAGAATAAACATGATACCGGGATCTCCAAGAACAGGTTCTGCGCCCTCAGGGCAGCCGACGCCCTGCATTGTCTCGGGAGTCTGATAGTTGTTGTATCCGTAAATAGTCTTGAATGTCTTCCACATACGGGAGTCGTTTACATTGTCAAATACAGCATACGTGTACTCGTTAGGACGGCAGCGCTGGAAATCCATTCCTCCAATGTACTGCCCACGCTGTACATAACCACCCGAGAAGTTGGAGAACTGGGGGTTGAAGTAGTTGTATGTACGGTTTCCATAACGTCCCGAATTGCTGTCGCTATGAGGGCAAGCCATCAATATTTCAGGATTGCTTTCTGCGGCACAATCCGTACCTGTCCAGCGAGCGTATAGATCCACGTAGTCAGAAGTAAGAGGATGAGCCTTAATCACTTCATCACAAAGGCCGATAGCTCTGTTCAAGTCAGTTGCCTTATCGTATGCTGCATTGAAATCAGCTGCACGCTCGCTCTGACGATAAAGCAGCGCCTTTGCCAAGAAGTGGGCTGCGGTATACTTATCCCATCCCTCTCCGGCTCCACGAGGAGAAGAAATAGGAAGCATTTCGTAAGCCTGCTCGAAATCTGAAATAACCTGATTAAGCATTGCTTCTTCGGTAGCACGCTCAAACGAACGGACAACACCTCCTGCTACGCTCGTCTGCAAAACAGCAGCACCATACTGGGCAAACAGACGATAGAAATTATACCCACGGAGGAAATAAGCTTCTCCGAGACAGCGCTTGCGGATCTCCTCATTGGTAACCTTCTCGGCACTTTCAATAATGGTGTTGGCAGTATTGATACCAAAGTACATTTGATTCCATAAGCCATCCATAGGAGGGCAGTTATTGTTGGCTGCACCATTTTTCGTAGTACAGTTCGAAGATTGGAGACGACTGTCATAGTTGTTCCAAGGCTCTGAGGTAAGGTCAGCAGCAGATGTAAACTCATCACATCCGTAAAGAGTGATGCCATAAGCCCACTCGTATCCAAAGTGCCAGCGTATGTTTCCGTATAGGGCGTCGGACAAGTCCTGGATACCTTCTTCCGTCGTAAACCATTGGGTGGTCTGCGCGGTACGGCAGTTCTCCTCGAGAAATTCATCGCTGCAGGAAGACAAGCTTACCAAAGCTGCGATAGGCATAGCTACCGCTAAGATGAGACTGAATATCTTTTTCATTGTTCTTTTCATATTATAATTATACATGTGCGTATGTTCTTTCTATCTATGCGATTAAAAACCTATCTGTACGCCCATAGTAAAGCCACGATTGTAGTAGCTGGTACCAAGATCGAGGTCGAGGAAGTCGACTGTCGAGAACACATCGCCCAGATTCTTTCCCTGAGCATAAACCTTGAAGTTCTGTATGCCAAGATTCTTGCAGACCTTCTTTGGCATATAGTATCCAAGCGATACGTTGCGCAGCTTGCAGAAACTTGCCTTGCGGAAGCCGAGCAATCCAGAGTAAGAATCACCGCCAGAAGTATTGTAAATAGGTTTCTGGTACTCAGCATTGGTATTGCTGGGGGTCCAGTAGTCAATCTGACGCTGAGCATACATACCAAGCTGGCCTTCTCCGCCTGTACTGATCATATAGCCGGCACGTCCGTAGAGTTCAAGTGCCAACTCAAAGCTCTTGTAAGTAAAGGTATTGTTCCACCCGAAAGTGAGTGTAGGACTCTTCTGCCCGACGATTACCTTGTCTTTTTCATCGATAATATAGTCTCTCTCATACTCACCTGTTTCCTCATTAAGAACAAGTTGGTCAACAGGCTTAACCTTACCGACTTCAAAGTTGGCTCCATTCTCGTTGAATTTTGCCATCTCTTCGGCATCCTCTGCCTGCCACAGGCCGTCTACTTCATAAGTATACCAAACGCCGATGGGCATACCGATAAACCATTCGTTGGAGATATCGTCTTCTTTACCCGTAGCAAGCTCGACGATGCGGTTCTTCTGGTAAGCAAAGTTCAGATTGCTAAGCCACTGGAAGTCCTTCGTCTGCACGGGAACGACGTTCAAACCGATTTCAATACCCTTATTTGCGGTCTTGCCGACATTAGCACTTGTTTTGTTATAACCTGTGAGAGTTGGGATTGACATAGGAAGGAGCAAGCGGTTCGTGCGGCTTGTGTAAGCGTCGATACTACCGTTAATGCGTCCCTTCAAGAAGCTGAAGTCGAGTCCAAGGTTATACTGAGTAGTCTTTTCCCATCCAAGTTCCTTATTGGCAAGTTCTATCATATTCGAGGTATAATAAGGCTCATTGGTAGCAAAGGCCTGCTCGTTGCCGTTGTTGAATGGTACGAAGAAACCCTGAATATTTCCAAGAGTGCTATAAGGAGAGACTGAAGAGTTACCCGTTGTACCCAAGCCGAAGCGAAGTTTCAACATGTCAACAGCTTTGACATCTTCCATGAAGCTTTCCTGATCGATGCGCCATCCAAATGCAGCAGACGGGAAGAAATCCCACTTGTGTCCTTCTGCCAACACAGAGGAGCCGTCATAACGTCCGCTGACAGTCAACAGATAACGATCAAGAAGCGAGTAATTGATACGTGCCATATAGCTGGCAAGCTGCCACTCGCTAAGTCCCGTGCTCATGCTTGCACCATAAGTTCCGCTGTCGGTGATATCAACAGAACTCATATAATACCACAGATAGTTGGCTTCGGGAATCATGTTTGCACTCTCCGACATATTCTCGAAATTATACTTGGAGGCACTCTGGAGAAGGGTGATACCGAGCTTGCTGATGCCAAACTCTTTATCATAGTTGAGCATATTGTCAAGAGTCCAGCTGAAGTAGCGATTCATCCTGACAGAAGCATAGTTTTTGCTTCCCATCTTTACAGCCGAGCTTGAATCGATGAAAATACCATTACGATAGAAACGGAAGTCAGGGCCAAAGTTTGTTTTGAAGGTCAATCCTTCGAGAGGCTCCACGATTTTGCCGAAGTCAACGAGTCCGTAGAAGCTGCCCAACAGGCGATAGCTTTCACGGTTATCATTCGACTTTGTCCATTCATCAATGACAGTATACGCATTAACTACCGAACCTCCAGGATTAGTGATAATATCACCTTTCTCATCGTATGCAACGGTATAGTGCGGAAGGGCTTTAGCAGCACCATAGATATCGGTAGGACCAGAATTGGTGCTCTGTCCTGTGCGGCTGTAACCGTACTTCTGCTCACCAAAGCTGGCATTGAAACCAGCACCCATCTTGAACCAAGGCTTAGCCTTCACATCCACGTTGCTAGCAAAAGTAAAGCGCTGATATTGCTGACCCTTCTGGGTTCCTTCATTATTGAGATAGCCCACAGAAGCCATAGCCTGCACATTGTCGGTACCACCGCTGGCACTTACAGTATGTTCCTGCGTGATGCCTGTTTGGGTAACAAAGTTCTCCCATTGTGTGTCGCTGACTAAACTACCATTCCAGCTACCACCGACCCAGCCTTTGTTGACATTGGCAAGAGCTGCAGCATCGCCAGAGAAGAAGTTCTGGTCTTGATCGTAGGTTGGCTTGTCACCAGGAGTATAAACGTCTGGTGCACTGTTATAGTATGCCCAACGACGCCAGGTAATATAATCGCTCGCTGTCATCGAAGGCTGCTTGTCTATCAGTTTCTCAAATGTAACGGCACCCGAATAGTTAAGAGACATTTTGCCAACCTGGCCTCGTTTGGTGGTGATAAGAACGACGCCGTTTGCGCCACGACTACCATAGATAGCCGTAGAGGAAGCATCTTTCAACACGTCAACACTCTCAATGTCTCGAGGGTTGATAGTTTCAATACCACCAGAACTGAGGGGAACACCATCCACAACGTACAAAGGCTCGTTGCTTGCTTTGATGGAGCGCGAACCACGAATGAGGATTGATCCTATCGTACCAGGACGTTCGCTGGATGTGATGTCGACGCCTGCCACTTTTCCCTGCAGGGCTTCGAAGGCATTGTTGACAGGGCGGGTGTTCAGCTCTTCAGAGTTCACGCGTGCCAATGCGCCCGTGACGTCACTTTTCTTCTGCACACCATAACCCACCACAACTACCTCGTCGAGGTTGGCAGCATCTTCCTCAAGAACCACCTTCAGTGTTCCTCTTTGGATGTTCACTTTTTTAGTAGCCATTCCCACATAGCTAATCTCCAATTGCTTAGCGTTAGCAGGAGCTTCAATGGCAAAATTACCGTCGTAATCGGTTATGACGCCGATAGTGGGATTCTGCACCACTCTGACGCTGGCTCCAATTACAGGTTCACCTGTGGCATCCACAACGGTTCCCTTTACAGAAACGTTCTGAGCCGACAGTCCCATTGACACCAACATCAGCGGCATCAATAGAAGAAGCAGTCTTTTCTTCATGTGACTAATTGTTTTTTAGATGGTTAATAATAAAGAAAAACATTCGTTAATTTCAGCATTTTTCATGGCAACATGTTCATTACAAAAGACTTCTTTGAGTTGAACGATAAGTTGACTTGGCAAAGATAGGCAATAAAATCAAAAACAATCATTTTTCCCCCTTTTTTTTAATATGGTAATAGCAAACAGTTCCCAAAGGGCTGTTTCGTTAGTCTATCCTCCATGTTTACATCAAAAAATTTGCTCTTTCCCCCGAAAAGCGCTACCTTTGCATGCCAAAATTTCAACAGAGCGATGATTACACAGGATCAACTGAAGGATATTAAAGAGCGAGTGGATGCTCTCTACCGCTATCTTGCTATAGACGAGAAGCTTATACAGGTAGAGGAGGAACAGCTGCGCACTCAGGTGCCGGGCTTCTGGGACGACGCCAAGAAGGCAGAGGCACAGATGAAGAAGGTAAAGGGAATTCAGGGATGGATTGACGGATACAAACAGGTGAAAAGCTTTGCCGACGAGCTGGAGCTGGCTTTCGACTTCTACAAAGACGAGCTCGTCACCGAAGAGGAAGTCGACTCGGCTTACGAGAAGGCTGTGAAGGCTGTGGAGGAACTGGAGCTGAAAAACATGCTCCGCGAAGAAGCCGACAACATGGACTGCGTGTTGAAAATCAACGCGGGAGCAGGAGGCACAGAGGCACAGGACTGGGCATCGATGCTCATGCGAATGTACCTCCGCTGGGCTGAGTCTAACGGATATAAAACCTCTATCCAAAACCTGCAGGACGGCGACGAGGCAGGCATCAAGACAGTAACCATCGAGATAGACGGTTCCTATGCCTACGGCTATCTCAAGGGCGAAAACGGGGTGCATCGCCTCGTTAGAGTCAGTCCCTACAATGCTCAAGGCAAACGAATGACATCGTTTGCAAGCGTCTTCGTCACTCCTCTCGTCGATGACTCCATCGAAGTTGAAATCGAAACAGCACGCCTCTCCTGGGATTATTTCCGGAGCGGAGGCGCCGGCGGGCAGAACGTCAATAAGGTTTCGTCGGGTGTTCGCCTGAGATATCAGTACAAAGACCCTTATACTGGTGAAGAGGAGGAAATCCTCATCGAAAACACCGAGACGCGCGACCAACCGAAGAATAAGGAGAATGCACTCCGTCTTCTCCGCTCACAACTCTACGACCGTGAGCTTCAGCACCGTATGGAAGAGCGGGCTAAGGTGGAGGCCGGCAAGAAGAAAATCGAATGGGGCTCGCAAATCCGTTCCTACGTTTTCGACGACAGGCGTGTGAAGGACCATCGCACAGGATATCAGACAAGCGACGTCACAGGCGTTATGGACGGTAAAATCGACGGATTCATCAAAGCCTGGCTCATGGGTAGTCAGGAAACGGAAAGATAAGACAGCCCAAAGAAAACAATCGTCACCTTTCCAACTCGGCAATATGGAGATAGAAAGAAAATTCCTCGTCACGGACGACAGCTACAAGGCACTCGCTTACAGCCGTTCTGAGATACTGCAGGCCTACATCTGCAGTCACAACGGACGAACGGTGCGCATCCGACTTCGCGACAAGCAAGCATACCTTACTATAAAGGGGCCCTCCGACGCCAGCGGCATTGCTCGCTTCGAGTGGGAGAAAGAGATTCCCGTGGAAGAAGCACGGCAACTCCTTGACATCTGCCTGCCAGGACGAATAGAGAAAACACGCTGGCTTGTCCAAGCGGGAAAACATATAGTAGAGGTAGACGAGTTTCATGGAGAAAATGACGGCTTGGTATTCGCAGAGATAGAGCTCAACGCCATTGACGAACCCTATGAGAAGCCTGCTTTTCTGGGGAAGGAAGTGACAGGAGACCGTCGATATTACAACGGATACATCAGCCGAAACCCCTACTGTACGTGGGAGGAGAAATGATACGCCTCTCGGTTGAAAAAAGTTTAGGTAAAACTATTGTCTTTTTTGGGGATTAGTTCCTATTTTTGCAGCGATTTTTATAACAGACATATGAAGAGATTATTTTTAGGAGACCAAGCTATTGCGCAAGGAGCACTCGACGCAGGACTTTCGGGCGTGTATGCCTATCCTGGCACCCCGTCGACTGAAATCACAGAGTATATTCAAGATTCGCACGCTCCAGTCCACAGCCGTTGGTGCACTAATGAGAAGACTGCTATGGAGGCAGCCTTGGGAATGTCCTTTGCCGGCAAGCGTGCATTGGTCTGCATGAAGCATGTGGGCATGAACGTATGTGCCGATGCTTTCATCAACAGCGCTATCACGGGAGTCAACGGAGGCCTTGTCGTGCTTGCTGCCGACGACCCCTCTATGCACAGCTCACAGAACGAGCAAGACAGCCGTTTCTACGGTAAGTTTGCCATGATTCCTACGCTGGAGCCTACTACGCAGCAGGAAGCCTACGATATGATGTCGTACGCCTTTGATTTGTCGGAGCGTCTGCGTCTTCCCGTGCTGATGCGCATCGTCACTCGTCTGGCACACAGCCGTGCTGTGGTTGAGACAACAGACTCCCCACGCCAGCAGAACGCCCTCTCCTCTCCTGCCGACCCTAAAGGATGGGTGCTGCTTCCCGGCAATGCACGTCGCAAGAATTCAGAGCTTTGCGCTATGCAGCCTCAGCTGCAACAGCTAAGCGAGGACTCTCCATTCAATCGTCAGGAGAACCGGTCTGAAGCCAAATCTCTGGCTGTGATTGCCTGTGGAATAGGCTACAACTACGTCAGGGAATGTTTCCCCAAGGAAGCACCCTTCGACCTATATAAACTGTCGCAGTATCCTCTCCCTAAGGATACTTTGGTGAAGATTGCCGCTTCGCACAAAGAGCTTCTCGTTGTGGAAGACGGGCAGCCTTTTGTCGAGGAACAGCTTGTGGGTATCATCCCCCACGGAGTAACCGTTCACGGGCGACTCGACGGCACGCTTCCCCGCACAGGAGAACTCAATCCCGACAACGTAAAGAAAGCACTCGGTATTCCCTCTGCGCAAGCATTTGATATATGCGACACTGTGGTAGGTCGCCCACCGGCTCTTTGTCAAGGATGCGGACATCGCAGTGTGTACGAGGCACTTAACCGCGTGCTTGCCGACTATCCCAACAAGGGAGTCTTCGGCGATATAGGTTGCTACACCCTTGGTGCCCTGCCTCCCTATCAGGCTCTTCACTCGTGTGTCGACATGGGGGCTTCCATCACTATGGCGAAAGGAGCTGCTGACGCGGGTATGTTCCCAGCTGTTGCCATCATCGGAGACTCCACCTTCACGCACAGCGGTATGACGGGCCTTTTGGATGCAGTAAACGAGAACGCTCCCATCACCGTCATCATCTCCGACAACCTCACTACGGGTATGACGGGCGGGCAGGACTCGGCAGGAACCAATAAGTTCGAGGCTATCTGTCGAGGGCTGGGCGTCAGCGACGAACATCTGAAGGTAGTCGTTCCCCTCCCTGCCAACATGGAAGAAATCACGCGCATCATCCGCGAGGAACTCGAATACAAAGGCACCTCCGTCATCATTCCGCGCCGAGAGTGCATCCAGACCCTTGCCCGACACGCCAAGCAGAAGAAAGCCGCTGCCGAGAAGAAGGGATCATGAATTATGAAGAAGGGAAAATTTTTTTTCGAGAAGAAATAATTTTTTTTCGAGAAGAAATAATTTTTTTTCGAGAAGAAATAATTTCATTTGGAGAACAAACCGGTTTTTATCCACAAAAAAACGTAAAACGACACACATGAAGACAGATATCATCCTTGCTGGCGTAGGAGGACAAGGCATCCTCTCCATAGCAACCATCATAGGGCAGGCAGCCCTCAGCGAAGGGCTCTACATCAAGCAAGCCGAAGTGCACGGCATGAGCCAGCGCGGGGGCGACGTGCAAAGCAATCTGCGCATCTCCTCCGACGTCATCCAGTCGGACCTCATCCCCCTGGGCGGCGCCGACATCATCATCGCTATGGAGCCTATGGAAGCCCTCCGCTACCAGCCTTGGCTGAAGGCCGACGGATGGGTTATCACAGCCAGCACTCCTTTCGTGAACATACCCAACTATCCCGACATCGAGGAAATCCGCAGCCGGCTGAAACGCCTTCCGCGCGTCATCAGCATCGACATCGAAGCGCTTGCCAAAGCCAACATGATGCCGAAGGCTGCTAACATGATTTTGCTGGGAGCTGCCTCCGATGCGCTGGGAATGGACTTCGACATTCTCCGTCAGGCTGTACGAACCATCTTCGCTGCCAAAGGCGAAGCCGTTGTAGAGATGAACCTGAAAGCCCTGCAGCTGGGGCGCGAGCACGCCGTGAGCGAGTAAGGCTGAAAGGTTGAAAGGTTAGAAACGACAGAAAAGAAAGGAACTGGGAGAAAAGGCGCATAATGATTCCCCTTTCTTCCGCATCAAAGCTGCGAATCCCGGTTCTTAACAACAAAAAACCCCCACTTATGCACACCGTCTTTGATAAGCAAAGGATTGACTCCATGCTTGCCGACATGGAGATTGACGACTTGAACCACGCCTCCATCCGCCAGATAGGAGCCATCGCCCACACCCTCGAGCAGGAAACGGGCAAAGAGTTCATCCACTTCGAGATGGGAATCCCCGGACTGCCCCCTTCCGCTATCGGCGTGCAAGCCGAGACTGAAGCCCTGCAGCGCGGAGTAGCGTCGAAATACCCCAACATTGAAGGCATTGCCGAGCTGAAAACCGAGGCGTCACGCTTCGTAAAGGCTTTCATCAACACCGACGTCAATCCCAAGGGCTGCATTCCCACTACGGGCTCCATGCAGGGAGTGTTTGCCGCCTTCATGCTCTGCACACAGCTCGACCCTAAGCGTCGCACCATCCTTTACATCGACCCCGGATTCCCCGTGCAGAAGATGCAGGCTGCCGTTATCGGCGCCGATATGGTGTCGTTCGACGTTGCCGACTACCGAGGAGCCACAGCTCTGCGCGCCAAGCTCGACGAGATTCTCTCCACAGGCGACGTGTGCTGCCTCATCTACAGCAATCCCAACAATCCCTCCTGGATGTGCCTCAAGGACGATGAGCTGCAGGTCATAGGCGAGCTTGCCACAAAGCACGACGTTGTGGTGATAGAGGACCTTGCCTACATGACGATGGATTTCCGCCGCCCCCTCGGACGTCCTTTCCAGGCTCCCTACCAGCCTTCCGTAAGTCACTATACTGACAACTATATCCTCATGCTTTCGGGCTCGAAAATGTTCTCCTATGCCGGTCAGCGCATCGCTGTCGCCTGCATCTCAGACCATCTCTTCGCCCGCAGCTACCCCACCCTCCACGCGCGCTACGGCATCAGCCGCTTCGGCGCCGTTTACGCCTACGACATGCTCTACACGCTCTCGTCGGGCGTGAGCCACAGCGCCCAATGCGCTATGGCTGCTATGATGCGCGCCGCTTCCGACGGCACATACAGCTTTGTCGACGACGTGCGCGAGTATGCACGCCGCACCGCACGCATCAAGCAGATTATGCAGCGCTACGGCTTCAGCGTCGTGTACGACAAAGACCAGGACGAGCCCGTTTCCGACGGACTCTTCTTCACCATCGGCTACGGCAACATGGAGGGAGGCGCTTTCCTGCGCGAGCTGCTCTACTACGGCATCACAGGCATCGTGCTCAGCACCACGGGAAGCACCCGTCAGGGCATTCGCGCCTGCTGCAGCTGCATGCTCGAGCATCATTATCCCCTTCTCGAGGAGCGCTGCCGACTTTTCGCCGAGGATCATCCGCTTGCATGAAAAGAAGCATCAAGGAACGGAAACCGCTCCGCACTTCTTCCCTTACGAAAGTCCCCAGCCCTTTGACTGGGGCTTTCGCTTTTCGTGCCCTGCGAGTCAGACGAAATGCGCTTTCTCCCAAAGGAGCAGAAAGTTTTTCAGCCACAGGCAGACGCACTACGGCTCCATCCTCCATTTTGGGCAAAGAAAAAAGTTTTATTCCTTCTTGAGAGAACCATTATTCCTTCTTGGGAGAACTTCTCCCAAAGGCTCGATAATGTTTCTCCCAAAGGCTCGGTAATTTGTGGTAATTAAAGAAAAACGAAGAAAAAGTTAGAGAGATTGCTTTATGCAGAAGTAATGAGTTTGCCTTCAGAAAGCAGCCACAAGCCTTCCCTGCAGCACTTCAGGGAAGCTCGGAAAGTCCTTCCGACTGATGAAAGAGCGAGGAGCAACGTTTTTACAACGCATTTTCGTTTGCAATATATTCAGACGGATGCTATCTTT
>JAGCFO010000029.1 GCA_017650105.1 Bacteroidaceae bacterium | reverse complement strand
GTCTCCTTATAGACACATCCCAACGTGTACCACGCCATAGCCGCATGGTACTCTTTATGGAGGGACGTTCCGTAGTAGTCGGTAGCTATGCGTGCAAGGGAGTCGGAGGTAAGCGGAATGTCGCGCTTGTAGTCCGTCTGAGTGCGAAGGATGGCGTAGAGGGCAGCGTCCTCCCCGCGAAGAGCGGAGGAGTCGATGCTGTCGAGCACCAGAGCGGCAGCGCGAGAGTCCGTCTCCATCACCTGCTCGGCCCTCGAGAGCTGCTCACGAACGGGGGAAGGCTGTGAGCAAGAGAACAAAAAGGCGGCAGACAGCAGGCAATAGGCTATAGACTTCAAAAGACAGACAGAGGGCTTGAGGGTGTTCATGGTCAAAGGAAAAGCAAGTGTTTTCTTTTATTCTGGCTACAAAGATAGGAAGAAAATCGAAGTTTACAAATTGTGAATTGAAAATTGAAAATTGGGAGATGTTGACGATGACCTTAACCTTAACAATATCCTTCACAAAAGTGCTGCGCTATCTAAAAAAGAAAGGACTTCAGTCGAGGGCTGCCAAGAAACTCCTCACCCTGACTGGCCTTGGAGGAAAATAAAACCTGAAACTATGTTCAGCTATTTCAATTTCAGTTATTTCAGTTATTTCAGATACCTTCAGAAATGCGAAACCCCTTTTTAAATACTTATAATTAATTAATATATAGATAGTTATATATAAAAAGAGGAGATTCATATACCCCTCGAAAAATAATTGAAATAATTGAAATTGAAATAACCAAATACTCATTTTTCACCTAAAAAGCTTTCATCCAACGAAATACGTCATCACAAAAATTCTTTTCCTACAATGCCAGACCACAGAAAGGGACTGAATGTATCAAATAACGGCCATTTCGGGTGTCAGAAAACGTGTCTTCACCCACTTTTCCATGTTCTTCTCATCATGAGTGCAGAGATAAGTGACGATATGATTCGATAAACTGACCTTTACGAGTCAGTTTTTGGGAGGCTAAATGGCCTATCCGAAGGCCGAAATTGACGGAAACAAGAGCCAACTGTTATGTTTGGGAAGGCATTTTGTCACTTTTCTGCACACACAACGAAAAGAAAATACTGAAATTTCCACCTTACTCCTCTGCAGGAGGGCTTCTCTAACTCCTCACACATAGAGTCGCTTCTATGCAAGAAGCGCACCCACAAAGGATGCGCTTCTTTGTCGTTTGCCCGATGAACAACTTATACCAGATGGCGGATGTTATCCTCTCTGTCGCCCGGAAGCATGTCGATGACGGGAATCTCAATCATCGTGTAGGCTCCCGGCTGCATACGCATAGCTGCACGAGCCACGCAGACAAGCACCTGAGCCGTGAGGGCGGGATTGTTGATGTGCATGTTGAATTCGAACAGCTGGTTGTGCGTAGTGCCGCTGACGCCCTTGCGCACGAGGTTAACACCGTGCCCCACATCGTTGAGCGCATCGACGCTCTCTACCTGCGTGACGTGCGTCTCGTCGTTGACGAAATAGGGATCGGCAAGGATGGCAGCCTTCACGGCAGAGAAGTCGGCGCCAGGCTCCAGCTCAACGTACACCATGCGACGATGGATACCAGTACCCAAAGGAATGGTCATAGAGAGTGCGTCGCGCACGCCGGGGATGGCTCTCACGGCTACGGAGTGGCCCATGCTACGTCCCGGGCCGAAGTTAGTATAGGTGACACCCTTGGGGGCTATAGCCTGCATAAGGGCGCGCACGATGCTGTCGCTACCTGGATCCCAGCCTGCGCTGATGACAGATACACGTCCTGCCTTGCGCGCTGCAGCATCGAGGGTGCGACGCAAGTCAACAATCTGCGTGTGGATATCAAAACTGTCGACGGTGTTGATGCCGGCAGCAAGGCACTCAAGAGCGTAGGTCTCTACCTGACGCGTAGGCGTGGCAAGAATGGCAACATCAACGGCTTCAAGCTCGCGTATGTCCTTCACCACGGGATAGTCGTCCAGCTCGGCTGGTTTTCCCTCGGCACCCTTGCGGCGCACGATGCCGGCAATCTCAAAATCGTCGGCTGCCTGCAATGCCTGCAGCGCATACTTGCCTATGTTGCCGTATCCTACGACGGCTGCTCTAATCTTTTTCATAGTCATCTTTTTACTTTAGTTATACCTACTTTATATCTTTGTTAATGAAAATCTGAGTGCAAGTTATGCTGCTGGCAGGAATCATAGGTTATTCTCCTTTCTTTACCTCAAGCGAAGTCTGATAGCCCAAGCCGTTGCGATAGGTGCCCGAAGCCTGAATGCGATGAACAGTCTCATCAGAACGCCACAGCACGCGCGCCACGCTACGCCCTGTCTCGAGGATAAAGCCTCCATCGACACGCCAGAGGACTTTGTCTACGTCGGTATTGTCAACCACATAGCGCTGAGGATCGCGCTTGTCGGGACTGATGGCAGCTGCCTTGGGTACCATCTCCTGATAGAAGAACGAGGCGATGGAGTCGCGGATGAAATAGTAGTTCTTGTTGACTTTCTGATCCTTGTCGACATGAAAAGCATGCGGTTCTCCCGGGAAGCCGTAGAACTTGCTGCGAAGCCCCAGCTCGCGTGCCTTCTTGTCGATCTGCACCGAGCCGAACATCTCGTTGAAGAGGCGCTCGCCCACGTTTCCCTTGATGTCCTCGAAGGGGCGCCCGTGATCGTAGGGCACCAGCTGGTCGGCGTCGCCGTGGAAGGAGACGATGTCGGTGTCGCTGTTCTTGAGGATGTTGATATCGTTAACGGCGCCCCACATGTTGGCAACGGCACGTATGCTGAAAGTGTTACGCAGGGTATTGCCTGAAGTCTCGATGTTTCCCAAGTCGGTAGAGCGTTCGGTCTTGACGAGTCCTGCCTTCTTGCCGTAGGAGGAGAGAGGACGACTGTCGTTGCGCATGAAGGCAAGGTTGAGTGCCGTGATGCTTCCCGCGCTGGTGCCGGCAACGTATAGTTCGTCGGTATCGATGCCCAAGGTGTCGGCCTTCGACACCAGGAAGCGCATAGCGGCGTGAGCATCCTGCAACGCCATATATCCGGCACGCTCGATGTCATCTTTCGACGGCAGGAACCCGATGCGGTAGTCGATGCTTGCGCAGATGTATCCCAACGAGGCGAAATATCGGCACCAGCCAACGAGAGCCTCGTTCTGACGATCGCCCACGTAGAAGGCACCTCCGTGAATGAACATGATGAGAGGCTTCTTGCCCTCGGGAGCCCCCTCGGGCTCGTAAAGGTCCATAAAGAGATTGAGTTCGCGCTTGGAGATACTCTTGCGGAAGCCCTCCAGCACCACCTGCAGATAGCTCTTATCCTCAAACCCGGAAATATTGGTCCAATACCCGTCGGCTGTACCGTAGAGGATATCGGGAGTCACCTTCACCTCGTAGGTTGGGCGCTGATAGCGCGGATCGTCGATAGCGGTAAACGCGGGCGCCTCGTAGGGCTCGAACGACAGGCTGCGCTTGAGGTCCTTAGTGGGGAGATTGACGTTCTCTCCTCCTATCGTGACAGAGACCGTGCGCCTCTTCAGCTCGGCGGCAAACGAGCAAGGCTCAGCCCAAGCGCCTTCGGCGTCTTCGTAGAAATGTCCCACGAAGTGTGTTCTGTCCACCTTGTCAATCATCACAAATCCTCTCCTGCCTTCGAGCGACACGCGATAGTAGCGCCCAGGCTGCAGGATGAGCCACGACAGGTCTTCCATAATCTCCGACTCCGACTCTGCCGGCACTTCCGCTGGCTTCACGGTTTCGGGAACGTTGGTCTTGCCGCGCTTCTCCGACTTACACGAGTCGAAGGCAACAGCCACGAGCAGCACGACAAGCAACAACCAAAAGGTCTTTTTCATTTTCAAAAAATCTCCTATTTTTATATCAACAAATTCTCGAATTGCAGCGAGCAGTATACCCCCTCAGCGGCATCCTCTTCGCCCACAATCTCTTCACCCATGCGAGGATGGTGCCACGAAGGCCTATCTCCTCTTATCGGCAAAGGTACGCAATCTATCCGTAGATACAAAGAAAAAACCGGAAAAATCGACATTGGAAGTTTACTCCATCGAGTCCTTCAGCAACTGATAGAAGGCAGGGAACTGCTCTTCGAGGCTGATGGGGCGCCCGTTGCGCAGGAAGCAATGAAGGCTCGTTGCCGTGCACACCACTTCGCCCTTCACGCGCATAGTGTATGCCATCCGCAGCTTCAGGCGCGACAGTTCCAAAGCGCGCACCTCAATCTCAATCTCGTCGGGGAAGGTGGTAGGCTTGCGATAGTCGCACGTGACGCTCATCACGGGCGACACCACGCCCTCAGCCTCCATTTTCTCGTAACCCATATCGGCCTGCTCCATGAAGTCGATGCGCGCCTCCTCCATGAAACGTATGTAGTTGGAGTGGTGCGTCACTTGCATTCGGTCGGTTTCGTAGTATTTCACCTTGTGGATGTATGGTTTCATCTTCGGTTGGATTTAGTTGTTTCTTTAATGTCTGTTTTGCTCAAGGGAAAAATATTTTTCGAGAACAAATAATTTTTTTTGGAGAACAAATATCGCCGTATGGAGAAGGAATATTTTTTTTCGGCAAAGCATATCTCTCCCCTCCTCTAATATCTCACCGTCACATGCACGCACGACTCTCCGCGCTCAAAAATGGCGTAGCACTCCCCTCTCTCCCTGAACTCCTCCACTACCGACACCAGTATGCGCGTGAGCTCCTCGGGATCGGCATCGGCAAACCAGCCCACGCGGAAGAAGCGCTCGTAGGAGATGTCGAACGTGGTAGCATAGCAATGTGTGGAATTGGCAACGGCATTCCTGTTTCCCGATGCGCGGAGGTTGGCAACATCCTGCAGGGTGCGCAGTACCGAAGTGACAATCAGGCGGTAATAGCCCAGTCCTCGCTTCTGCACACGATGGATGAAAGCCACCCCGATGTCATCCACGAGCTTGGCAGCGTGGGGCGTAAGGTAAGGGATGGAATAAGTGAGCGTGTCGACGCGATAGTGTGGGTTGTTCTCGATGAGCACAAGGTTTGCCGTTACGGCATCTGCCCCATCGCGTGTGGCAAGCCGCTGCGCAAGCCCGAACTCTGTCGCTGCCGTCAGCTGGATGGCATTCTTGTCGCAGAGCCTGGGGGCACACGCTTTCTTCACTTGCTCGGTAGGCTCCCAATGCAGAATCCTGTCAACGGGGAGCCAAGCAAACTGCGGTATGGAGTCGAGAATGGCTGCCGACGACATCAGGCCCCATGCTGACAAAGCAGCTCCAAGCAACAGACGTTTCACAGCGCGGCGCATCATTCGCTCTGCTTGCGGAGGTCGAGGTACTTGACGCCTTCAAACAGCGCCGGGTCGAACGTCACGTCCTCCTCGCTGCATCCGAAGGCGATATGGTCTATCGTCATCTTCACTCCCGAAAGGGATGTCTTCACGCTCAAGGGCATATAGGTCTTCCTGTCTATCCAGAGGGTTATCTGCCCAGGGATGTTCTTGTCCTTCACCGACTTGTGCCTCACACACTCGATGCACCAAGCCTCAGCCGTAGAGCCTTTGAGCCGGCAGTCGTGTGTCTGAGTCAACGACTGGAGGAAATCGGTTTTCCCGTCGGTGCCTGCTGCTCCGTCGCGTATCACCAGTTCGTCAGCCTTCGACTCATAGGTCCAGACTGTCTGCCTGTCGCTCCAGCTGCATATACTACGCTCTTTCAGCTTGATTTCGGTCTTGCTTTTCTCGCCCAGCGTGGAAACCTTCATCGTAGTGGAGCCAACGACAGGAATGCTGGCAACAATTTCCATCACGGTGCCCTCGGACTTTCTCTGGCTGAAGAGTTCCTGCATGCTTTTCACTATCTCCTGCGGCTCTTGCGCACGAACGAACCCTCCCAGGCACAGCATCAGCGCTAAGGGCAAAAGAATCCGATGACGATTTGCTGTTCTCATCTGTTTCATCTTGTTTTATGCAAAGGTACTGCTTTTTGACGACTCGAAACGTTCCTCAGTTGCAAAATAAATTTTTCTTAACGCAGATCTGTCAATCTTTCACAATGCCTAACAGTTCTACTTCGAAAATCATAGCCGAATAAGGCAGGATGTCTTTCCCCACGCGCTGGCTTCCGTATGCCAGTTGCTGGGGAATGTAGAGAATCCACTTCGAGTCGACAGGCATCATGCAGAGTGCTTCCGTCCATCCGGGAATCACGTCGCTCACTCCGAACACGGCAGGCGTCCCCCTGTCGTAGCTGCTGTCGAACACGGTGCCGTCGATGAGTGTTCCCCGATAGTGCACTATCACCTTATCGTGGGCTGTGGGAACTTCACCGCTGCCGTTTTCCACCACGCGGTAGCAGAGTCCGCTGGCCGTGCGCCCTACGCCTTCCTGTGTGGCAATCTGCGCCATAAAAGCCTCGCCGGCAGCCTTGTTTGCTGTCACCTCGTCTTGAGTCACGGAAACGGGTTTCTTCTGTTGGTCAGACGCTTTGTCGGCACAACTTGTCAGCAGAAAAGCTGCCGCTGTCAACACAAGCGCCCAAGTCGAAATCTTTTTCATAGAGAGTCTGTTTTTGCTTATCGGCTGCAAATATACATCTGCCCAGGCTATCTAAAAAGAAAAGACGGAGAAAAACACGCTCCGTCTCTTCATTTTTTTCATTAGTCTGCTGTCACATCAGGCTATGCATAACTGTGCATGCCGCCCAGAATGTAGTTCACACCGAAATATGTCATCAATATGCTCATAAACGCCAGTATCATAAACACATGATAGGTCATCGGCTTGCGCATTGAAGGCAAGATGCCTGGATGCAACGCCACAGCGTAAAGCATAAAGGTAATGAGAGCCCACGTTTCCTTCGGGTCCCAGCTCCAATAGGTGCCCCAAGACACGTTGGCCCAGATGGCACCAATGAAGATACCGAGCCCGAGGGTTGTCATTGCAGGGTAGAGGAAGATGCGTGACAGCACGGCAAGGGCCTCTATGGGCTCCTCAACAAGGGAGCGTTGCCCTCTGAGGGTGTGTATCATCTGCACCACAACTGCCGTTAGTCCGCAGATGAACGTCATCGACAGCAGGGCATACGACATCATCATCATCGACACGTGGATGCTGAGAAGCGGGGAGCGCAACACGGGCATCACATGGCTGATGTGGGGATCCATGTTGGAGATGTGTGCTACCAGCAGGAAGAAACCCGAGAGCAGGAAGCCGAACATCAGCGCTATGCCGAAGCGCCTGCTGGCAATGAGCGAGAAGAGCAGCACGAACCAAGCCATAAGCAGCATCGTTTCGTAGCCGTTCGACATAGGAACCGTACCCTTCACAATCCAACGCAGCGCCAGACACATCGTGAGTGCTGCAAAAGCAAGCAACATCGTACCCACCAACACCCAGCGCAATCCCTTCGCGCTGCGACGAGCGGTGTCTTCCTCGCGCCTTCTCGTCAATCGGTGAATCTCTATGAAAAGCACCACAAATCCCATCGTCAGGCAGAGCATGAACAGCACCTTCACAAAGGGAATATGGTTGTAGAGCCTCTCGGCACGTGTGCGTGCGTTGCTGGGCAGCGACATGCCGGCATAGCGCTGCTGGTATTTGCCGAGCAAAGCGAGCGTCTCGCTCACATGCTCGTAGTCGCCATCATGGGCATAGTCCTGCACCAGCTGCAGGATCTGCTTCACATACTCCTGCTGCTCGCCTTCCATCTCAGAAGGAAGGGCGTCGATAGGAGAATACCACGCTGTGGTAGCATGCTGCGTGAAGGGGAATATCTTCAAGGGCTCCTTCTGACACACCTCCATGATAAGGGCTATCTTGTCGTCAACCATTGCAGCCTGCTTGTGCAGCTTGTCCTGATTGCCGCGCCAGTACTCCTCCACGGGGCGCTTCAGCACATACTCCCCGCTCTGAGGATTGAGGAATGTGCGCACGCTCACATACTTGTCGAGATGCAACATCGAGCGCAAAGCCCCGTTTTTCATCTTCATCACAGGCTCCGTCATCCACTTGTCGCTCCAGAAGAGGAACCCGCTCAGCACTTGCATAGCGGAATAGTCGCCGTAGTGCTCCTTGCCGTAGAGCTTCTTTGTGAAGTCGATGGCAAATGTTTCAAGGGGGCAGACACGGTTGTTGTACACCACGTATAGCTGCCCCATCCTGTCGGCACACGAATCAGGGAGGGTATACGACATGTCGGCAGCCCTCGCCTGCTGCCAGCCTTCGCCCTGTAAGCCAGGTGCCATCCCCAGCAGCAGACACAGCATGAGCGCACCCCTCTTTATTGCCGGATGACTGAGCAGCTTACGCCAGGCTCCCTTGGGGTCTATCAGCATCCACAGCAGCGAGATGAACAGCAGGGCGTAGCCCGTATAGGTCACCCCTATGCCCCAAGGGTCTGAGTTCATGATAAACGTCGAGCCTCCCCCATCTTCGTCATAGCTTGCCTGATAGAGCCGGCGCGAATGGCATGAGACAATATGATTCATCGAGATGACCTCCTGACGGGATGCTTTAGCATCGGTTATTGTCACCTTCGACACATAGTCGGCAGCAGCCTGAGTACCGTCGTGATACACGATGTCAAAGTCGTCTAAGGTCAACTTGAAACCGAGCGGATGGATAGCGTAATGCCCATACTTATCAGGCACCAGATAAGAGTCCGTCGTCTCCCCGAGTCGTAGGTGTATTCTGCCGCGTTGGGCCGTCACATGTGTGAGGAAGGCACCCAACAGGATGATGACAAACGAGGCATGAAGCGCCACCACCGAAGGGCGACGCATGCGACGCAGCACCGCGAGCCATATACCGGCTGCTGCCAGCACAGCCCACAGAACTGTGAACCACCACGCACCATAGATGTGCTCGGAGGTGAAAGAGCTGCCATTGGCCTTCTCGACAAATGTAGCTCCAGCCATGCATACGAGCAGGCAAATGTACGCAACGGCAACTATAGAAAAAACTCTTCCTTTCATTTTGTAAAACAACGGGGATTAATGACATTCTCCCGCGGCGCCAAAGATAAGTGTTTTTATATAGATCTCAAAAATTTCACCAAAGCATCTCGATCTTTTTTCGATAAATTATAGAATTGAGTTGCCGACCATAGGGCATCGCTCTTGTCGCTGTAGGCGTGCCACATGATAGCTTCTATCTCATTGCGTGCACGGCAGTCGTGTATGCGATCCTCAGCTCCTGTATTCAGGTAAGATAGTCCGCGTCCCCATAGAGGTGTGGTACGGCACCATGAACCGTGAATACCGTTTTTCATGTACAGTCGGTGCTGCAGCATGTCGGTGTAGGGGTAGATGGTCTGCTCAGGATACTGGGGCAGCGGCAAGTTGTTTGTCGATATCATCGCGGGTGCCCAGTAGTCGTCCTTGCCTGTGGTCCATTTGGCACGATGGCAAGTGGCACAGCCTATCTCGTTGAACACTTTCTTGCCTCGCTGCACGGTGGCATCGTTCAGGTCGCGTGCGCGGGGGACAGCCAGCCCTCGGTGCCAAACCATATACTGCCAGAAATTGTTGTCTGTCATCTCTGGCTCAAAGTTATGATAAGAGTTGTTGAACTGGTCGGTCTTCGGATCGAGCAACGTCTTCACGGCAGCAGCGATACCCTCGTCGGTACCGTCATTGTAGTAGGGCGACGTGGGGTCTGCCTTGATGGCAGCTATCACGCTGGGATTCTCGCTCATGGCCGTTGCCCATGCTGTAGTGGTATAGAGGAAATGTCTGTCGCTACGGCTCACGTTGGGGATGTTCCAAATGGCATTGGCTCCCGCACCGTCCTGCAGCGAGGCACGAGTCATAGCATATGTGAAGCGTTTAATGCGCTTGGTTCCGTCGGCAAGAGTGTACCACGCCGTAGGAGCCCAGTCGTTGGCGTTGGCATCCCAGAAGTTGGGGTTCAACACGTCGCTCACAACCTCTCCGCGTGCCTTAGCGCTGGCTGCCTGACGCATGTACTCTGCCTTCAGACTGTCCTGCGGGATAGCATCAAGTAAGCCCGTGCCATATAATCCAATAGTAGATTCAAGGCGCACGGCATAGTTAGTGGGCACGGGATTGGTATTGAAGGCGCTGGAAGCTATGCTTATCTCGGGATAGATGAGTTCATACTTCTCTCCGTCGGGAAACTCGGTTGCCGAGAGGCCCGAAGGCATGGTGCCTGTGAGGGTAAGCCATTTGAGGTCGATGCCCCGCTCGTCAACGGGCGGAAGGAAAGGTTTCACGGCGCCCGTTTGGGGCATGCCTGTCACCTCAGCGATGTAGGGCCCGTCGTCGCTGTTCATGCCGTCAACGGGATGGTAGATGACGAGCAAGTATCCGTTGCCCATGAGGTCGGTCTTGTACGATGTCACGCGTCTGCCGTGCCCGTAGCCGGGATGGCAGGCAATGCACGACTGGCGTACGTAGGCGGGTCCTAGTCCGCTGAAGTCCTTGGTGATGGAGTTGGGTGTGAAGTTGTGTTCAAACAGCATCTCTCCTTTCTTGAAGGCATTGATGAGATTGGCATGCTCTATGGCAGGCGTCTCGTCCTCGTAGCTGGTGCTGCCCGTGTTATCGGTAGTGCCCAAAGCGCCTCCGGGATACCACTCCGAGGCGTCAAAGCCTTGTACATCCTGTCCCACGAAATTGTAGTCTGTTCCCCCGTTGGTACTGGGGAGATAGGGTTCATTGTCCTGGCAGGCTACTAAAGACATCAAGACGAACAGCCCTGCTGCTATTTGATTTTTTCTGTTCATTTTTTTATATTTAAAAAAGGTTTTTTGTTAAAAAATTAAGCGAAAAAAACACTCTGACATCCGTTTTTTTATGAATATTTAACTGTGATTATCTCAACGTATCTCTCGATTTTCTCAAAGCACGCTCAGCGAGACGCATTGCAAAAACAGCTACAGGGATGGTCAAAGCAACAACAACAATCAGTACAGGGATATTGTTGATGACGGGAATCATCAACTGGTCATATCCAGCGGGCATTTCCTCCACTGCCGCAGCCAAAGATCCTTCTGTATCAAACCACCAATGGGCAGTGTAGGCAAAAAAGGAAAAAGCGAACGGAACGAAACTCCATCGGACTCCCTTAATAGTATCGTACTTGCAGAAGTAACGGATAATCTCAGCGATGGCCGTCAGAATGACAAATCCGATAATAAGCGGTACATCTGCCTCCTTGGCAAGCAGGAAAAGGATGAGGACGAATCCGTTCAGCACCGACGCCGCACCGAAGTAACGGATGATAGTACAGGTATAGAGATAAATGAACGCAGTCAGCAGCGGTAGGATGGCCCCTACATAAGCATAAAATGCTGGATGAATTATTCCACTTGAAGCGCCGAGAATAAATGTGGCAAGATAAGCAACGGCCATCAGAATAATTTTAAAAACATTCTCTTTCTTAATCATATGTATTTATTCTATTTATTCATTGTCATTTCTTTCCAACCAAGATAGCCGAGCCACCGAGTGCCATCCATTTGGCCTCCCATGAAGAGATGAACCGCCCGTTATCGGAGGCGCCCAGAAACCTTCTGGCTTGCGGGTGTTGTTAAATATCTTGGAAAGAAATCCCATCTTGTTATTGCTTACAGATTTGCACAGAATCAATGGCCATTAGGAGCGCCAAAACGAACATCATTGGCATAATGAGAAGCTGAACAGGATTGAAAGCTTCTAGCAGTTCACTCATGTGGAGCAGCGTAAACAGAGCCATGAAACAGGCCAGGACAGCGTTGATGATTCTTGCCGTTTTACCTCCATATACCAAAAGAAGAATTCCAACGACAGGTATGAGATAGGTCAGGCAAACCATAAAGGCCATCATGCCTACCGGAGCAGGCCCCTCCTGCGCAACAATATTATCTCCCCAGAAAGCAGGAAGCGCATCGGCAAGGGAATGAGCAAGGAAACCAAGAATAGTGAGTGTCCAAAAGAGGACGATTCTGTTTTTCTTTTCCATAATCAATCAATTTCTGAGTACCCAGTTGGATGTCTCGTTCAGTGCCGAGTCGAGTTCTCCTACTGCGTCTATGGCTTTACCCACATATGTGGCACCGGGATTTTTCACGAAGGGTATGCCGCTATCGAGACAGGCTCTCAGTGCGTTGAGGGCTGCAGTGAGTTTACCTTGCAGATTAGTGGCAACCTCTTTGTCGTACTTCGTCAGGTAGGCCATCACGGAGTTTGCTGCATAGCCACCCGTAGCTGCCTCAATGTTTCCGTAGAGGCTATTCTGGATGCTCATGATGTTGTCGTAGAAATCCTGGAACGAATTATAACTATAGGGTGACTCAATGTAGTTGGGGTCGTCGGCTTCCATCTCTCCGTCCTCTCCCTCGTGATAGGTAGGTGTCGAGCTGGTGCTGGCGCGATAGGCCTGTCCCATCTTCTGATCGGCGACCTCTCCGCAGATGTTTGAGCATCCGTCCACAAAGATGGTCTCCATCACCTTCTTCCACGATGAGGACGCCAGCGAGCTCTGCTGCGTCGATGCTGCCAGTAGGTCGTCTCCGTAGCTCAGGCCAGTCTTCGTTGTCACACCGTAGTCGTCGCCGAAACTCTCCTTACAGGCTTCTACGCGTGTCCTATGTGCAGCGGGGGCCTTTGAACCTTCCCATGCCACCTCAAGCTGGTAGCATTTGTCTCTCAAGTCACCGGCAACGGCTTTGGCATACACGACTTCGGTGCGTGCATTTACGTCATAGCCATCAAAATAGTGCTGGTACTTCTCGGTGCCGTTGCCGTTAAAGTAAGTACTCGAGCGGGGTTTTCCGTCGCGGAAGAAGATGAACTCCAGACCGTGGAATCCCAGCTGCCCGTCCTCCGAGAGGGTTGTGCGGGCATACTCGATGGCCTTTGAGGCATCGGCATCGTCAAGACGTATCATCTGTGCCTCGTTGACGAGTATCTCGCGCAGCGTTTCAATGGCAAGGGGCCAGGTGTCGATGTGGGGATCGATGTTGAAGTCTGATGCTGCACCGTAGAGGAACGCTTCCGACAGCTCCCAGTACTTGCGTGCCTCCTTGTAGGTGTCGCAGATTTCAGCCACTTCCTTGTCGGTAACTTCCGTGCCGTTCTTCAGTTTACTGTTGAAGGCATCTATCTGCTCGTAGAGGGTGGTGGCAGCCGTAGCGAGGTCGCTGTAGGTGGGATAGACTACATTGTCGAGATACACCCGTGTGAGTGCCTCGATAGCTGTGTTCTGCTCTTCTATGAGCTTACGTGCCTCTTCTCCGTTGTCTTCGTTGCAGGCCGTCAGACCAAGGACCACGAAGGCGCATGCAACAACCGTTCTGAAAATCTTTTTCATCTTGTTCTCTACTATTTAGTTAGTTAATTAATTATATGAATTCTCGTTGCGTATCGCTATTTGTAGGTATGCCTGCGCTGAGAGTGCTTCAACGGAAGAACCCTTCATATGCAACTCCTATGTTCACGCTGGGCTCATCGTTGAAGGGCTCTTTCAGCTTGCGGTAGCTGCCTTCTGCCTTCACTACGATCTGCGGAAGGGGACGGTAGTTGATGCCTGCTGTGGCAACGTGGCGCCCGGTGTATTCATACCTAGTCTGTGTCTCCTCGGGGATGTACGAGTTGTAGTACTCATATCTGCCGAAGAGATAGAGTTTCTTCCCTTTGGCACGGGCTGCGGGCACTTGCGAGAGCACGTCGTAGCCTGCTTCCACGCTATACGCTGCTGCGTTACGCCCCACCTTCGAGACGTTGGCGTTGGAGTTCTTCTGCATGTTGGCTTTCACGATGTTCAGCATAGGGGTATCCGACACGTAGCCGTAGTCGGCCTGCCCGCGCACAATCCAGTTGTGGGCATCGTAGCTGAAGTCGATGCTGCCCACGAGGGTGTGTGCCTTGAGGCTGCTGTAGAGCTTGCCAGCGCCCTCCATTTCGTTGGGATAGTTGTTGTGCATGCCCTGCCCGTAGTAGCCGCTCATGGCCATGCGAAGGCCCGGAACGGTGTAGTTGTCGAGGCGGAAGGCATAGCCGTACTTGTTGGCAGGCTTGAACTCGAAGGCGCTAGCGGCACCCCCGTGTATCCACCCGTCGCGGCTGTACTGCAGGGCGTTGAGTCCTGCCACCATCAGCAGCTCATAGCGGAAGTCGCCCGCCTGTCCCCACAGGCTCACGCCCGTGTCGTGCCAAGTGCTGGGGAGGATGGTGTTCTCTCCTTCGGGGCGGTAGACGGTGAAGAAGTTAGTGGGCTCGTGGTGGGCATTGTTCAGTCCCACGGGCACGATGATGTGCCCCACGCGGACATTTGCCCAGCGGGCAAAGCGCTTGTTGAGCCACCATTGCTCGAGGGCCACCTCGCCACCCTTCTCTACCTCTTTCTCATACTCGCCGCCCTCGTCGGCTTCTATCTCTGTGGCAACGCCCGTGCCGGTGTGCTCAAACTCAATCTCCGTGCCAAGAGTCCATCCGCTGCCGAAATCGTAGCCAATGTAGAACACCGCATGGGGAATGTCAAACTGCCCGTTGCTGGGGTCGTTGGCATACTGTTTCCAGTTCTTGTAACGATACTGATTGTCGCTGTAGAAGTGGCGCGAGAACGCTGCCTCGCCATACCCTCCTATGCTCAGACGCGACGTCTGCGCCTCCTCGGCGCCGTCCGTTGTCGGCACCTGGGCCACGGCTCCCTGCGGAACCAGCAGCCCTGCCGCCAACGTCAGGAAAAGGATAGTTCTTTTCATCTTTTATAACTTAATATCACAAAAACACTGCAAAATTACTGCCGCCTTCCACACCTATCAATACCCAAAAATCGGTATTTTCGCGCCCCAAATAGACAGGAAACCAAGTTGAACGTACAGAATGCCGTGCTGAGAAATTCATATTCCAAGCATATAAAATTTTCCCTTCTTCATACGGTGATATGAAGAAGGGAAAATTTTTTTTTTCTTTCTTCATAATCTTTTTTCCCTTCTCGAAAAAATGGTTTTCTCCTGGCAAATTTTGATGAAAAGGAAAATGTCGACCGATGGGCAGCCATATTCAGTACCTGCGTCAATCGGTTGGCACCTTTACTGAAACCAAATAAGAGAAAAAAGGGCGCAAGGTTTCATTATATGAAGGAAAAAGAGTATATTTGCATCAAGTTTGCTAAGAATCGAGATGAAGAAGTACTCTACTTTGCCGATGAAGGATAAATCACCAAGCATTCGACAGATGTGTGGCGCTTTGTTGCCCGCTGCCTATTGCCTTCTGCCGACGACATTGCTGAGTGCTACTCCCCAACGCCCCAACATCCTTTTTATACTGTGCGACGACATGGGCTACGGCGACTTGGGGTGTTACGGGCAAGAGCTCATACGCACGCCTCACATCGACCTTATGGCAAGCGAGGGAATGAGGTTTACGCAGGCCTACTGCGGCAGCCCTGTGAGCGCGCCTTCGCGCTGCTGTTTCATGACAGGACAACACAGCGGGCATGCTGCTGTGAGGGGTAACAAAGAATATTGGAGCGGAACCGTGTGGTATGGTAACAACAAAGAGTATGCCGTCACAGGGCAGCATCCCTATGACTCCACACACGTCATCATACCAGAGATATTCAAAGACAACGGCTACGACACTGGGATGTTCGGTAAATGGGCTGCAGGATACGAGGGCTCGCACTACACGCCTGACAAGCATGGCATAGATGAATTCTACGGCTACATCTGCCAATATCAGGCACATCTCTATTTTCCTAATTTCCTCAACCGATACAGCCGACGGATAGGCGACAAGGAGGTGGTGCGCGTGGTGTTGGACGACAACATTCAGTTTCCGATGTACGGCGATGGCTATGAGAAAAGGACGCAGTACTCGGCAGACCTCATCCACAAAGAGGCACTCAACTGGCTGCGACTGCAGACGGCAGACACCCCTTGGCTGGGCATATTCACGTACACGCTACCACATGCCGAGCTACAGCAACCACGCGACTCCATCCTGCTCTCCTACGAAGGAAAACTGCTCCCCGAAAAGGCATACCCGGGTGACGGAGGGCGTTACAACCCCAACACCAACAGCCACGCACAATTTGCAGCGATGATTACCCGGCTTGACACACAAGTAGGCGAAATCATTGATGTTCTACGCGAGAGAGGTATGCTGGATAATACTCTCGTCATCTTCACCAGCGACAATGGTCCACATGAGGAAGGAGGCGCCGACCCTGCTTTCTTCAGCCGACGAGGCATCTCCAGCAACAAAGAGGCAGACATTTTGAGCGACGAAGCAACAGACGCCCTCAAACGTGATGGTGTGCTCAGAGGACTTAAGAGGAGCACCTACGAAGGGGGAATACGTATTCCCTTCATTGCTCTTTGGCCGGGACATATCGCCCCAGGCACCACCTGCGATATGCCCATCGCCTTCTACGACCTAATGCCCACTTTCTGCGAAATAGCGGGCATAGAAAACTACATAGAGAGGTATAGAAACGACGACGTAAGCAGGCCCGACCACTTCGACGGAGTCTCTTTTGCTCCTACTCTTCTAGGCAACTACAAGCTACAGGAACGCCACCCCTATCTATATTGGGAGCTGGCAGAATCTGACGTGATGGCCGTACGCAAGGGCGATTGGAAACTGGTTGTGAAGAAAGGACAGACCGAACTCTACAATCTGGCAACCGATATCCACGAGGACGATAACCTAAAGGAACAACACCCCGACATAGTGAAGGAACTAGTCGAGATTATCTACGCCGAACACGTGGACAACCCTTACTTCAAGACGACACTTCCCGAACGGTAGGCTTATACACTTTTGTACAAAACACAGATAATGCCAATAATTGGGTTCTTGCAAAAGATTACTCCGTCAGCCAGTTAAGCATCAGCGTCATTGCCTTAGCACGGCTGACATCGTCGCCTGCAGCCTCAAACGGGAAGCCTAAGCAGATAGTGCATCCTTTGCCTTTCCAGGCTACGGATGCAGGACGCCCCGAAGCAGCATAGACAAACGGTTTCAGCGAAGAGGAACCCTTATCGGAGGGTAACAACGACTCTGGAGCGACAACAGGATAGGTTTGCTCACCGAACCATCTTGGCAGCGTCAGTTCAACACTGTCACAGCGCACGATGCGTTCGTTTGCATCACGCAAGCTCCCGCTGTAGCGGCAGTGGAGAATGTCGCGCATAAAGACGGAGAGAGCCTTATTACTGCGCGCATCGGCACCCAAGTATGAGCCGCTGACGAGCAGCTTGCCGCCCGTCAGACACCATTTGGACAAGCGCTGCTGCATCACTTCCGAAAGGGCTGACTCATGCTCCTGAAGGAAATAGCTACCTCCCTCGTGCGACTGAAGGCCAAGGTATACATCAGCTACATCGGCAGAAGATAACATATCGGCAGACTGTTCAAAGGCAGCACGCGAAGAAGAGAAGAAGGAATATCCAGCCGCTAGGATAGCTTTTCCGTGCACAGCTGCGAAATCGAAAGTATTCCCCTTCAGAGCCCTCCCTACCAGCTCGTCGCCACTTGTGCCCAGCTCACTCAAATCGGGATTAAGCGGGGAACTCGTGGCACTGAACGTCTTTTGTTCTCCGCAAAAGGCACTGGTGCTGACATAGGGCACGCCTGGATCATTGCGTAGGAGGAACCCGATACTGTCGCCCTTGTTCACCCAAGCAGGCCCGCTCAGACGAGTGAAGCCGTTGACGACTAGCACCATACCTCTAGAATCATCGGCAACACCCACAGCGAGTGTCTCGGATGGGAAACTCTCGCCTCCCTTATTGACTGCCGTCACACGACAGCTAACCATATGACCCGGAGGAACAGGCACGTCGAGATGTGTTCCACGTACTAGCTGCCCGTTGTCAAAACTACCGTCATCGATACGCGTGTATACCACATAGCCTGTGGCGGCAGCTGACGGTTCAAGAGGATCTTTCTGCTCTCGCCAAGAGAGTCGCGCTTCGGCTTTCTCGCCTGTTACGACAGGAGTGCCAAAAGCCAGTTCGACGGGAGGAAGAGGCTGGACGGTACACTTCTTCTCACCGTGCATCGAGGCAACCTGCCGCAAAAGACCCTTGTAGATAGCCCGTGCTGCAAAGAACTTGAAATTAGGATCGTGAGCGAAGCGCATATCGTTGAAGTTCTGATGCGCCAGCAACTCGAGTATCATTGAAGGAACGTCGCAGATGCGTGACTCGCTGTAGTTACGATCCCAGATGCCCCTACGGTTCCAGGTGGGATAGAGTTTGCGCATATCGTCGACAAAGCTTGACTGCACCACGTCAACCATATCGCGCGACGTGAGACGTGTCATACGTCCGTCCCCAAGCAATCCGTCATGAAAGGCAGTCGTGCAGATTCCAAGCGTGCCGATGATTCCTGAAGGGTCGATGCCTGCATCGGTGTGGAGGGCAAACGCGAGTTCAAGAGGCACTTTCTTCCCTATGCTGTCAGGACAATATGTTGAGCCGCCCAGAAGCCTGTTGGCAGCATAGGAGCGCACGTTGATATCTTCAGCATAGTCGTTGGTGCCGCCCTTGTTTTCATAGTCCTCAGGAGGGAAGCCGGCGTATTGAAGCCAGTAGCGGGCTCCCTCAAGGTAGCGAGGCAAACCGCTGATGATGTTGTCTGGACCACGCATAACGTTTCCCTCTCCTCCTCCCAGGCGTACCGCATCGGCGCTGACGGTCCCCTCCTGCTCGCTCTCGTTGGTGAGCACAATCATGTTGTAGTCGGACTGTCCTTCCCCAAAGTCGAAAGAGCCAAGATATACCCAAGTGCCTCCTCCCATCTGCTGGTTGACGGTGAAACGAGTCACCTCGCCTTTATGCACGACTATATAGTGGGCATCGGAAACGCTTGTCTCGCAAGTTTGATAGGTAACGTATACGGCATAGCGTCCCTCGGAAGGGATAACGGGCATCCAGATGGCTGCCGAGAGGTTCTGATTGTCGCGCTTAGGGGATACGGTGACAGCCATACGCGACGTGCCTCCTACGAAAGGATTATCGTGGGCTCCGAGCGCTTCGGCGGGTGTAGAGAAGCCTTCGCTGGAACCCATCCAAGCCACTTTGCGCGTGCGCTCTTCGACATAGAGTCCCAGTTCTTCCGAAAGGGGTTCGTTGTCGAGGATAAGTTCCTCAGGCTGCTCGTCGGTTTCGCGCGTCGTCCACACCACAGCTCCAGCATTGCGGAGCATAGGTATTAAATAAGGAAAGACGATGGATTGCGTCAGCAGGTCCTCGCGTGTGCAGTAAAGAGGCGGACGTTGCCAAATCCACTCGTTATCAGCATTACGGTAATAGGCTCCGTGACTAGCATTTATGGCGAGATGGCGCCCCTCGAGCCCTTCGGATATGGTGTAGGGACGCGAGGTATTCGTCACCCACGGGTTGTCCTTCGGCTCTTCGGCGCGTGTCCATTGCCGCTCGGATTTCTTACGCTGGCGATAGACGTTGGGCACGAAATCTTCGATTGCCGTCTCTCCCACATAGAGGGTGATGCGATAGCGATTGACGGGCGACGGCATCATCTGACGTATGTCGTTATAGATATTCTCCACTTGTTCCTCCCTGAAAGGCTGCTCACCGAAGGCATCGTTGGCATAGATATTCAGCGTGCGAGCCTTCGTGTTCAGTTCTGTCTTGTCGAGTTTGCATCGTGCCACACGGCAGCCGTCGGGCTCATACTCACGGAAATAGGTACGCAGGCGCGCGTCAACCTCTGCCTTCTGAGGGAAGGCCCCCAACGACATCAGCAGCAGCGCAATAAAGAGAAGTCTACGTTTTTGCATATAGAAGATGTGTCACCAGTCAGGAAAATGAAAAAACTTGCATCGGTGTGAGCAGGGAGACGTGTGCAGCAGCCCTCTGCAGGCAACACGACGAATCAACCCACCCTTCACCGCTACAAAAATAAGTTGTTTTATCGAAATCAAGAAATTTATAGGGCTCAAATCGAAATTTTTACTTATTTTTGTGCCGACATTAGTTTGAGACGAAAAAATAAGTATTACCCAAAAAGTTTTTTTCTTTCTTCAAAAAATTTTTTCCCTTCTTCATATCGCGAGATTCCTTCTTCATATTTTAAGCCCGTTTTTCCTGCCCCACAGCATCTTCTGAAAGCCCTGCGAAATCCACTCGAAACCACCCACCTAACCTATGAGCAAAATCAGCATCCTTTGCGCCGTATACAATGCCGAGCCCTTTCTCCCTCAGTGCATCAACTCTTTGAGAAACCAGACGTTGCGCGACATCCAGATTATCTGCATCGACGACTGCTCCACCGACCATTCGCTGCAGATTATCAATGAGTTTGCTGCCGAAGACAATCGCATCATCGTCATACAGACTCCACAGAACGAGGGACAGGCAGCAGCGCGCAACAGGGGGATAGAGATTGCCGACGGGGAGTTCATCACAATGGTGGATGCCGACGACTGGCTGGCTCCCGATGCCCTCGAACAGGCTTGGGACGTAGCGCAGCAACATCCCGAGACGGATGCCGTCCTTTTCGACTTAGTGAAGGTATGGCCCGACAGAGCAGAACGCTACCCTTCCCTCCCTCTGCCCTCTCTTAGCGGGAAGGATGCTATGCGCCTCAGCCTCGATTGGCAGATACACGGGCTCTACATCATACGCGCTGAAATTCAACGCCGTTGGCCCTATGACGACACCGCACGACTCTATAGCGACGACAACACCACAAGGCTGCACTATCTCAGCAGCCGAGAGGTGCGTGCCTGTAGGGGAATTTACTACTATCGGCAACACGAGAATTCGTGCACGCAGCAAATCAGCATGAGGCATTTCGACAGCCTGCTCGCGCAACAACACATGCGGCAGATGCTCGTGGAGGAGGGAACCGAAAAGAGTATCTTGGATTACTATGAGAAGTATCGTTGGCTGCAACTGGTCGACAACTGCTACTACCTCTATCTGAACCGCAAACATTTCACTCATAGCGAGAAACAACAAGCCCGAGAGATGATTGCCGACGCCCGAAAGAGCATCGACAAACGTGCGTTACCCAAATCTATCAAACTCAAATTCGGCTACAAGCCTTGCCTTTCTTTCCGCACATTCATGCTTCAGGAGTGGCTCTATTTCTTCCTACGGCAAATTACAGGAAGGCTGTAGTAGAGCATTCCACTATGTTAAGGCAAGCTCTGCAGGAAGTCAGCCTCAACGATACGCAGTTCACCCTTCACGTTCTCGCTTCCGGGCGTCTTGTATAAGTCAAGTTCTCCCGCAGTCGGTGCTGCTACCTCAACGATTTGCCCGAAAGCCTCCTTCTCCGACAACGCTCCTATCTGCCGCAAGGTGATAGTGCGTGAGGGAATAGGATGTTCGATTGCCAAATGAATATATCCCAGCGAGCGGGGAGTATTTCCACGCCAGACAACGCTGTCGCCTGCCAATATCTCCAATGGATAGCTACGCTGACGCCATCCTGTGAGCTTCAGGCAGACGTCATCAATAGCCGTTTCTTCAGCCAAAGTATAGGTAATCCAAGCTGTCGAAAGTCGCCCGTCGTTATGCCACTCGCTCAATTCGTTATCGTCGTAACTCTTGGGAGCATCCTCATTGTTGGCACCAGCCTCCGAGGATATCACGGCTATGCTACGCTTGTGGTCTTTATACGAAGGTGTGAGAGGCGTCTCTCCCCTATCGAGATGACAACGAAGCCCATCTTCCGAGAAAGTTGTGCCGAGTCCTTCGGAAACCGCGACAGGCACCGACTGCCAGCTAATACTTTCTGATGGAAGTCCTTTTGCCGAAGCTGTGAGGGTAATGGTACCCGACAAAGAAGTACTGCGCACTAACACACGTCCGACACCACATTCTACGGGAATATCTTTATCTAATATGTGATTGTCTCTATCTGGACTCTTAGCCAGCCCTCCACGCCAAACAGCAGGACCTTCCAAGCTCCACTGAATAGTTCGGTTGTCAAGTGGGCAACGACGCCCTTCTGCATCCACAACTTCCACTTCAACAAGCATAGCATCGGAACCGTCGGCAAGCATAGTAGAAGAGCGCAGCCCCTCTCCTACCAACGTTAGATGAAGAGAGGAAGGCGCGCCTGCCGTTTCTCGAATATCCTCCGATTCTACCGTAGCTCCGTCGGCTGCATATCCGATAGCCTTCAACACTCCTGGCTTCCACTCAACATCGTTGAACGTATGCAGAAAAGCGTATTCAGCCTTCTCGCTCCGCGCGACAGGTTCTCCGTTAAGCAGCAATTCCACTACGGGGCTGGTGGAAACAACATAAACGGGCTTTCGAATGCCGTCCTCGTAATTCCAATGACCGATAATCCGCGTAGCATTGTGCTCCGTCTCTACCCAGCTGTCCCACATCACCTGATGGGCAAAATAGGAATCCTTAGGAATACGCATTGCGTCAACCACACCGCTCACTCTGTGCGAAAACTCACTTCTACCGTGAGTGTTGGTGTCGGAAAAGATTATCTTCACTCCTCCCGAGCTGACCCTTCGGCCCATTCCGGGGCGTTCTACCCAATAGTCGTACCAACGACGAATATGCTCTATTGTCAAATCATCTTGGTTTCGATTATAGTCTGTTGCGGGCTGTTTCTTATGTAACGGCCCACTGCCCGAACGATGCCAAGGGTAGGAATTGTCGTCCCAATAAAGACGATACCCTTCATCGCGACAATACTCCATAGCCCAAAGTGGCTTGCCTGCACTTTTGTTGATGTAGAGCATCTCTCCTCCGTACTCAGCCTCGTCTATATCCAACATCTCACGACTTCCCATAGCGCGTCCTCCGTGAGGATCAAATTCATCCCGCACTGCCAACAACGCCTTCATATGCTCACGACTGATGCTTTCGTTTCCTCCTTCCCAGAACAAAATGGATGGGCTGTTACGGAGATAGATAATAGCATCACGCATCAACTCCACGCGTGCCTCCCATTGCCTTCCGCGACTATCTCCCTCGCTGTCTCCAGCTGGAACAGCCTGCAGGAGTCCTACTCTATCGCACGAAAGGACATCTTGATGCGAAGGAGTCACATGCATCCAACGAACCACATTTCCGCCGGCATCCACCATCAGGGAATTGGTGTAGTCGCTCATCCAGGCAGGAATATCTACTCCTACGGCAGGCCATTCATTGGTGCTACGCTGAGCAAACCCGTGAACCATCATTACTCGATCATTCAGCCATATTTTCCCTTCGGCAAAGCGTGTCTTGCGGAAACCCGTACGGGTAACAGTTTCATCGAGACACTCCTTTCCACACATCACGCGCGATTTCACGGTATAAAGATAACCATATCCCCAGCTCCAGAAATGCAAGCCCGACAGCCTTCGAGAGGTTGTCAGCGTCAACGTATCACCCGAAGCCACCATTTGAGAAGCTCCCTTGAACGATGCGACACGACGCCCCTCGACGTCAAATATCTCCGTATGCAACGCAAGTCTCAAAGGCTTGTCGCTGCTGTTTACCGTCTGACTCTCGATGTGAACAGTAGCTTTCTTTTTGGGAATGTCATAATCTGTTCCGTAGATGTAAACGCCTGTCGTTTTCAAATTACTGTAGAGTGGTAAAGTCTGGAACACAGCGCCTTTTACATAAAGGTTCACGTGTCGGTTGATGCCTCCGTAGTTTGCGTTGAAGTTGCGGTTGTTCCATTGGAGAGTTGCTCCGGAAACTCTTTCCCGATAGTCCCAACGATTATCGGTGCGTACTACGATTTCGTTTTTCCCATCTTGAAGATAGGGCGTCAGCTCGAATCCGAAAGCCATCACTCCGTTTTCGTTATACCCCACAAATTGCCCGTTAACCCACACGTCGGCAGCCTGGCGCACACCTTCAAACTCAACGAACACATGTCCGTCAGCAGGCTGGGTTGGAAGAGAAAAAGATTTCCAATACCAAGCAACCCCCACAGGAAGTTCTGCTATATTTACGGCAAAGGCAGAATCTTCGTTCCAAGCGTAAGGTAAAGTCACATTCCTGACAGAACCAGCCTTCTGTTCCCGATGAGCATAGAATTCCGTCAGAGTTGCAGCATCGTCAACGACACAATACCAGTCTGAATCAAAATTGTACTTCTGAGCCAAAACGTTACCCGGAAGGCAGACAAGAAAACACAAAGACAAGAATGTGTGAGAGATTCGGCGTGACATAGTGTTGAGCAGTAGTTTATTATCGTTGAGCTAATACTAAATTAAAAAGGAGGAGTGGAAAGAAGAAATCAACACATCCACTCCTCAATCAAAAAATCAAAAACGGTTTTTGCGAATTACTCGCTCAGGCATCAGATGCCGAGCGCCTTGCGAATGGCAGCAACTTTCTCATCGGCAGCAGCGCAACAGGCATCATAGTCCTGTGCAGACTTCATTTGCCCCTTAGCTTCGATGTAGAACTTTATCTTCGGCTCCGTACCGCTGGGACGAACGCTCACTTTGTCACCGTTAGCTGAGAAATACTGCAGCACGTTGCTGGTAGCAGGCATCTCGATAGGAGTTACCTTCCCCTCGGAGTCGGTCATCTTCAGCGTCTTGAAATCTTTCATGCAGACAACGGGGCTTCCGCAAAGTTCCTTCAGAGGATTGCTGCGGAAATTCTCCATCATCGCCTTGATTTCATCGGCTCCCGACTTTCCAGGACGTACTACATTGACTGTCACCTCCTTCGAGAAACCGTACTCAAGGTAGATATCCATCAGCAAATCATAGAGAGTCTTGCCTTGATCCTTTGCCCAGGCAGCAATCTCGCAAATGAGGCAGATGGAAGCTGGCGCATCCTTGTCGCGTACCTTATCGTAGGGAAGGAATCCGAAACTCTCCTCTCCTCCGCCGATATAGCTCTCTTTCCCTTCTGAGATAGCAATCTCGTTTGCAATCCACTTGAAGCCCGTGTAGCAGTCGCGCAAGTTGACACCGTTCCGCTTTGCCATTTCAGCGATAACCTCCGTCGTAACTATCGTCTTCACGAGGAAATCGTTGGGTTTCAGTTGCCCTAGGGCTTTCTTGTTCTTGATGATGTAGTAGCAGAACATCATGCAAGTCTGGTTTCCGTTGATGATAACCCATTCTCCCTTCGAATCGCGACAGACGATTGCCAAACGATCGGCATCAGGGTCGGTAGCTACCACGAGGTCAGCGTTGAGCTTGGTTCCCAGTTTCATACCGAGCGTCATAGCCTCTGGGTTCTCGGGATTGGGGGAAACGACTGTGGGGAAGTTGCCGTCGACAACCATTTGCTCGGGCACCACGTTGATATTCTGGAATCCCCACGAGCGAAGGCAAAGAGGAACTATCACGCGCCCTGTTCCGTGCATTGCTGAATAGACGATATTGAGGTCTTTCTGCCTCAGGATAACGTCTTGATCCACCATAGCGCTCTTCACAGCCATCATGTAGTCGTAGTCCATCTCTCCACCGATAATGTGGATGAGGTCCTCGTTTTTCTCAAACTTGATGTCGGGCACCGTCACCTTGTTTACCTCTTCTATTATGCCCACATCATGCGGAGCGAGAACCTGGGCTCCGTCGCTCCAGTAGGCCTTGTAGCCGTTATACTCACGCGGATTGTGCGAAGCTGTCACGTTAACGCCAGCCTGCGCATGCAGATGACGGATAGCGAAGGAGACTTCGGGCGTAGGACGCAGGCTCTCAAAGAGATAGACCTTGATGCCGTTTGCCGAAAAGATAGCAGCTACCGTTTCGGCAAAGAGGCGCGAGTTGTTTCGACAGTCGTGCCCGACGACAACGCTCGAGCCTCCCTTCGGGTAGGCCTTGTTGATGTAGTTTGCGAATCCTTGCGTAGCCATTCCTACGGTGTAGATATTCATTCGGTTGCTGCCGGCGCCCATAATTCCGCGCAGGCCTCCCGTGCCGAATTCCAAATCTTTGTAGAAGGCGTCTACGAGGGTGCTTGGGTCCTCAGCCTCAAGCAGTTGACGTACTTCAGCCTGTGTGGCTGCATCGTATGCGGGAGTAAGCCAAGCGGCAGCACGCTCCCTCACGGTTTTCAGAAGTTCATTGTCCATAGTGTTTTTCTTTATAGATAAAAATTTTTTCTTTCTTCATATTCGGGTATGCTCTGAGTACTTTTCAGACAGCTTTTCCGAAGGGATGAAAGGATGGATGTATTACTTTTTCGAGGCAGGCACCTGATAGCGTTTCTTTGTCTCCTTGACGACGCGACGGTTGAAGTCTTCGGGATATCCTGGAGTGATGACACGCTCGCCTAATCCTGTCTCAGTGCGCTTGAAGGTGCCGTCCTCGTTCTCGGGCTTGATGACGCAGTCGTTGTACTTCACAATCAGTTTCTGAGCCAACGTCATCCAATCCTTCATCGTCTTATCGGCTGTGCAGGCGCTGTATTTTGTAAGATAAGCTACTGCAGCTGAGGGGTTTGCCTTGAAGATAGAGAGCGCTTCCTTCTCAACCTCTTTCTGAGAGGCGAAGAAGCTCTCCTCAAGGGATGTCTGCACCTTGCGAAGGTCGTCGATCATCATAGAGTAACGCATATACACCATATTGCTCACCCAGTTGAACATCCAGAAAGCACTCTCGAAGGAGAAGGTGACAGCATCGCCAGCCTCTACGCTATAGCAAGCGGGAGCCTCCGTGATGGAGCAGTAAACGGGAGTATAGACAGAGGTGTTGGCGTCGTCGTTGCCAAACCAGAGTACTCCTCCTATCTCGCGAGGAAGCCAGCTGCGCATCTGTCCCACAAAGGTGAAGCCCGTCTGGAAAGTGCTGATAGTGCGCTCGTTAAAGTAGTCTTTTCCGTCAACCTTATAGGTGAGAGGGCGCAGACGATAAGGCATCGACCAGGCTCCAGCACCCAAGTCGCCTGTCATATCAAGGTCTGTTCCTTCGTAATGATCGCGCATAGCCTTCTGCACATCCTGCACGCTGATTTTATGCTTGGGCTTGAAATAGAGAGGGATAGGTTCTGCCTTCACGTCGCCCTTAGCGCTGGGGAGCCACTTGCTCATATCCGCATCAGCGTAGAGATTAAAGAATGACCACACGCGAGCATCGCAGAAACGCAAGCCGTCGAAAGTCAGCGGGTTATATACATCCGCAAAGCTGAAGTCTTTGTCGGCTCCGTTGTACCACCCTTTCTTGCGGGCAAAGGTGATGACGTCTTCGGCATAGAGGCAGTTCTCGGGATCGTCGAGAGGGAACTGACGCACGCGTGCTTGATTGGCATGCGCACAGATAACATCGTCGGGCAAACGGAGAGCAACCCAGACGGCTCCTTTTTCTTCCTTTCCTTTGCCTATCATCTCCATAATCCAGGCTTCGTTAGGATCGGCAATCGAGAAAGTCTCTCCCTCGCTCACATATCCGTGCTCTTTCACAAGCGAAGTCATGATGAGAACGGCTTCGCGAGCGGTACGCGCACGCTGAAGAGCGATGTAGATAAGGCTTCCGTAGTCAATCACTCCAGGTCCTTCCCAGCACTCCTCACGTCCTCCGTTGGTGGTTTCACCGATGGTGACTTGCCACTCGTTCATATTGCCAATCACGTTATAGGTGACAGGAGCCTCAGGGATTTGTCCGAGATGCTTGTTCGTATCCCATTCATACACATCGCGCATAGCGCCTTCGGGATGCACGGCAGCAGGGAAATGCGCCAGATAGCCATACATTCCGTATGAATCAGCCGAATAGCTTACAATCACAGAGCCGTCAGCACTCGCAGCCTTTCCCACAATGAAGTTGGTGCAAGCAAGGCTCGTGGCAACCGAAAGGATTACCATTCCCAGAAATAACAGGATCGTTTTTTTCATATTACTTATGTTTAGTTATTTGATTTTTCAATAGTCAAATTCAAATGTCTGAACTGTCACATTATCGCGCAAGTCCTTAACTGTCACTTCTGCAACATGATGTCCTCGCGATATACCCTCAGCCTTCAAGTCGCACCACAGGAGCATATCCTTCGAATTGAAGCAGAACAGTTTCCATTCTCCGTCGATAGTTCCCTTGTAGTTCTTCACTCCGCTTCCTACGTCACTCAGCTTGAACGAGACGTTCTCGTTTGCCTTCCAAACCTTCTCCTCAAAGGGAATGATTCTGGGAGGAATGGTATCCACAAAGATGGTATAGGTTCCCAGTCGGCTAACGGTAGTCTTCAGCCAGCCATATTCGTAAGAGCCTCCTCTGTAGATTTGACTACCGTTCCACACTTCGGCGATACAGTATTTCGACTTGTCTGCCACGAGAGGCTGAGGAACCTGCAAACGCAATTCGGCATTCTCAAGCAAAGGTGTAGGAACGGCGCAGAACTGATACTTGCCGTCTTTCTCCTCAAAATCGAGCTGCAGATCCTCGTAGAGTCCGTCTTTGGGAATCCACAACGACAAATCTTTCCAAGTCAACGAATGGGGCTCGCCTGCCTTCATGAAATAGAAGAAATTAGCGAGGTCCAAAGGTATCTCCTGACGTACTCCCTTCACGTTAAAACGATAAACCGCCAGATTACCGTAAATGTCACGCAATTCGTAACGGAAACGATAGGTTCGGGGCTCCTTAATGGTAACCCATCCATAATCGTCGTTATATGCTTTGAGCATGCGCAGAGGGTTGTGGGTAGCGATAGTGGAACGCATATACCACTTACCCGTTTTCACACGCTCTTCATAGTCAACCCAGGAGTCAAGCATGCGGTTCTCGCTGAACTCGAAACGCCCCACCTTGCTCTCGCTCACCAATTCATCGTCTACAAACAGTTTTACCGACTGCACGCCGTAGAAGTTTGTGGTGCCTGTCATATAATCATAAGCAGCGATGCCGACTCCTATCTTCCCCCACCCTGTGAGCTCGACAGCTTCTACAGAATTGCCTTTCACTTCCAGAAAGACCTTCTCGTCAGAACCATTCAGAACACCCTTTCCTGTCTTCACATACAATTCAATAGAAGATGCTCTGGGGGGCACATCGTCCTTAAGCTTATTCTTATAGAAAAGGAGAGGGTCCATCGGCTCATCCGTATCTGTCTGGCGCACCTCGAAGTGAAGATGGGGTCCAAACGAATAGCCCGTATTGCCGCTCAAGGCAACCACTTCTCCTTCGTGCACGGGAAACTCTTGAGGACCAAACTCCAGATCGGTTTCGTAGGTTTGATTAGCATACTGGTACTCGCGGATTCGCTTTGCAACCTCAGGCGAAAAAGCATTCAAATGTCCATACACCGTAGTGTAGCCGTTGTTATGAGTGATATACAATCCATTGCCATATCCTCCATTGCTGACAGTTACGCGAGAGATATATCCGTCAGCTGGAACGATAATGGGTTTGTCTGTCTCATTCCACGTCTTGAAATCCACACCACCGTGAAAATGCCCCGAACGCAGTTCACCAAAGTTGCCGCTCAAAGCAAGGTCGACGTTCAGCGGGGCTGTCATCTGAGGATACCTCACTTCCTGAGCATGTAAGGAAAGGAAAGCAAAGACAAAAGCAAAGAATAACGGAATTCTATACTTTGCAATCGATTTTCGCCTCAATTCTTCGGTTGTATTTCTTCTCATTTTTTCCATTTCTGAATAAAAAGCTGGAGATAGTTTGTCTCCTTATTTAAATAATAAAGAGATATGCTTCCCGTAACCAATATCATCACTATTCCGATAGTCCAATAACCCCATCCTCTCAAAACGGAAAGGAAACACATCGTGCCGGCAATAAGTGCTCCGTGAAGCAAAGCAAACAGATAGACACGTCCTTGTGCCTTATAGGCGTAGCGCACACGTGTTATGAGCATGTTGAGCAACCAGTCGAACACCGACGATGCAAACAGGCCGATTCCTGCCAAACGAAGTCCTCCATACTGATAGCCAAGCACTACGGCTGCTGCCATAAACAAATCATAGAATAATTCTTGCAAGAGATAGGTGTACGAATCGCCTTTCGACAGCGACATAAACGACATAGGGCGTGTCAGAGCGGTAAAAAACAACGACATTGCCGCCCATTGTGTCATCTCGAGCATCGGCATGAAATCACGTCTGAGCAGAAGTGGGATGATAATAGGAAGGAAGACGATGAAACCCACTATCAACGGTGCAACAAGAAGCACCAGGACTTCTGTCTGTTCATCTACAAGCTTCGACGATTTTTCCTTGTCGTTATTCACAGCCGACAAACGGGGAAAGAAATCTGTTTCTACTGCCGAGAAGACGAGCATCCCCACATATGATGCCAACACTACAGCATTGCTATAATATCCGACATCCTCAGCCGAGCCGTGATCCATCAGATAGGCGGAGACTAAAAAAAGGACACCCGAACCAAAGAAACCGGCAATAGTGTAGTTTATGCCCAACCGTACGATATAAGTACCATCGTGGAAAATCTTTGGGGAGAAAAACTTTACCTTATAAGGATAGATGCGGCACGAATAGAAGCAGGTCAACAGCATAGAGCAGAATGCTGTAAGTACAATTACCGGAACTATTCCCTGCAAGCCCAGCCAGGCATAGAGGGGGATGGCAACGATAAGGGTTGCTAACACAATCCACATCTGATTGGAGGCAAGCTGTTTCAGCAGATGCGTTCCCTTCATGATAGCTCGTTCTCCGTTGGCAACAGCAGTAAAGCCTACCACGAGCGACAAGAGCCGGAACGAGAGCGTGTAGCTATAGTCGCCGTCGAAACTCCAACGGCTGAAGAGCGGTGCCAAAAGGAATGTGGCTATCGTGCCGATGATGCCCAACCAAAGACTCCAGGAACGTACCACTAGCAGCGAATCAGATAGACGTGTACTGTCAGTATCTGATTCCTTGCTCTCAGCAATGGTTTTTACGGCACTAAAGCTAATGCCAAGATCGGTTGTCTTCCCCACAAGGTCGAGAGCACGATTAAAGACATTGGCAATACCCATTCCGGCAGGACCTATCAGCCAAGCAACAAGCTTGCCTTTAACCAAAGTGATAAGGTTCGACAGCATTTGCACACCGCCGAAAATGCCCGTATATTTAATAATACGGTCATAGCCCGAACCACTTTCTTTTTGCTTTCGCTCTTTCACAGTCTACACCAAAAATCATGCAAAAATAGTGTTTTTGAAAAATAATCGCTATTTTTGTGGCCAGATTTTAGTTTTTTCCATGAAATTAAGTGTTATCGTCCCTGTTTATAATGTTGTGAGCTTCCTTCCCGACTGCCTGCAGTCTCTTCGTCGACAAGATGTGGACGATATGGAAGTCATCCTTGTCGACGATGGTTCCACCGACGGAAGCGGTAAGTTGTGCGATGATGCAGCTGCTGCCGACTCTCGTTTTCGTGTCATCCATCAACGCAACATGGGACTGAGCGCTGCCCGCAACACAGGGCTCGATCATGCTTCGGGCGAATATATTACATTTGTCGATTCCGACGACCGTCTGGGAAGCAATTCACTCAAGGGGAATCTGATTCTTTTCAACGCCAACCCTTCCCCCGATATGGTAGAATACCCTGTTCGTGTCAACGAAGGTTCTCCTCAGGAGTATTTGCTCTCTTTCGACGACGCTACCATCACATCCGACAATCGCAACTCTGTGTTTGCCGATTGGATACAACGACGAGGATATGAACATTGCTATGCTTGGAATAAAATCTACCGAGCTTCACTATGGGCATCTCGCCGTTTTCCTGTAGGGCAGGTTTTTGAAGATACCGCAGTCATGCCGGGTATTATCCGTCAATGCAAAACCGTTCGCTACTCCTCGCGCGGATGCTACCATTACATGAGCCGTCCCAGCTCCATATCGCGCTCGTGGCATTACTCCGATTGCCGCCAATTGTTTCTCAACAACTGGAAGCTGCTTCACGAAGCATCCTCTCTCCCCCACGTGCGAAGCGCACTTTCAGCGCTACGACGTAGTTGCCTGAACAGATTAGTTGATATGGGGCGCTGCAAAGACTGCAATCACACCGATTACGCGCGTCAACTTGCAAAAGTATCATCCCTCGAACGTTTTATTTGCCGCTGGCGTGTCATAACATCCCCAAAACTGTGAAAGTATCGTTTATTGTAACCACCTACAACCTCAGCGAGAGTCAGTTACGCCGTTGCCTGCGTAGCCTCACCCACCAGGAACTGTCGCGCGACGACTACGAAATCATCGTTGTTGATGACGAATCGGACGATGACCCGCAACCCGTCGTCGAGTCCTTTTCTTCAGTTGCCTACATTCACTACCTACGTCAGCAGCATCATCGCCAGGGTGCGGCACGCAATAAGGCTTTAGAGATAGCCAAGGGTGACATCATCCGCTTTGTTGATGGTGACGACTTTCTATACGCTGGAACAACCCGCCTGCTGCTTGAGTTACTTGACGGTTTTGAGGGCGACATTGTTATCTCAGGATTCAAAAAAGTGCCTTCAACTGCCTCTTTTTCTCCTCGCGCAACGGCAAATAGTGCTAATTGCCAGATAGATATCTACAATAGTCATCAGTATATGGCATCTCACACCTTATTCGGCAGCTGCTGCGTGCTGATGTTCCGTCGCTCCCTTCTGAACATGCCGCTCTCCTTTGTAGAGGACACGTACATCGAAGACGAGGAGTTTGTAACCCGTCTAGTGTGGAGGGCAGATACTATTATCACAACAGATCTAGTAACGTACGCTTACACACAAAACGAGATTTCCACCACACATCAACGCGACACCAGCCATATCGACACGCTGTTCAGTGCTCGCATGGATTCTCTGCAACGCATTCAATCGTTTGCATCCTCTGTGGAAGGCGAGCGTATAGGGTTGGACCGCAAAGTCCATTTCCTTGCTGTAGACATCTTGCGCAACGCTCTGCGCGAACCCGACTGGGAGCAGCGCACATCCTCGTGCGTAAAAAAGCTAAGCGATCGAAGACTTTTCCCACTTCCTTCTGCCGACTACTCGTTTAAGTATCGTACGTTCGCAAAACTATCTTCCACTTCCATAGGAAGACGGATTCTACACCTCTTAGAAATGATCAAATAATCGGATAATCGGATAATCAGATTATTAAAAGAATCAATGGATTAAATTTTCACATTGAAAATGGAAAGCGACACAGACATTTCAGCCATAACCTACGATTTTTCAAAAAAAATTGTTCTGACTTACAAGCGTCTGACACAAGAAACGCTATGTAAAGAATACGTTCTTTCTAAGCAATTGCTTCGAAGCGGGACAAGTATAGGAGCCAACGTTGAGGAAGCCCAGCATCCACAGAGTACAGCAGACTTCATTAGCAAAATGTCGATTGCTCTAAAGGAGGCACGTGAAACCCAATACTGGATTCGCCTGTTACGCGATACAGATTATCTCCCAAAGACAGAAGCTGATTCTTTATTGAACGATTGCCAATCGATACTTTACATTTTAATTGCAATCGTCAATACTGCCAACAAGAACAAAGCTAAGGCCAAATAAAAACCATAATTGTTATTCTATTATTTGATAGCCCATTTTTCCGATCATTTGATCATTTGATTATTTGATTACTTGATTATCTGATTATCTCTTATGCGCATACTTCTTCTCGGTGAATACAGCAACCTTCACAATACCTTAGCTACGGCACTCCGAGCCCTCGGGCATGAAGTACGTCTCGTCTCTGATGGCGACGACTGGAAAAGCTACAAGCAAGATGTCCGCCTTAGAAGGAAAAGCACAAAACCCTTCGATACGCTACGCTATCTTCTTTGCCTTCATCGAGAAATGCGCAACTGGCGCGGGTATGATGTGGTGCAACTCATCAATCCCGTTCATTTCATTGACTTAAAGGCTGAACGGGGCATTCTCATCTACGATTATCTGCGCAAACACAACAAGAAAATTTTCCTCGGAGCTTTTGGAGACGATACCTACTACATCCGTAACAGCTACATCGACCGCCCTTTGCGTTACTGCGATTACTACACTCCTACACACGAAGTCACCCATCCTTGGAATCAGTCCAATATCGATAACTGGCTCCACAATGCAGGTATGGTACGCTCGTGCCAACATATCGCTCAGACATGTGACGGCATTATCGCAGCTCTTTACGAATACTACGTTGCCTACACCTCTTCTGAGTGGAGAAACAAAACGAAATTCATTCCTCTTCCCATAACCTTCCCTCCTATCATTCAAAAGTCGGACGTGGATGTCATTCCTCAAAAGTTACGTTTCTTCATCGGCATTCAGCGCCTACGCACACAACTTAAAGGCACCGATATACTTCTACAAGTTGCAAAGGAACTGGAAGCACGTTACCCCGATCGCATGGAGGTAGTAGTTGCCAAGAACCTTCCATTCGACGAATATCTTCAGTTGATGGCATCGTGCGACGTGCTCCTCGACCAGATCTATTCCTACACTCCTGCTATGAATGCCCTGCAGGCAATGGCGATGGGGCTCGTCGTCGTCAGCGGAGGCGAAGAGGAGCAGTATGAGCTTTTGGGAGAACAGGAGTTGCGTCCTATCATCAATGTCCAACCCGACGTTAACGACATACGTACCAAGCTTGAAGATCTCATCCTTCATCCCGAGCGCATCCCCCTTCTCCGCACCCAAAGCAAAGAGTATGTTCGTCGTCATCACAATGCCCTCAACATAGCTCAAAAATATCTATCCGTCTATTCGCAATAAAAAATAGCACAAGATAAACACGGAACTCTCATTGCAAACCATTATTAGAGTAAGCCCATATCATGAAAAAACCACTCTGTTTCATCATTGCCGTTTTTCTGCTGCCTTTTACAAAATCGGTTTTTGCTTATGACGTAGCAGCCTATGTTTGGCCAGCCTATCACGATGAGCCGCGCTATCAGGATATCGGCCTTTTTCCTGAGCATAAAGGCGAATGGGAGGGTATTTACTATGCTCAACCGAGATTCAAAGGACATCAGCAGCCACGTATCCCTAAATGGGGCTATTTCGATGAATCGTCTCCACGTATGCAGGAGAAGATTATCAAGACTGCAACCAAATATGGCGTGAACACATTTATTTTCGATTGGTATTGGTACGATGGAAAGCCATTCTTGGAAAATGTCCTTAACGAAGGATTCCTGAAAGCACGCAATTGCCAGAAGATGCGCTTTTACTTGATGTGGGCAAATCATACAGCCAATTCCTATTGGGACCGTACAGCCACAGACAAGGGACACGTTTATTGGAAGGGTGAAGTCGACCGTGAGACATTCGAAAACCTAACCGATCACGTCATTCGTGACTATTTCAGTCAACCCAATTATTACCGTATTGATGGATTACCCGTTTTTGCCATCTACGAGATAGGGACATTTATCCGTGGAATGGGAGGTATGGAACAGGCGCGCGAGGCTCTAGAATCATTCCGACAAAAATGCCGCGAGGCAGGGCTGCCTGGAGTGCATCTCCAAGCTATTGTTTGGTCTGCACTTCCTTCCACTATCTCTGCCACACCTGGCGACAAAAGCGAAACACAAGACCATACTATCCGTTTCCTTGGATTTAACAGCCTGACAAACTACCAATGGTGTCATCTGGAACCAACCAACCGAGATTACAGCGATTGGGGCGAAGCTGCCATCTCACGATGGGAGCAGTACGACAGGGATTTCTCCGTTCCCTACTTCCCTCATGTCTCCATTGACTGGGATCCAAACCCACGCTACCCCATCGAGCACGAAGCGCAAAATGTTGTCTTCAACGTTACGCCAAAGAAGTTTGAACATTTCCTCCGACTTGCCAAAGCCTACATTGATGCTCATCCTCAGCAGCCTCCACTCATCACCATCAACGCTTGGAACGAATGGGCCGAAGGTAGCTATCTTGAGCCCGACACAGAAAACGGGTATGGATTCCTTAAAGCAGTAAAGCGCGTATTCAAATAAAAGGCACAGCCAAAAGAGGTTTTAACTCCACTCTTTCGCAGTTCATTTGTTATTCTGCTATCATGACAATCTGAAGCTTTGCTCCTGAATGTTCTTGAATAAAAAGAAGGCAAAACTTTTTTCTCACTGAAAGGGATACTCATGGAATAAACATTGGGGCTTTCGCATCGTACGAAAGCCCCAATGACTATAGATGAGAGGTTAGTTGTCTCTTAGAAGATGATTTCTTCGTCGGTATAGACGTTACCTGTGTTGACAAATTCGTCCACATCCACATGCATCTTAATTACGTCTATCGATGCGCAGATGAAACCTTCCAATTCCACTTCTGCTACGTTGGTAACAGGCTCAGTATAATTCTTTTTCATAGTCGTCATAGTCATTTCACTGTGATTATTGGTTGGTTATTACTTACTGATTGTACACGGTGTTAAACTCGTTGAGCTTATGAGCCTCGCTGTAGTTACGTTTCTCGTGCTCCTTGCTGGTGTTCTGGAAGTCGTATACAGCACCAGAGAGATTGCTTCCACCGGGGAGAGTAATAGTCTGCTCAGTGTCACCGCTTACGTCACGTGCAATCCAAGGCTGTCCCTTAGCGTTTGTACCATTGGTGCTGGGGAGCAGTGTCTTGTTGGGATCCCAATCATTATTTTCCTGCATGTCACCCTCCTTCACGGTACAGGTATAGCTCCATCCCCAGTCGGTCTCGGTTACGCGGTAGCGTCCCGGTTCGTTCAACTTCACTTGAACGAAATCGAATGTATTGGGGTTATCATCTGCAGCAACTATTACTATGCGATAGGGATCAACAGATGTGTCAACTTCCGTACCGGCATCGTTCAGCTTCTCAAGTAAGAATGAAGCGCCTTCATCTTTGTAAATCAGACCGTACTTACGGATGATGATGTTAGGCAGAGTAACAACGGGCTGTGGGAATCCTGCGAATATGGGGTCACCACCATCTTGAGAAATGTAGATACCCGAAGTAGCATCGTTAGTGTTAACGCTAGCACCTCCTGGATTGGCGGGATCCACTTCAATAGGAATCACTATTACCAATTCATATCCGTGAGCAATATTCTGGACAACACCGTTTACAGTATGTTGATCAAATCCGCACCAGTTATCGGCGTAATTGAAGCCTGTTACAGATATCTTTTGTCTGTCGTTCGGATCAATGGCAGCAGCAGGAACAATTTCCGTTGTGCCATCTGCCTGATAAGCAGGAACTACAGGGTCGTCAGCTGCTTTTGCTGCGGCATACGTCATAGGTGTGCCGAACTGGTAGTGTTCCAAACGGGAGATTTCACCAGCAGTAAACACTTTACCTGTCTTGGGATTAATGGCGTCTTCTGCTAACATCTCCGTGAACGGAGCAACCATCACCTGAATAGCACTTGCGTCAGCACCTTCAGGAAGTTTGAAACTGTGCGATACCACATCCACTGCAACCACATCTGTCGGTTTAAGCTGCAAGGGAATTGTAGGCGCGTTGGACGAAGATGAAGCAATACTTTCGAAGATTGAAGTCAAGTCAGAACCGTCGGTCAACTGATAATACTGTCGTGCTTTGGGATAGCTATCGTATGCTTCATCTCCACCAGTACCCCCAGTGTACTCCCACTTCGGATTCTCTTCGGTTCCAGTATTAACTAACTTTTTGGAAGAAGTGTGATTGTTATTGAAGGTATAACTGTCTCCCGTTATATTAAACTTATAGTTCGACGAAACATAATGCATATAGCGGCGAACATCGTTAGTGCTTGACGCTGTTTCACTCGTCAATAAACCAACGGAATAGACTTTTGACTCAAGAATAATGGGATTTCCCTCCTCATCTTCTACTTCTTCACCGTTGATTTTAAGTGTGGTTTCTAAGCCCTTAAGATTATAGGCATTGTTAACGGCAGTTCTGGCTTCAGCACTATCCCATCCTGTTTGTCCAGGTACACCATCTGTAAAGAAAACGGTAACCTTGGAATGTCCATCTTGCCTAACATTAGTTGCATTTAAGATGCCATAAGCTAAAGATAAGCCATCAGCAGCCTGAGTTCCACCGCCAGCTTGAAGAGCATCAATGACAGTGTTACACTGAGTTCCGCTGGTTACATCCGTCAGATTATAGATGGTCTCTGATCCGTTATACGAACCCTCTGCAGTTTCACTTGCAAACTTGACAATTGCAATTTTGTGTTTATCCCCTTCAGTAGGATTCTTGCTATAAACGACCTGAACGAACTTCTTAACAGCATCCTTCAACACTTCCATTCGGTCGGGATCTGTTTCATATACTTCGTAAGTTGCAGTACTATTATTCCCATAATAGAACTCATCAACTCCAACAACTGGAAGATTAGTGGCATAATACTCTTGATTATAGCCATAACCAGATGAAGACGATCCAAACGCTCTCGATCCACCGCTGTATACTGTAGGAGGGTTATTGGTGTAAGAACTATTTTGGTCATTTCTTCTAAAATAGTAACGATTGTTATAATCTTGGTGTTTGTATCCTCGAACGATAAATTCACTTTCATTCGTTATGGTAACCTGTTGCCACCGTCCACCAATCTGTTGCCATTCTTGAGTTTCCCAGGTAGCTCTTACAATATAGTTTTTTCCTATCTGCAATTGTGTTCCAGTAGGAAGTGCATTGCCTTTTTTGGGATAAGTGCCTGTGGATGAATAAGCCATTGAACCTGATACGTCGAGAACGAGCACAATGTCGGCAGCAACACTGACGTTGATTTCTTCTGAAATGGTGCTACCTGTGGTGAATGCCGTAAGGGTAATGTTGTAGGCATTGTCCTTGTTGGGGTCTGGAGTAACAGTCTTGGTGAAGCCTAGGCCATCCAGCGTGTTCATTGGGTCCTGCGGATTAGTATTGCTGTCTTGTGCTATGGCAGCCAGCGGTGCGAACAGGAAGGCGGCTATCAAGAGAAGAGTGTATTTATAGAACTTTTTCATTGTTGTATCTCCTTATGTGTTATATACCTTATTATATATTATATATAGCTTTTTCGTTCGTCGCAGTTATTTTTTCGATTCACCAGTATACACTTCGTAGTCCTCTTCCAGCCAGCTGAGGATGGTCTGGCCAACACTGCCCGCAGTATTTTCGCCCAATTTGACGATGGTGACATTGCCCGTGGTCAGGTTCCACTCAGCTTCGACAAAGTCTTTGTTGTACGTGGCTACATAGAGATTTTCGTCGGCGGGTGAACTGTAGCGAACTGCCTGTGCGCTGATGTCAAACTCGAGGTGCGTGCCGTTGAACGGGGTTGTCGTCGGACCTACATAGCTCTGGAACAACGGGGTGTTGGGCTTGTTACCTACGTTGATGGGGTACTTGTAGTAGTAGAATCCGTCGGAACCCAAAGCCCAGTTCTTACCGATGAAGCCGGTGAATGTACCTACTTTCGTGAGGTCTTCAGAAGCCACGATGAGGTGGTTAGCTGGGCTGGTGGACTCGTCGGTCCAAACCCAGTTGCCGTACATGAGCACGCGCTGGAACTGCCCGAAGGTGCCGGTATTGGCTATCACAAGAGAACTCTTCGTTTTATGGTCATCGCTCATTTGATCCTCCACGCTGATGTATACACCTTCGGATGTGAGGTAGTAGGTGTGAAGCTCACCAGCTTTCCATGCGGCGTTTGGATCAGAGATAACCACATGAGCCGTGTTGGTGTGCACTTCCTCTGGGATATAGTGATCGTCACCGTAGACATAGGAGTATTCGATATCCATGCTGACTCCGTGCTCAGCCAGCGGCTGGGGAATCATGAACATGGTGTACTCATACTTGGCATTGTTGAAGTTCTGGTCGCCGGTACCCACAGTTTTATAATAAGTGTTCTTATCACCCTTACCTACGGCATTGAAGCTCTCGGGGAATGTGTAAGCGGCATCCTTAGCATCTTGCAACAACTGCTTGCCGTCTTCATCCGTTTCAATAAACTTTGTGAAGTCGATAGTGAAGTCAGTGGGCGTATCTAAATGAGTCCACTCGACGCACTGTGCTGATTTGGTAGCATCAGTAGGACTTGTGTTTGCGTTGCTCGGGTTGCCACTAGATGTGTTGACGTCAGCTTCGTAGAGAGGGATTATTTCACAGTGTCCCGAACCCATGTGTTGCTTGAGGGTGACCTTTCTGATATTTACATGCACGTCATGCGTGCTGGGCTTGCCCACCTTGAAGCGGATTCCCGTAAGAGCATGGTAGAAGAGAATCTTATTATCGGTGTCCTTGGTGCTCTTCTCAATCCACTTGCTGGTGAAGAGGAGGTCTTTCTGCTGAAGAGGATCGGTAGGCGACACGTAGTCGAACTCGATGGAGCCGTTGGGCTCATTATAAGTCACTCCATTATCTTCTCCTACGAAGGGAGGCCAGTACTCCACATTGCTAACGCCTGTGTTCTCACTTCCGGCAGCGGGTGCGGGAGCCTCGAGGAAGAAGAGAAGCTTCTCGTCGTCGGGCCAACCGAGGTTGAACTCAGGACCGTCGTAGTTATGCGAATAAACGAGAGAATCGCTTGTCGGAGCAAACTTTGCACGGTATTTGCTCTGTCCACCCCATAAATACTCGCTGGTAAAAGGCACACTATAAAACGCTGAGTTGTCAGCCACATCTGCAAAACCGCCATAAGCCGTTCCTGCGAAGCCGTTATATCCGTCCACTTGAGCGAAGTTCTCGGTGTAGACAGGTGTGCCGCGGGTAACAGCGCCATCGAAGGTGTTGAACACCTCATCGCTGAGACTGGTTACCGTCTCAACAAGGCAGAACTTCTGTCCGTCGTCGGCAACGGGAAGGTCATAGACATTGTTCGGTGCCACCACCGTGCGCTGTACCTCGGCGCGTGTAGCTGTAACATCGTTACCAACCCTAAAGGCAATCTCGTTCTCCGACAGTTTGAGTTTGTGTCCCCAGTCGAAGAGGTCGTCCTGGCAGGATGCCAGCAAGATGACTGCTGCCAGTAAAGCTAAACCTGAAAAAAACTTTTTCATTGTCTTTCTAGTCTGCCGGCTGCTTCCTCTGTTCCGGCAATCAGTTTTTTATTGTTACGAGGCACGGGAGCTCGCATTTGACTGCGCATACCTCTTCTTAATTAATTTCTGTTTCCAGTTCGTTTCCTCTTCGCGTGCGGGACGTTACTTTTCCGCGCTTTTTCTCTTCGCGCAATTTGTTTTGCCTCCGCTATCATCTTCACGAAAAAGGACTTTTGTTTGCATCTTTTTCTTACAAATCGAAACTTCGACTATCTCCGTTTCTCCTTGTCGGTCAGTACGATGCCCCCGACAACCCTTTCTCACTTTTTCCTCAACTTTTTCTCCTTTTTTCTTGTTTCAAATCAAAAGAAGTTCTACTTTTGCAAAGTAAAACAAATTCGACTGCAAAGATACGCCATAACCTTGCGCCGATTTTGTGTTAAAACTAACTAATTAATGACTCTGGAAATCAATAGATTAAAAGACAAGAACAGTTAGCATTCTATTACCTGAAAGACAAGTAAACAGCTAACCTCGTATTGCACAGTTTCCTTCTCGTTACCACGAGAGGGAAGAGGATGTGTTACACTTTGTAATTATTTTTATGATATAATAGTAAAACTGACCAAAAAAGTATTATTTTTGCGCCAAACAACGCAATAAAGCTACACTTTGAAACTAAAATGAGAGCTACATTCAAAATCCTCTTTTACATTAAAAGGGGCAGTGGAAAACACGAAGAATGCCCTATCATGGGGCGCCTGACGATAAACGGCACCATAGCGCAGTTCAGCTGCAAATGTACCGTTCCCGAAAGCCTGTGGGACGCGAAGGGCAACTGCGCCCTCGGCAAAAGCCGGAAAGCAAAGGAGGTGAACCAGACCCTCGATGAGCTTCGCATGCAGCTCATCCGCCATTACCAACGCCTGTTGGAACACAGCGGATTCGTCACAGCCGAGATGGTGCGCAATGCCTTTCAAGGCATCGGCAGCGGCAACGACACGCTGCTCGGAGTATTCGACAAGGAGAACGGGCTGTTCCTCTCGCGTTGCGGCAAAGACAGAGCCTACAGCTCATACAAAGTGTTTGTTCGAGGACGCAACTATGTGGCTGATTTTCTGCGCGCTCGCTATCGGCGCAAAGACATCTTCCTCAGCGAATTGACGCCCGATTTCATCAAGGAGTTCAGCATCTATCTGCTTACCGATCGGAACCTGCGCCAGACAACCGTGTGGATGGCTTGCATGCAACTGAAGGGCATCATCGCAAGAGCACACGAAAACGGGCTCATCTTGCGCAACCCCTTCGCCCAGTTCCACATACGCCCCGATGTGGAGGAAAGGGCATACCTCACCCAGGAAGAGCTGAAACGGCTCATGACAGTCGAGTTCGATGACCCCTCGCTGACATTCTGTCGCGACGTGTTCGTATTCGCCTCGTTCACAGCGCTTAGCTTTGTCGACATCCGAGAGCTCACAACCGACGACATACGGCTCATCAACGGCGAAAAATGGATTGTCTCCAAGCGGCAGAAGACGCGAGTGCCTTACACGGTAAAACTGCTCGACATCCCTCTTCACATAATCGACCGATACAGCCCAAACCGCACCGACAGCCACATTTTCCCCAATCTCAACTATTGGACAATGTGTAAGCGACTGAAGAAAGTGATAACTCTTTGCGACATCCGCAAACCCATCTCGTGGCATTGCGCAAGGCACACTTTTGCTACGCTCGCACTCTCAAACAACATGCCTATTGAGAGCATCAGCCGCATACTCGGACACACCAAAATCAGCACCACACAAATCTATGCCAAAATCACTACCGAGAAACTGAATACCGACATCACAGCCTTCGGCGAAAAGCTCAGCATTTCATTTGAGGATGACAAGTAAACTGTCCCGAAAGGATGTCTGCGCCTGAGATGTTCACGGGGAGCGATTCCCAGATTTTTTTCAACGAATCCGAACGCGTTGTTTGCTTGCCATCCGTCAAATCTGCATTTCCGGCAGTCATATTTGTCCAACAATGAGATATTCGATGAAAACGGAGCGTTTTTGTTTCTTGAAGTTGTTGCACCAACGTGTTGGGAAAGGTGTCCCAACGTGTTGGGAAAGGTGTCCTAACGTGTTGGGAAAGGTGTCCCAACGTGTTGGTGCAACAACATCCCTTCTCGAAGATGCTGATTACCCGACGATTCAATAAAAAAATCAATAATACTTTCGTAAAAGACGGTAATAATTCTTTACGCCTGTAGGAATATCGATTGTAGATAATAATATCCTCTTATAGATGAAATTTAAAAAAAAGAGCGAGTTTTTTTGTTTTTTATTGTGTTCTTCTTATCTTTGTCACAAGAAACTGCAATCCGATGAACAATGACCTATCTCAACCGATTTCACAAAGAGGCAGTGGAGAGGAAACGGAGGAAAATAGCCGAATCCAAGAAGTCGCCGATGAGCTCAACCGACGCTGCCAACTATATGAAGCGCAACTACGAGAAAGCCAAAAGCATGTAAATCAGCATGACCTGGAGGCTCATGTGGCAGAACTATATGCTAAAGAGAAAAAAATGTGGCTGCCAATGGAAGAGGTGTTCCACTTAGGGGTACCAGGCCCTAGTGGAAACGAAAATGACACATTTGTCTCAAACGACATTATTTACAAGGTTAATAATCTGCTCAACTGTCAAGGAAGTATTTTATGTTTGTTAGAGAAAGTGATGTGCCACAACAATCTTTTTTACGACACGTCCTACTCTCTTTATGCTTTCACGGGTTTTGAAGGCAGAACTGTCCTGCCTGTCCTTCAGCAAAATCTCGTCAAGAACGCCGAGCCGGCCACAACTGTTGAAATCGAAACGTATATGGCAGCAATCGGCTTTGAAAAACAAGGAAATGAAGGCCGTTTCTCTAATGGAGAATATGAAGTCTGGGATCTTCTGCCAAGGAACGTCCTAAAGGACGCCGAAGGAGATGTCTTCATTGTAGATGCGGAAATCCGTTTCCATAGATGATTTTTCTAGGGGAAGGGGCTACCTGAGTTTTTTATTCACCCTCTCATATTTTGTTGTCATCACATATTTCAAGCCATTTCGAGAACGGGGTATCAGCACATTTCTTTATTTATTTAAATAAAAGGTAACTTTTTTATAAAAAAATTTGTGTGGTAAAGAAATATGGCGTATCTTTGTGCCCAAATTGTGTGACTATGCGTAGAGATGTGTTGAGGAGCACACAAGCGATATTTTACAGGAGAAAAATAATTAATAAGAAGAGGTATGCGCAGTCAAATGCGAGCTCCCGTGCCTCGTAACAATAAAAAACGGATTGCCGGAAAAGAGGAAGCAGCCGGCAGACTAGAAAGACAATGAAAAAGTTTTTTTCAGGTTTAGCTTTACTGGCAGCAGTGTTGCTGCTGGCATCCTGCCAGGACGATTTCTTCGACTGGGGACACAAACTCAAACTGTCGGAGAACGAGATTGCCTTTAGGGTTGGTAAGACAAACACCACCGCCACCCGTGCTGACGTTCAGCGCACGGTGGTAGCACCGACAAATGTCTATGACCTTCCTGTCACCGACGACGGACAGAAGTTCTGCCTCATGGAGACAGTTACCAGCCTCGACGACGAGGTGTTCAACACCTTCGACGGCGCCGTTACCCGCGGCACTCCTATCTACACCGAGAACTTCGCTCAGGTGGATGGCTATAACGGCTTTGTGGGAACAGCATTCGGAGGATTCGCCAGTGTATTGAACGATGAAGCATTCTATGAGGTTCCATTTACCAATGAGTACTTGTGGGGTGGACAAAACTTCAAGCGCGCTGCTTTCACTCCTGTGAATGGCGAGGAACTCACCTATGCTCACAACTACGACGGTCCCGAGTTCAACCTCGGCTGGCCCGACGACGAGAAGCTTCTCTTCTTCCTCGAGGCTCCCGCTTCTCCTGCAGGCGTAAGCAATGTAGAGTACTGGCCTCCTTACGTAGATGAAACATTCAATGAGCCCAACGGCTCCATCGAGTTCGACTACGTGTCGCCTACCGATCCTCTCCAGCAGAAAGACCTCCTCTTCACCAGCAAGTGGATTGAGAAGAGCACCAAGGACACCGATAATAAGATCCTATTCTACCATGCTCTTACTGCCATTCGCTTCAAGGTAGGTAAACCTTCCACTCACGATATTCATGTGAACATCAACAAGGTTACCATCAAGCAGAGTAGGGCTACAGGACACGGCGAGATTATCCCTGTCTATACCGACGCCAACGTGTCAGACACGAACCCCAGCAACGCCAACACACTTCCTACTGATGCTACCAAGTCGGCACAGTGCGTAAACTGGTATTTCGACGAAAACGATACTCGCGCTGACTTCGTCTTGGATATTAGTTCGTTTATCAACAAAGATGAGGACGGCAAGCAGATACTGCAGGATGCTTCCGGTGCTGAATACGACTTCCCCGAGAGCTTTAATGCAAAGGGCAAAGGTGACAAGAACGACTATTATAAAAACCAAGGAACCGGCGATTCGAACTTCAACAATAGCAAGTATGAGTACACCATGTTCATGATTCCACAGGAATTTGAAACTGGTGTCACGATGGAGATTGAGTACACCTACGTCTTCGGAGACGATAACCACTACATCGCCGAGGAGACTCATACCAACACGGCTACAGTTACTATTGCCAATTCAGCATGGAAGGCTGGCGAACTCCATACTTACTACCTCACTTCCGAAGGCGTTTACATCAGCGTGGAAGATCAGATGAGCGACGACCATAAGACGAAGAGCAGCCTCGAGATTATCAACACCGGTACCTTCGCACAGTTCCAGCGCGTGCTCATGTACGGCAACTGGGTATGGACCGACGAATCTACCAGCCCACAGAACCACCTCATCGTGGCTTCGGCAGACCTTTCGGAAATAGGCGCCTTCACCGGATTCATCGGTAAGAACTGGGCACTGGCCTCCGACGGATTCTACTACTACAAGTACCCCATCAACGTAGGTAACAAGCCCAACACTCCGTTGTTTGAAAGCTATGTAGGTCCGACTACTACACCGTTCAACGGCACACACCTCGAGTTCGACATCAGCGCGCAGGCCGTACGTTACAGCTCACCGCAAGACGGCCAACTCTATTCGGCAACGTACAACAAAGACTTCGTAAATGCTGAGTGGAATCTGACAGGCGGCAATGTCACCATTGTCAAATTGGGTGAAGATACTGCGGGCAGCGTTGGGCAGACCGTCCTCAGCTGGTTAGAAACAAACTACGAAGTCTTTCAAAAAAATCCATAATCAGAGCGAACGAAAAAGCTATATATAATATATAACAAGGTATATAACATATAAGGAGATACAACAATGAAAAAAATCTATAAATACACTCTTCTCTTGATAGCCGCCTTCCTGTTCGCACCGCTGGCTGCCATAGCACAAGACAGCAATCCGCAGGACCCCACGAACACGCTGACAGGTCTCGGCTTCACCAAGAATGTTACTCCCGACCCCACCAGGGACAATGCCTACAACATTACCCTTACGGCATTCACCACCGGTAGCACCGTTTCAGAAGCTGTGAACGCTTCTGTAGCAGCTGACATCGTGCTTGTGCTCGACGTATCGGGTTCAATGGCTTGGTATACGTGTGGTGACCAAGTGACTACACTTACAACAGACCAGAATTATGTTTGTCTTGATGCGTCGGGCAATGAAAGATATGCAAAACTCTTCAAAGATAGTTGGAGAAATAGATGGTATCTAAGATACGAAGAGAATCACACTTTCCCAACATCCAATAGTGATGGAAGCCAGTGGGGTAATAATTATTATACCTCCATACCATCCATTCCTAGTGGTTGGACATTCTATAAGGCCGGCCCGACGAGAATAGATGCTATGAAGACTGCTGTCAAATCATTTGTACAGACAGTATATAGCAAAAATCCTGCCGAAGGAGATAAGCATAAAATCGCTATTGTCAAATTTGCCAGTGAAACAGCTACTGGAACCTATAACGGAACTCAGACAATCTATAATCTGACGGATGTGACAAGTGGCACCCAATGCGATGCTGTTATTAACGCATTAAACGCTGGAGGTGCAACTCGAGCAGACCTTGGTCTCGCACAAGCATACAGTATCTTAAACGCGGCTGGAGATGATGGTCACTCAAAGGTAACTGTATTCTTTACAGACGGTTCTCCTACGTCAGGATCTAGTTTTGAAGCTGCGACTGCACGAAATGCCGTTCATCAGGCATATCTGCTGAAAGGCCTTGAAACCGAACTGAAAATCAATGGTCAAGTAATAGAAGATGAGGAGGGGAATCCCATTATTCTTGAGTCAAAAGTCTATTCTGTAGGTCTTTTGACCACAGAATCTTCTGGATCCACCAATGCCGGTGCTCCTTACCTGGATCTCCGTCGTTTCATGCACTATGTTTCATCGAACTACTATTTTGACATCAATGGTGGAACTTATGATTTCAGATCAAACAATACAAATTCGAAGAAACTGGTTAATGTCGGCACAGAACAAGACCCGAAATACGAGTATAACGGAGCTCAGGGTGGAAATGAGCCCTTCGACGATCCATCTGATCCGATGAGATACTACCAGCTGTCAAACGGTTCTGACTTGACTTCAATCTTCGAAAGTATTGCTTCATCTTCATCCAACGCGCCTACTATTCCATTATCACTGAAGTCAACTGATATTGTTGCTTTGGACGTGATATCACATAGTTTCAAACTTCCCGAGGGTGCTAACGCAAGCGCTATTCAGGTGATGGTTGCACCATTCACTGGGATTGACGAAACGGGCGATTATACCGATGCACAAAAGTCACGACTCGAACATTACCAGTTCGGCACACCCATTACCTATACAGCAGCCTCCAATGATCCTGATTTCGTGAAGGGAACTCCTCAGAAAGACAGTGACGGTAAAATCATAAGAAATAATGGAGTAATCCAATATGAATCAACTTATGCTCCTGTAGCAACGATTGATCCAAACGACAGGCAGAAAATATCAGTAACCGGATATAACTATGCAGACAACTGGTGCGGATTTGATCAACATACAGAAAATGGTCATACAACAAACATTCCTCATGGTTATGAATTGGTAATCGTAATTCCTATTGAAGTGGATGCTGCCAACCCAGGAGGTGCAAGCGTTGACACCAACGAACCTACTTCAGGTATTTACATTACTAACGAAGACGGTACAACTACCTTCGCAGGCTTCCCGCAGCCCGTTGTTACTCTGCCTAACATCATCATCCGCAAGTACGGTCTGCTTTATGAGGGAGAAGGTGCTTCCTTCCTGCTTGAGAAACTGAACGATGCCGGCACAGCTGTTGACACCTCTGTTGCTCCTTTCCGCATAGTAGTGGTTGCTACAGACAACAATCCAAGCACCTATGACTTCGTTCAGGTGAAGCTGAATGAGCCGGGACGCTACCGCGTAACTGAAACCGACTGGGGATGGAGTTACATTTGCACAGTAGGCGAAATAGTACCTGTAGGCACTGCAACCTCAGCAGCAGGTGGAATGGAAGAGGATGACTCTTTTGATCCGGACAACACACTCATGGAAACCTCTACCGGAACAAACGCAAAGGGCCAGCCCTATATCGACCGTGACGTGAGCGGTGACACGGAGCAGACAATTACCTTGCCAGGTGGAAGCAATCTCTCTGGTGCTGTGTACGACTTCCACAACGAAAGTAAGCAGCATGAGCATCGTAACTACAGTGAGGCTCATAAGCTCAACGAGTTTAACACCGTGTTCAATCCAACAAGTAAGTAATAACCAACCAATAATCACAGCAAAATGACTATGACGACTATGAAAAAGAATTATACTGAGCCTGTTACCAACGTAGCAGAAGTGGAATTGGAAGGTTTCATCTGCGCATCGATAGACGTGATTAAGATGCATGTGGATGTGGACGAGTATGTCAACACAGGCAACGTCTATACTGACGAAGAAATCATCTTCTAACTCAACACATCACACACTATAAATGACGAGGGGGCTTTCACATTGGTGAAAGCCCCCTCGGGTTTTATAAAGGAGACAGGAATCGTAGAGATTCCAGGAGTTCCAGAGGTTTCGTACTCACATTTGACACCAAGAAAGAAGTCGCCCCGTCGATGTCTGCATGCTGTTCTCTCCACCGTAAACAACATTCAGTTGCGCTGGTTTCGCACCGGAAAGTGCAGACCATTTGAGCAGTCCTTTGAAGTAATCGGATGAAAACGTAGACCCTGATTTGATTTCATAAGCAGTTGGGTGTTCTCCATCAAAAATAAGCAGATCTACTTCATTTCCCTGGGAATCGCGCCAGAAACGAAGGTCTATAGTCTCTCCCCTATTCCACGCCTGTTTGACAAATGAGTTTATTACCATATTCTCAAAGAGACCTCCTCGCAAAAAATGAGTATCAACTTGAGAGGGACTTTTGATATCCAAGAGAGAACAAGCCAGCCCTGTGTCGTAGAAATAGAGTTTGGGTGTTTTGACGAGCCGCTTGGAGAAATTATTCCAATCGGGCTGAAGAAGATAACATATGTAGCTTGCTTCCAATATAGACAGCCACGATGATACCGTAGGAACAGAAATGCCACATTCATTAGCCAAAGACGACAGATTGAGCAACTGTCCTATTCGCCCGGCGCACAATTTTACAAATCGGATGAAAAGGCTGAGATTCTCAATGTTTTTTATCATACGCACATCTCTCTCGACGTATGTTTGAATATAAAAAGGATAAAAGTCTATAGGGTCGATGGCTTTATCGAAAATTCCTGGATATGAACCGAAGAATATCTCCTCGTTGATATTTTGAGGCAGAATACCTGCAGCACGCATCTCTGCATGAGAGAATGGAAGCAATTTAAGAACAGCTGTCCGACCCGCAAGAGTCTGACTGACCTGCTCCATCAGTAAAAAGTTGTGGGAACCTGCTATCAGATAAACACCCGTCTCATTTTGTTCATCGACATGAGTCTGCAAATATGAAAACAGTTGTGGAACTCTTCGTGCCTCATCAATAATGGTCTTTCGAGGATAGCTGGAAAGAAACCCTCTGGGGTCTTCTGTAGCAAACGCCCTGATGTCTGGATCTTCCATTGACAAATATTGATACTCGGGAAAAGCATACCGCAACAGAGTAGACTTTCCTGACTGGCGCGGACCTGTCAAAGTAACAATGGGGTATTTGGCCGCTAGATCAACAATTTTACCTTTCAAATCTCTTTCTATCATAACTCTCTGATTTTTGATGCAAAGAAAAAGATTCTATTTTAATTCCACAAAAAATTCCTTGCAAATTTAAAGTCAGACCTTAAATTTGCAAGGAACTCTAGTCTTCTAGTAATTCTAGTGAACTTGTATCTTCCTTACCGCTTCGCCCAGTTCGTAAAAATAGGTACGGACGGCAATAGAAGGGAAAATTGGCAGCAAGCGCCACAGCTTGCGATGAATGTATCGGAAAGTAGCAGTCTTGCGTTTCACAACATTTTCGGAACGCCCGTACTTGAAACCGAAATTATCACCTTCAGCAAGCATATAGTGCAAGAGCCTGTCTCCACGAGATTTCTTGTTTTCATCATAGAAAGGCATCTCGTCTGCTGGAAGTCCCAAATGCTGTACTATCATACAGCCAAATACTTGCCAAACATCCAAGAGTCGCAAGTCACGCAGCCATTCCTTGAGCTTTGCAAGGTCCAATCTGCCAGCATGCGTGTGAAGGAATATCATCCAATCGCACAGCTGACGCTGCCCAAGCCCCATACCTATGACGTGATGCCAGAGGTGATGGAAGATATAAAAAGAATTAAACGTATCGGAAGGAGTAAGCACTTCCACACTGTCAAACGACATAGGAATAAGCCCTTCCGTCGTTCCCTCATCGGAAATGCGCTGATAAATGGCATCCAGCTTAGGAGAGGAGAGGCGTTCTGTGTACTGATGCAACTCTATGGATAATCCGCGCCCTAACTCTACGGAATAATGTTTATCCGTATCATGAAAAGAAGGAACAGCCTGTGTTCCTCCTATCTCTTTGGCAATCTGATATGCTTCCTTTTCGAGCAAGCTACAGGCTTGAGCATAGGGTTGAACTCCAACATATAAATCAATATCACCGCATTGGCGCAAAAGTGGCTGTGGATAGTATGAAGCTACCCCCTGCCCTTTCAGTAACACGGGAGAGATGCCTTCTGCTTGAAGAATGCGACACACACGCGCTATCATGCGATTGGTAGAGGCATGCGCGTTGACAGTCTTCATCAGATAGGCCTGCATCTGCTGCTGGACAGCAGTTGGAGGCTGTTGGGAGTCATCAAGCCGAAGGGCTGCCTGACTGATAAGTCCAAATGTGGACTGCTGCTTAGCCATAGCAACAACAGCATTCCAGTCAATAGGAGATGCCACCGTAGCTTCTCGATTCCACAACGAGGCACGAAGTAGCTCAAGATAGGCTGTAAGACAAGACTTCGACTGCATAGACATTGGGAAAGAGCAGGACTAAAGTGGCATAATAACTGTTGTTTCTATAGTACCTATAGTTTCAATTTTTCTATAGGCACTATAGGGCTATTGATTTTCTCGGTCTTCTTCAACCAGGCCGTTGGCCTTCCAAACAAGCAACGTTTTCTCTACGTCAGCAAGTGCTTTTTCTTGGGACACATCGTATTCCTCACAGAGGGCATCAGCAAGCTGCTGGGCAGTAAAATCCTTACCATCGGCATGTTTCCATAGGTAAGCTGCTGTCTCGTTGAGCGAGATAACACGTGTCATATCTACGTTCTCCCTATCGGCAACAACAATATACTGATTGCCAATCTGACAGATGCGAAGATTCTCTTTAAGTTTCATATCAGGGTAAGAGTTGTAAAGTATGATAGGTGATTGAATAGTCTATTATTCGAAAGCTAAACGATAATACAATTCGACCATCTATTAACTCAGAAATCAAATTGTTAATACGCCTCAAATAATTACCAACCAAAAGGATGGGGAGACTGCGGAAGAGCAGCCAACGGATGATAATCACCCTTGAGGCCGATAGGAGTTGCGTGACGAATATCGCTTACAATCTGTATGCAAGGACGGGCTTCACCGATGCGGAAACCCTCTCCGGAAAGTATCTTCTCATAGCTCTTCGTATGGAGCTCCGTGAAGCCTTGACTGAATTCAAACTCATCGCCGTCGATATTAAGCGTACGATAGGTGCGTTTCTCTCCTTGCACAGCATTGGAAGGCAAGCAGTCAGCATTGATACTAAGGAAGTAGCGGACGCGAGCTTTTTCCAGCCCAAGGTAACCAGCAACACGATCGAAACTCATCACATGAACGATATTTTCTTTCACAGGTCCGAAAACCCACTGTAGCATATCGTAGAAATGGACTCCTATATTAGTAGCTACTCCCCCACTCTTGTGCTCATCTCCTTTCCAGGATGTATAGTACCACTTACCACGCGAAGTGATATATGTGAGGTCTACATCATAGACTTTGTCTTTAGGACCCTCATCAACCTTTTTCTTTAGGGCTACAATGGCGTCGTGTAGGCGAAGTTGAAGTATATTGTAGGCCTTATGTCCTGTATCCTTCTCCACCTGCATAAGCGCGTCAATATTATAAGGATTGAGCACAACCGGTTTTTCACAAATGACATCACAGCCCAAACGCAATCCGTAACGTATAAAAGCATCGTGCGTGTAGTTTGGCGTGCAAATCGAGACCCAGTGAAGTGGGTTATCGGTATGCATCTGCTTTGAGCAGAAACGGTCGAAAAGTTCGTTTTCAGTAAAGAAGGAACACTCTGGGAAGAAACTGTCAAGTCGTCCTACGCTATCGAAACGGTCATAAGCTGCAATCAAGTCATTGCCCGTATCTTTAATGGCCTTCAAATGGCGGGGTGCTATATATCCAGCTGCACCTATTAACGCAAAATTGCTCATGAAATTAATAAGATAATCAGGTAATCAGAAAAATTCGATGTTATTCTTATAATAAAAGAGCATGTCATTAGGCATGCTCTTTTTTATTATTAATAAGGAATAATAATTTATTTATCCTTATCGGTCTGGTTGTCGTACTTGTCGATAATCTTGGCAAGACGGCTGTTCTCGCTTGCAACGATGGTCATACGGTTCATCTCAATAGGCTGATACTCAAGGATTCCACCAAGAGCACGCTTAATAAGCTTGTCAGGATTAACGCCACACTTCTTGATCAAGTAATCGTAAACGACACGTGAACGGTTATTACTCAAGAGAACATTACGCTTAGGAGTACCAGTTGCGCTGTCGGCACCACCGATGAGGTAGAACTTCTCACCTTCCTTGCTATCCTTGATAACAGCAGCATAGCTATTCAGCAAAGCCTTTGCCTCGGGAAGAAGATCCCAATGGTCAATCTTGAAGTAAACGATGATAGGATCGGGACCATTGTCAGTTTCAACATACTTAATAACCTGCTCAGCTGGGCGATTCTTCAGATCGTCGATGATTCCCTGGAGTTCGTCCAAGTCGCGCTTGAGCTGATCGTTCTCTGCCTCCAAGCCAGCGATTTCGTCGCGTAAGCCATTGGTGTTGGCGAAGAAGCGGTTAGGACCAAGTTCTTCGGCAGCATAGCCGTCCTTTGAGCGAGAAGCTTCACGTCCGGGAACGGAGAAGCGAGCACCCAAGGTGATGGAAGGAATAATGTCGAACGTTGGTGCGTTGGTATTGTCATAACCTGAGAAGTCAAATGAACCACGAGATGCAAGCAAGTTGATGTTGTTTATAAGAGAAAAATTCTCGCCAAGACGGAACTCGTTCTCGATGCCAAACGTTGCATTGTATTCGAAATTACCATGATACTTACCATCTCTGTTTTTACGATGCTCATTGTTGAATGCACCGCGCTCATAAGTCAAACCAAAGCCAACAGGAGTGATGAAATGCCATTTCTTGGTCATACCTCTGTCGAAGCCAAGAAGGAAATTGGTCCAGTCAAGAGCCACACGACCATTAGCAGCAAAACCAAGTTCGGTAAACTCTTGATACTCCGGCAGAAGATCGTTTACTGTGGAAGTCATAGTGTATCCAACAGGGACTTCAATGTTAGGCTGCAGGGTGTAACGACTCTGTCCTTTGAGCTGGAATCCCGTAAGATTAAATCCTACTGCTACATCGGGGAGAACCCATTTTCCAAACTCAAGATATGCAGTAGGAGTAATGCCGGTATAACGAGCACTTTTCTCCACTTCATTACCAATGAGGGCATTGATACCACCGCCAAAACCGAAATACCAGTTGGCACGAGGAGCGGGAATAATGTAATCTGTTGTGTCCTTAGCGGTACCGAAGTGTATACCTTTAGGCTTTTCAACTGCAAAAGCTGAAACTGTAGCAAGGACACAGATGACAACCATTAAAAATGTCTTTTTCATTTTTGCTGTTATTTTTATTGAAGATTATTATTAATTACTCTACACAAAACTTTGGCAAAGGTAGCTATATTTTTTTTATCTACAAAGAATTCTATTAAAAAATCATATTTTTTCTGGATAAAAGGTAAGAAAAAACGGAGATAATTGCATTTTCTCGCAATTATTACAGTTTCATTCTGAAATAAGTAGTGAAAAAGCGCATGCGTCCCGCATTGTCATAGGTGTAGGTGGTGACAATGGAGTCCTTCTGCTCGCGCAGCACCAGTCCACGTGCGTTCACGTCGAGCAGCTGCCATATGGTGGTGTCCTTCCTTTGTCTGGTTGCCGTACGTGTCGTAGGTGAACGTCTCAATTGTCTTGCCATTGTGATTGTGCTGGCTGACGAGGCTGCCCGTGCCGTATTTCAGTTTATCAATTTTCTCAATCATATGTCCAACGGGCAAGTTAGATAAGTTATAATTAAATTCAACCAGCAGGTGAACCATTGTTTTTCTCTTTCAAACTAGCCATTCATTTCTTCGTTTTCTTTCTTTTCCAAAATTTCCATAACAAGGAGTGAGATGGCTGCCGAATAATTTCAACTATTTCATCATCTGCTAATTCTTGGCTGAATGTGAATGAAAGCTTTTCTGCGTTTCCTTCTTTCTCGTAACCTTTTTTAGCGCAAAGAAGAGTATCTTTGTATAGAAACAAGTCATGCTTTGAAATCTGCGATAAATCTTTGTTTACTATCTCAAGATTTTCGTTTGGTAAATAATCATCCAAACATCTGAAAATCTCATCAAAAGCGTCCCAGTTCAATCCTGCCCAACTGAGTTCTTTTGAAATCCCTTTATAAATAGTCGCTATTAGCTCCTCTTTTGAACTCACTCCATCAACTACTATCGTTTTCATAAAAAGAGATTAGATTCTTACAAATATTAAATATATGAGCTTCTTTTGAAACAATTATAATGCACAAAGAAATGGGCACAAAGTCTTGCTTATTTTTGGAGAAGGAAAAAAGATTTATAGACAAAGGAAAAAACTTTTTCCCTTCTTCAAAATGCGAGAAAATCTTTTGATTTCACAACCACCTCTTCTCGCTTCAGAATGCGGAATAATATATATAGCCTGTGACTAGAAATCTATCACAGTCTTATTCATCTGATTCAGATTTCTTCTTGCCCTTCTTCTTCCCACTTTTTTTCTCATCTTCCACGCCATAGTTCGAACCATAGCCGTAACCATAGCCATAGCTGCCGTAGCCATAACCTCCGTAGCCGTAACCATAACCGTAACCGTACCCATAGCCGTAGTTTTTACCGTACCCATAGCCGTAGCCACGCTTCTTGTACTGCACGGCATTGAGGATAACGCCCATGTTGGGAAATTTCTCTGCTTTGTAGAGTTTCTCCAGCTCACCCAGCATCTGTTTGTCGAAGCGTCCATAGCGGATGACAAACATCGTTGAGTCGGCAACACGCTTCACGATATCTGCATCAGCTACGATACCTGCCGGCACGCTGTCGAGAATGATATAATTATATCGTTCACGCAACTGTTCTACCATCTCATCAAACCGCTGGCCACTGAGCAACTCTGCGGGATTTGGGGGGATAGGTCCGGAGAAAATACAGTCAACATTTTCCGCCAACACATCGTGCTGGATAATCTCTTCAATGCTGTCAACCTGGCCAGCTAAATAGTTAGATACGCCGACCATCCGAGTTTCCGTGGTATTCTTGTTCAACGTACCTTTTCGTAAGTCAAGGTCGACAAGGACCGCTTTCTTTCCAGCTATCGCAAAACTAGCCGTGAGGTTTGATGTAAGGAACGTCTTACCACTGCTCTCGAAGAATGAGGTGAACAGGATTACGTGTGACTTCTTTGTGTTGTCACACATATATTCAATATTCGGACGTAACATTCGGAACGCCTCTGAAATTGCATCTCGTTTGTTGCTGAACACAACAATCTTGCGCGAGTCGTTCTTCTCACGAGCAGGCACCTCTCCCACGAACGGAACTGTCGTGCCCTTTTCAATATCAGCGCGATAACGGACTTTCGTATCAAGAATTCTCCTTATCAAATAGAAAGCGATGGGAATGCAGAGTCCCAATAGCAAGCCCTTGAGCATCATGCTGCGCTCGTTGGGAGCCACGGGAACGGGAATAACACGAGCCTCTTCCACAACCTTCGCATTTCCTTCCATAGACGGCTGGCTAATCATCAGTTCCTCGCGCTTGGTGAGAAGGTTCAGATAAAGCGCCTCCTTGATTTTCTGCATACGCTCGACGTTCTCCACATAAATCTGCTTTGTGGGAACGCTCTGCACCTGACTGGAAGCTCTCGCACCCGCATTTCGTGCCCCCTGCAAGCGTTCAGACAATGAAGAGATATACACACTCACCATTTTACTCAAGTTTGATTTCAGCACAGTCTGTTCCGTCATCAACTCCTTGACAATGGGATTGTTAGTGGCACCTGATGTTTCATATTTGTCAAGTTTCAGAGCAGCCTCATTATACTGTGTAAGAGACGCCACAATATTTGGATCATCAATACCAAGACTCACAGGTAACGGTTTGCTCAAGGAACCGCTGTTAATAGACTCCTGCAAGTATCGAGCCAGAGACAACTGCTGTTCTAACTGTTCAGCCTGCTGATTTGATGCGATGCTTGCCGACACATATGTCTGTCCCAGGCTCCCAACATCAATCAACTCATTTTGACGCTTAAATGAAGCCAGTTCCATCTCTTTTGCCCCCAGCTCCTCATCGAGAACCGTCAGACGCTCGTTGATATAGTCATGCGAGTAGGCGACAATCTTCTTCTTTGACTTTATGGCATCTTCGTTATAAATCTCTATCAGTTTATTCAAGAGGTCGGCTGCACGCTGGGCCGATTTGTCATGGATAGAGAGATTAACAATCGTATTCTTGTCGTCATCTCTCGTTGCTGACACAACAGACCGATAGTAGTCAGCTGTTGCAGAAACAGTTTTGTGGGTAACAGTAACAGGAATGCCAAACCAACTTTCAATATAGTTCCACGTAGGTAAAACAACCACACGCCCTACAGGAGTAGTAATCGTATCATTAAGCGTTACAGACATCGGAGCATAGCCCTCCATCTGAAGAGAAGCATGCTTTGCATCAGTAGGCACGATTGTCATCAACACGTACTGATTATCCTTCACATCCATCATGTCCACGACAATCGGAGTTTCTCCATACAGATCTCTTACGCGCTTGACAAGCCTCGTTGGTGTTGTATAAGTGACATTCAAGTCCATAGCCTCCACCACTTCCATCATAGTGGTTTTGGAAGTCATAATCATCAGCTCATTGTTTAGAGTTGAAACATAGAACTTGCCTGCACGAGCGCCAGTCACCGAATTAAGAAGCTCCGAATCGCGCATATCTACACTGTTAGTGTTAGGATCTTTGATAATGACACGAGCGCTGCTTGCATAAATCTTCTCTTGACTTCGAGCCAGATATGTTCCAACAAAAGCTCCAATCACAGCAAAAAGGATTAGCCAGTGGAGGTTACGAAGAATCAAGAACAAGGTGTCCTTAATTTTCAAAGAAGTATTTGAATTTTCGTCGAGAAAAGTGAGGTCGTTTGTATTCGTATCGTTTGTTGTTGCCATATTCAGCTATAATGTTTCTCTTTCTTTATAAATCAGCCAAAGCCAAACATTAGTAAACTATGTACCCTTTTGTAATAAGCATATAAAGAGTAGCTATAGAAGTCAGAGATGAGAGTACGGACAACCATGAAGTCCAATAAGAGAACTCATCTTTGGCATAACGTGATTTGATAGGCTTAGTGATAATGATATCATTCTGCTGCAACATGAAATAAGGATCATTGAAAACGTCAGACTTGCGCGGATCCATATAATGCATGGTCATCTTCCCATTAACCTCGCGAAGAATACCAATCTTGTCGTGTTTCGTGGAAGCATTCAAATCACCTAACATAGCTAATGCCTCAAACAATGTGCATCGTTCATCTGTTATATTGAGCACTGTCGCCTTACTTCCATAATTATCCAAATAGAACACCTTAAAGTTGTTAAAGCGCACCATTACATAAGGGTCTGTCAAATAGTCTCCTTTTTTCAGCCGGTCAGTAATATAATCTTGAAGGTCAAGACGTGTCATGCCAGCCACATGTAACTCACCCAAAATAGGGAACTGAATATTCCCATTCGGATCCACGAGATAGCCAAAGCGCTGCTGAGAATTTTGAGTAGAGATATTAGATTGAATAGAACTCAAATTAAACGGCTTGGCCAAATCAAAATCATGAGCAGACACCAAAATCGTCAATTCATCATAAGGTGATATGACTGCCTGAAATTGGTTTTCCAACTCTATTTGACTATTCTGCTTCATATCCTGAAGGTAAAGGACCTTCTTGGGTGACATACAAGACGATACCATTACGCAGAATAATGCCACTAAAACAAAAAATATTTTTGAAGATTTCATAGCATATCAAAATTTGTGTGCAAAGTTAAACATTTTTCTTATCTTTATCAACAACAATCAAGAAAAATCACAAAAAGGAAAAAGAATCACAACAAAAGAAGACTTGATATCTCAGTCACAAACAATTAAAAAATGAAAAAAAGGTACTTTAAACATCAATGAGTCATCAAACGTTTTACAACATTTTTTGCATGTTGAAGGAGAATCTCTCTACCCCAATCCATCATATTGTCTGTCCATCGTTGCGGATGGGTTGTCATCATAAGTCTCTCAGGAAACATTCCACGCTTAATAGCCCGAATAATATCGTCAGTGCTATGGAATGTCCAGCCCTTCCTCACCCACTCATCTTGATAAACAGGTATTTTGTCGCGAACACTCACTTTTGCCCCATCCCAGCGGCGCCCAGTGTCGGTCAAATAGAAGATCTGAGAGAAATCCGTATCCAAATACGGTTCTCCAACTATGCCAAGAACCTTATAGTCATACTTCTTCCAAATATCCTTGCTATCATAAGGAGAGCGCGGGCTGCCATGCATGCAGATTGTGCAGACAGGGACTATCTGACGCAACCGCTCAAGGTTCATGCAAAAATCATCATATGCTTTATCAACATCTCCTTTGCAGGTAGTCAGAGACTCATAGTGATAGCCAATCTCATGCCCCAACGAAGCTATCTTGCATATAATATCTTCGTCCCAACTTTCAGGAACTGCACGGAAATAATATGAAGCATTAATGCCAAGTTCCGCTTCTATTCGGGCTGTTGCCATCGAATTCTGAGGCTTCAGATCCACATCATGTCGCAATATGCAAAACCTTTCCTTATATCTATTGTCAAAAAGGAAAGGAGAGGTACAACTAGAACCGTAAGTTTGAAACAAGTAGCCTGCCCCCTGAAGAACAGTTAGAAGCTTACGATATTTCTTCAGCGTGAAATCCATCCCTTTATTTGAATCGATACTGGTAATCTGGATTATCTTTTGCCCGTTGTTTGCTTATGGGCCAATTTTCGATGAAATCAACCAAGAACCCCGTCACATCAATCTTTTCTTTAAGCATTTGCTCATGACCTGAGTTGTCAAAAGTTGAAGAAGAGAGAATCTCGACACCCTTATTTATCGCTCTATCCTGATCCTCCAATGACTCTGAAAAATTGAAGCACATGCCATATCGTACTTCCTGCTCGCGTGTATAATATCGTCCCGTGTTATCCATATAAATTCCAGGGACGCCCAGCACCACGCCCTCCGACACCATAGTAGCACTTTCACCAAATATTAGAGAAGAAAAAGCCATCACGTGATGGATGCGCTCAGGAGGCGTGGGCAGCCTATAACATTGAAGATCTTCTGGAAGATCCTTCTCTGAGGAAATGAAAACTTTAGCATACTGTGAGAACAGCCGAACAGCTCTACGTTTGTTTTCAATTGACATTCCTTTGTGCCCAGAATCATGTGTAGCTTTCCAAGACACGAAACGAAGCAACACATACTTTTCATCTTCCATTAGCCCAAGTTCCGTAAGCACTGATTTATCAGGAGTAAAACGTTTAGGATGCAAGTATGCTAGCTCGTGATAACCAGCATAATGAATCTCTTTTTTCGAAATAAAGGGATGTTCATAATCTGCTGTCAAAATAGCAGCAGTAAAAGGTTCATATAACCGTATCTGTTCGAAGTTATATGTATCTTCGAATGATATATGAGGTCTGCCATACAGCCATGCAGCATGCGCAGCATACATTGAGCCATGACTAAGCAAGATATCAGGCTTGAATTGTAGGCAAGTTTTCCATTCCAGGCAATCAAACTTAAGCAATCCCAATATTTTACCTAATTTGGAAGAATATTTTTTCCCAAAAGAAATGTATTCAAAACCCTCCGCTTTTAAAAGAGCTATTTCAAACTCCTTGTCGCGGCAAGTAAACAACACCTTATGCCCCCTCGTCAGCATTTCGTGGGCAAAACATCGGAACAGATGCACATGAGCTGGATGGCCGATATCAATAAGGATATTCATTTCCTTTTAAGAATTTTCACCCCAATTGAACCTATTTCAAATAGGAGTCTGTCACAAATAAATAAAAAGCGCCCGTGTTCAACCAATTGCCCACCAAATTTTGCTTTGAAGTCACGCACGCCATATCCACCATCGCCAGGTTTTCCGGCACCCATCATATCAAAACATTTGAATCCATGATTGGCGGCATAAAGGATACCCGACCATGTTGCGAGCGTTGAAGGATAGATATTCTTAAACTGACCATCTTTACCGCACGCAAACCACTCATACATAACCTTGTTATTCAAACAAACACATACAGTACCGCCAATGATACAATCATTATAACGAACCAAAATGAATCTACTAAAATCGGATTCATATAATCTCTTGAAAAAGACATATGGGAATAGTGGGGTTTTCACCTTTTTACGATACAGCTCAGATAGAAGCTCGTATAATTCTTTTACTTCTTTCTCATTCGGAACATCAACAACAGTAGCCCCATCACGCAAGGAAGTTCGTATATCACGTTTTCGACTCTTCCCCACATTTTGCTCTGCAAGCCCTACCGATGACGTGTCAACCTGAAAGTTATAATGCGGTTCATAAAGGAAGCGACATTTTATGAAAACTGTTTTCCAACGTGAATAATCATTGAAGTTACGCGTTTCAATATAGATTGCCTTTTTCCGTAATATATTTGCACTTCCTTTTAACAACGCCTCCACAGCCTCTTCTGAAATATCATCCGCCAAAAGAGGTCCACCATTAATAATCGCACGGCGTGAGAAAAACCTCTTTACTTTTCCACCATCCTTTTGTATGTAACCAACAACTACACCTTTTAATGCATCATTCTCTTGTACTCCGAAGACAAACGCTTCCAAAAACGGTAAGCTATCATAAAAGTCGTAACAGTCCTTAGTTTGAAAGAACGATGCGACTGAGGATGCCATAACCAACGCACTCCATTGCCCAGCATCAATTTCGGAGACTTGCTTAAAAAAAGTAATCTTCTTCATTCGCTTTCTTTCGTTAACTGAGAATAAAGATTTTTAAGTCGTTCCGCTACTTTGTCGTTCGTCAACTTTTGTTCTTTTATCCGCTCTCTTCCATTAGTACGACCACAAAAATCAAATGCTTTTTTTAGCAATTCAGCAAGAGTTTCCGGACTTCTATCATCTGCAACGAAGCAACCGTCCACCATTTGCAATCTCTCTCTTACATCTCCCACATCCACCGAGACAATAGGGCATCCGCAAGCCATTGCCTCCTTGACAACTTGAGGGGAGCCCTCAGTGTGCGATGTAAGTAAAAAAGCATCAACAGCACACATCAACAGCGTCACCTCCTCACGTGAATAACCCTTCAGTTCCAGAAGATTAACATCCGAAAGTAGAGATGCTGCCTCTTTCGCCAAGGTTGCGTTTTTTACAGGGTTATCAAAGGCTCCTGCAAACAACACATATCTCTTGTCAATTTGCAAACCCATTTTTTTACGTGCGTCTGCTTTTTCCGTGAGCTGAAGTTCTGTCAAATCGACTCCACAAGGAATCAAAGCGTAGCGCTGGGATGGGCGAATTAGATTTACCGTAGCCTGTGACACGAAAATATTATATCGGGACAACCTCATACACAATTTTGACAACGGTCGTACCTTATGATCGTTGATATCACTTCCGTGATAGGTGGTTATGACAGGAACTTTGCGCTGCAAATTAGCAAATAGGCCAGACAAACCATAGTGTGCATGTATGAGATCTGGGTGGAAAGAGTTGATTTTCTTTCTTAGAGCGGGAAGGTTTCTCATATACCCAATAAACCCTTTGCCCTCTATCCCAAAATAATCTATTGTTACACCCAGTTTGCACAAGGCTTCGACCTGTTCAACGATGAAAGGAACAAAAGTTCCTTTGTTATAGGATGCAACAATCAATACTTTCATTTTTCTTCTCGAAACACTTTTTTACATTCCTCTTCCGCGCAATTTGAACCAAGCCCACCCGATATTTGCCACAAAAATTAACAGCAACCAATATTGGAACCACAACTTATGCTTATTGGTAATCAGCGAAACACCATAAGCTGCAAACATCAAAGAAAAAGGCAAAATTGGTATATGAAAGCGCTCTGACTGTGCATAATTGCTGAACACGAGGACTACAAGATAACCTATGAAAAATGCAGCAGGTAACACATGCTCTTTCCACTTTCGAGTCATCAAAAGAGAAATAAGCGCAATAATTGTAAAGAACGACGTGATATTCTTCACATAGTTTCCCCCGTGTATCATCTGTTGGTTCTCCTGGTCTGGAATATCAACCATTGTCGGAAATGGAATTGTAAAAATCAAAGGTGCAAAGACGGCTGAACCAGCATATCTCGCCAGTTGATTACCACCCTCACGTTCAGCACGCCACTCCAAGTTGTTTTGTTGGTCTGTCTGTAAATCTTGGTATTGCCCCCATACTATTTCTTCGCGAATCAAATTACCCCATACCACACCAATAAATAAAACAGTAACAAGTCCAAATAGCAGATTCCGTCCTCGCCTTGCCAACCGGGAACTAGTTAAAACCAAAGCTACAAACAAGGATATAAAAAGGACATAACAAAGCACAGCTCTGAAAAAAAACATCAGCAAGCCATAGGACAAGACGAAAAGCATTCGCTTTAACTCTATTTTTTTTTCATGAATAAGCCTATCGGCACACTCAACAAACATAACCGTTATAAACAACATCACGGTCTCTTTTAACTGGACACTGCAATAATAGATGAAATTCGGCATTAACATGAAAAAAACTGCAGTCATCCTTGCGATGTTCTCTCCAAAATTTCTCTTTGAAAAACGATATACATACAATGCTGTGCAAGCACTAAAAAGGCAATTTACTAAACGTGAAATGATTCTTGAATTCCCCGAAAAGAAGTAAACAATACTCTGAAGAAGAGGAAATCCCATATCTGATATATCAACGCCACGTGAGAAAAAGCCCAAAGAGTCAAACTGTTCCTTAAAATTGAACTGCCCTGAAGATATCATTTCAGCTCCACGTATCGATAGAAGGTGATAAGTGTTTGCATCTGCGGCTCCAAAACCCATGAAATCGCCAGATACTTCAATATAAAAGAAATAGCTAAAAACCACATATACAACTCGGATGATCAACGATGTGCTAAATAGTTTTTTCTCAAATAACCTATCCGTACACCGTCCCCATTCTATTGTCAATTGACTGCTTAGATAAAAAAAGCCTATCACCTCTACCACTCCAAACAGCCACCAATACCATTTCATGGGATGACCGAAAAGGGCTGTCACGACGAGCAATAAAGCCAAATACAAATAAATAGCTCTACTAGAAAAAAACTTTGGAAAATATGAGATCATAAAACTGACGACATATAAAAAAATCAAACTTTCAGCGTATCCACTATTCGTTGGCAAGCCAGGCCGTCTCCATAAGGGTTAACAGCATGCGCCATCACACTATAATAGTCTGCATCCTCTAACAGCCGACTCACCTCATTGTGAATACGATTGTAATCTGTTCCAACAAGTTTGACTGTTCCTGCTGACAATGCCTCGGGGCGTTCTGTTGTATCACGCATCACCAAAACAGGCTTACCCAACCCCGGAACTTCCTCTTGGATACCACCGGAGTCAGTTAGTACAATCGTGCTTTTCTCCATTAGATAGACAAACGACAGATACTCTAACGGCTCAATAAAAAACAAATTATCAAAATGGCTTAAGTCTTCCCCAAACACCTGATGAATAGGTTTGCGCACATTGGGATTAAGATGCATAGGATATACAAAATCCACCCGAGGATATTTCTTAGACAAATCCTTAATTGCCTTGCATATATGAATGAATCCTTCTCCAAAATTCTCACGGCGATGCCCTGTAATCAAGATGAGTCTTCGTTCCTCAGCCAAACGCTCAGTGTCATATCCGGAACTTAATAGAATTCGTTTTTGCGAATTCCTTAGGGCTTCATCCTTTCTTAGTTTCTCTACCACCATGTAAAGTGCATCAATCACCGTGTTCCCCGTGACAAAAATCTTTTTCTCATCAATGCCTTCCCGTAACAGGTTCTCACGACTGAGTTGTGTTGGCGAAAAATGGTAAGTAGCTATTCTGCTCGTTAGCTGACGGTTCATCTCTTCAGGCCATGGACTGTAGATGTTGCCTGTCCGAAGTCCCGCTTCCACGTGCCCGACGGGTATTTGCTTATAGAAAGCAGCCAAAGCTGCTGCAGTTGAAGTTGTAGTGTCACCATGAACAAGTACTACATCAGGATGCGTTTCTTCAAGTACTTCGCGCATACCCAGCAGCACACGAGATGTTACATCGTAAAGGTCCTGCCCCGGCTGCATAATATTAAGATCATAATCAGGCATTACTTCAAAGATACGAAGCACTTGATCGAGCATCTCGCGATGTTGACCTGTCACACAAACAAGTGTCTCAATTTCAGTGGGGTGTTTTTGAAACTCCTTCACTAGAGGGCACATTTTAATAGCCTCAGGACGCGTCCCAAAAACGAGAAGTATGCGTTTCATTTATTTATTTAAATGTTGAAAGACTGCAGGAAAAGAGACTTCATTTTCTCATACAGAGGGAGAGGAATTTATTACAGCTATCATGATTGCCTACCCAAACAGTTTGCGTTTTAGTTTTATCATTCTAACTTTCATCTTGGATCCAGCAAGGCATAGTATTAAGCCCTTTATTCCTTTAACCTTTTTGTTGTTCCACGAACCCATAAAGTGATGATCACAATATGTTTTTTCTGAAATAACAACTTCACCACTTGTGAGGCGGGGACAGAAATATTCGCACGGGAACACATGCAAGTCCTTATATACTCTATAAGTCCCGTCCTGAACGAATCCATTGTCGCGCATAATCTTTGATATACGCTGCGTGTTTGATGTCATGTCCAAGGTACCATCAGACATAAGGAAATGTGCTCCTTCATAATCATCCAACTGCTCTTTCACCCATTCTCCCCCAGCATCGCTTGCCATAGTGCCCGTAACCGGGGGGCAACTCTTGCTGCCTTCGTAACCTGTAAAAGCTGTAAGATGCAGCAAGTCATCATAAGATTTCAGTGTCTCCACGTCAGTATCCATATATACGCCACCTTCATTGTAGAGTGCCCAAAGTCGAACGTAATCAGTTACAAAGGCATACTTACGCGCTTCATAGGCTTCTTTCACATAAGGAACAGATGTCACATCGAAGTTATCTTCGTTCCATAGCTTGTACTCCCAATCAGGCATACACTTGTGCCACGATGCAATACACATCTTAGCAAGCTCTGGCATCTCGCCCCTACCGAACCAACAATAGTGAATGATTTTCGGAATCATCGTATAGTGACTATAAAAGGGAATCTAAAAGAAAAACCGAAATGCTATTATAGAGCAAAAGAATGTAATAATAGCTCCTCAGGAACAAAGTAAAGCACTAATTCCCAAGCACTTAAAGAAATTACAATGATGTTTGCCTAGCAAAAATGCAATCATGGGCAAAAACACTGGTTGCAAAGGTACAAAGAATTCGGAAAAGGGGAAAACATTTTTTCAGAAAAGATATCTTTTTTTGCTTTGCCTCCCCTGCAAGATTCTTTCTTCATCCAATGGGATTTAGAATAAAAAAGGATTTAACAAAAAAAATGCTTTTACATTTTTGATTTTCAAAGAAAATGACGTTATTTGCACCATTATGAAACGTTTCGCCCTCATACTCTTTTATATGCTCACCGTTTGTTTGGGCGTTGCAGCTCAGCATACCGTGTTTAGCGGCACTGTCGCCAATGAAAAGTCTGGTGAACGCATAGCTCAGGCAAGTATCTCTGTTGACGGTACAGATGTGGCTGTTGTGACAAACGACGACGGTTTTTTCACTTTGAAAGTTGATCGGCTTCCTGCTGACATCACCATCTCTCGTTTAGGCTACCGAAGTGAACATCTACACATTCAAGAAAACCCGCCTGACGGGTTCAACATCAAGCTCAAACCTGCACCTATCGCCCTCCCTGAAGTAGTTGTTTGGACAGGAGACCCACGCGAACTTGTAAACATTGCCATCGAGAAGATTCCCGACAACTATAGCTCTTCTCCCGAGCTATACAAGTGTTTCTACCGCGAAACGGCTATGAAACGTCAACATTACATCTATGTTGCCGAAGGAGTGATGGACATGTATAAAACTCCTTACGACAGAGGCATAGGACGCGATAAAGTAGCTATCATCAAGGGACGAAGGTTGCTAAGCCCGAAGCAGAGCGATACCCTCGGAGTGAAAGTTCTCGGAGGACCCGTGCTACCTGTCCAGCTTGACATAGTTAAAAATCTCGACTTTCTCCTCAACGAAAAAGAACTGGATAACTACGCCTTTGAACTGCTTCCTCATGCTACCATCAATGATAGGCTACAATACGTCGTTGCCATTTCGCCATATACCTTACAACCTTATGCTCTCTATTTCGGCCGGTTCTACATTGACTGCGAGACGCTCTCTTTCACACGAGCCGAACTAACACTCGATATGAGCGATCCCCTTAAAGCGACTCTCTACATGCTCTTCAAGAAGCCAAGAGGAGTCCGTTTCAAGCCTAAAGAACTGAGCCTGCTGGTAGACTACAAGCAAGAAAACGGTGTCACCCGCATCAGCTATATCCGCAACACGTTCCGCTTCAACTGCGACTGGAAACGAAGGCTTCTGGCCACCTCCTTCACAGCCTTCTGCGAGATGGTTGTTACCGACAGAGCGACAGATGGTATCCATCCTATTTTAGGGAGAGACTCATTCAATTCGCACGACACGTTCTTTGACCGAGTCGATTACTTTCTTGATCCAAATTTCTGGGAAGACTACAACATCATCGAACCTACCGAATCACTTGACAAGGCTATCAGCAAACTATTGAAAAAATACAAGTAGAGAAAGAAAAGGCTGAAAAATAATGGAAATTCTATTTCCATTGTGGTTTCAGTTGAGTTTCTCTTTCGGTAATCTCACTAATAGAAAAAAAATTAGGGCACTTATCGCAAAAGTACGCGACAAGTGCCCCAAGATATCATTGAGGAATGATGACCCTCAGAGGGTTTCTACTCCATCTCTTTTTTGTTCAAAATGCAGAAATCACACTTCGGAATCTCTACCAAACAAAAGGCAGCAAACGGTATTTCACTCGTTTCTTGTATTCCTTGTATCCCTCTAAACCCGTTTCGAGCACGGTTTCCTCGTTTCGGATGCGTTTGACTATGAGTGGAAGATACAATAGCATTACAAAAAACGAGACGAGCGATCCTAGCACTAAGGGCATCGACAGGAAAAGCAACGTCGTAGCCATATACATCGGATGCCTCACGATGCCATACAAACCTCTATCAATGACTTTTTGGTTTTCCTGAATCTCGATAGTCCTTGAAAGATAGGCGTTTTCGCGCAACACCTCGGCATAAAGGATGTAAGACAGCAGAAAAAGCAACGTTGCTATCCACACAACCCAGTTTGGCAATATGCACCAGCGGAAACGCCAATTCAATCCCGCCAAGACAAAGACAGCAACGAAAAGCATCCCGCTCAACGCGACAACCATCTTCTGTTCCTGCTGTTCCTCTTTTGCATTCAAGCGTTTAGCAAGGAGCTGAGGATTCTTAGCAAGCAATATCAGTCCCGCCACAAACATAGGAACGAACAGCACGCCCATCAGCAGCCATCCGTTCCAGAAACGGAAAGAGCCTGCAGAAAAAAATATCAACACGCCCAAGACAACAACTCCCAAAAGAAATTTCGTCAATGCCTGCAGCAGCAAACTCTTTTTCATCATTTTTATTTCTACTCTTTTATTTCTGTAGGATGATGGAAACCAAAGCCGTAACATCCGATACATTAACTGCCCCATCCTCATTAATATCTGCATTCTCAATGCTCTGAGAAGAAGAGGTACTTTCAAGGATGATGCTTACCAGAGCTGTAACATCCGACACATTTACCTCCCCATCAAGATTCACATCCCCTCTGACAAAGGGTGCTTCAGCCCAAGCCATCAACGCATCAAAATACCCTTGTAGGATTTCCGTTTCCGAAGCAATCCTCTGTGTAGTACCTGAAGCCAACACAATTGACGCTCTCGTCAACTCGCTCATGAGGCTTTTGACAAGAGTCTCATTTGCAGAACTATAACGGGGCAGCAAGGAGTATGAGAAATCTCTTGACTCGAAGCCGAATTCACCTAAAGCAAAAAAAATATGGCCATTACTCGTCTTCTGAGTGTTTGTTGCTAAAACTGTGAAACGAATATGCAGGTATTTTTCGCCGCACATTCCCAAGACAGCCGACTCATAAGAACTCTGCCCTCCTGTAGCATAAGGCAAGCCGTCGTCCGTAGTGAGAGTGGTGATAGGCAGAAAGTTCACGCCGTCATTACTTCCCGTAACAGAAATAAAAGTAGGAGACTCAAAGCCGCTATTGGAAGTGTAGACGCTGTTATAACGATTGGTGAAATGGAAAGAAAAAAGATCTACTGCTTCGTGCAAATCCACTTGTAGGAAATGATCCTCATCGGGTCCATTATTCCAAGCGGAATGAAAAAAAGTGCTAATGTTGCCATCAATCAGATTAGCGATGTTTCCTTCACTACTCTCTTGGGCATTAGTCCATATATATCCGTCAGAAGAAGGGGATGTGGTTTGAAGGTTACAGGGCGTTGCTTCAGCACTCCACGAAGAACAAATTGTGTTGAGCAGCTCTTGGCTTTTCAGAATCAGCCCCGCAAGACGACTAGTAATTTCTCTTTCCTCTGACTCCTCCACCAAAGTCAGATACCAATGTGAGGCATTCGCATCGCCCGTCCACCCTACTATCTTGTAGCTATCATTTGCTGCGCTATGAAGATAAGTATATCCCGAAGAGGAATGACTGTTGAGAGCCCACATCCCTTCACCGTAGTCATCGAGAGTAAAAGCAAAAGCCTCATCGGGTGATGTAGCAGAAGCGGTAGCTTGGGTAGAGGTACCGAGTGTGCTAATAAAGGTGCCTGCCTTTTTGTTTAGAATATGATACTTTCCTTCTTCTCCGGCTTTCACAAACTGCCATTTTTCTGAATCTGAGCAAAACGTAGAAGTGGTTGTTGTCAGAGCTTGTCCGTTGATGCTGGCATAACGATTGGGGTAAAGGGCATTGCGAAGAGAATAATAGTTGCCTGGAATGATCTGCACTTTCGATTGAGTGGATAAGTCGATATTGGAAAGGGATTGGTTTAGTGAATCCATCAAGGAACCATACAGGGAGGCTTCATTTGTTGCGATTACTTCTTGAGCACGAGCCATTTGCTCTTCCAAAGATTCCAAAGCGCTTGCCTTGTAAAAACCCACCTTCGTGTTGGTTTCGTCCTTCTTATCTACATATGTCTGAGCCTTTGCCAAAACAGATTGAAGGGCAGCCAGTTTTTCTTCATCCGTACCTACTTCCGTTACATTCTTTACTTCACTCTTCTTTCCATCGGCACTTATGGAGACAACTGAAAAACCTCCCTCAGCAATAGTGCTGGCATTCAAGTCAAACGAAAGACAGTTGCTGAAGGCAACCAATTTGCCAGAACCATCATAAACGAGGAAGCCTACTCCTCCCGTGCCGTTCATCGTCAGAGTAGTTCCACTGAGTGAGTAACTAGAATATGTGGGATTAACTGCTGTGGAACTGTTTACCTTATAGTCGTTTACGCTTCCCAAATCCCCGCAAGCGCTTCTCGGTGTTCCATGAACAACACGAGGGTCGTTGTTGCCCGAAGCCCAAGGATCCCAGCGGTAGCTCTCTTCAATCCTATCTTCAATAAAGAGAATCTCGCTGTTTTTCTTGTTATATGTTGAAGCAATCTCAGCCTTGCAGGCATCTATCTCAGATTGAGACAAAGAAATTGTATGGTTTGTGTAATCGCCGAAAGTCACATTATCCAAAGGCTCAAAGAATCCCCAAGCCTGGAAGAAGTCGGTAAGATCCTCATTTGCAGCTGCACAACACTTTCTGACAAACTTCAACAAACTGTTAACGCCGCTATCAAGGTTCATAGGGTCATCGCGAAGTAGAGTAAATAATGTTGGATAGAAATCTGTCTTATGTTCTGCTACATGATAGTAGAGATACAGCTGATAATACATCCGATGCGTGGAAGCGATGTCGCGCAAGCCAAAAGGCTTCCCAGACAGAAAATCCGAAGCGCAATACGATATCGTGTTTCCGCGACTCATACGGTATCCATACAGATAGGTTACGATGCCCGAGAAAAGGTTATTGGAACTCTCTGTACAACTCTGCAAGTTAATGGCGCCCTGATTGTTATGCCCACTCTCATGCCCTGCACACCAATTATCGAAGTCGGCTCGCTCTCCATTATATGACGATTCGATGCCCCACACGCCAGGCATACACGTATAGCCCGTCGTTGAGAAGGGATTGTTGTTGCTCGCGCCTTGAATAGTAAGCGCCAGATTGTTGCAATAGACTGGATAGATTGCGCTACCTCCGCTAACGTGCTCATGCTCACCCACATCGCCTTCTGCCACACGTTTCATGAAGCCCATCATACTCCATTCCCACATCAGCACGTTGTCGTACCAATGAATACTCTTGTATATCTGATAGTTTGGCGTGTATGAGTTGTTATACGCAGTAGAAGCCCAAATCTTGTTGTAGGAATCAAGCATAAAATCGAACACCCCATAGTTTCCTTTGACAACAAAAGCCGTCTCCGATGCATCCCATCCCTTTGTTGAAGCTACTGAGTTAGCATTTGACAAGACGCTCTTGTACAGAGCATTAGCGGAAGATTCATCAAGAGCTGTTACGTCAACAAACCCGGCAACTTCTCCCCCTTCAATATGTATCTTCAAAGGAGGCAGTGATGCCAAATCCATAGTTCCGTTTCCCGTGTAGGTATACATTATCCAGAAGTGTTGTCTGTCAGCCGATGCCTGAATGGCATTCAAGCCTTTCTTCAACACATGACCTGCTGAATAGTTTGCCTGCTCTACGCCCGAAAGTCCCACGATGCGCAAAGAACAATTGGCAGGAATGTCTTCTCCTACAAAGACATACAGCACATCCTTACTTGAGGCATAGATGCCTGTCGGATTCGACATATCGTTGAACTGTGTTGCCTTCAGACGATTTCTCCAGTAATCGGCGCGAGAATATGGAGTGTATTCCCTTACTCTGAATTGCGCTGAGAATGAGGGAGCTATCTCATCCGCCCAACCATTCTTCACTTTCACGCCCATTTCCTGCAAAGCTACAGGAATGCCTTTCTCGTTCATTGCTGAACGTAGTTGTGCATCCGAGTAATTCCGATAACTGGCCTTCAGTTCCGAGCAAGAAAGGTCATTGAAAAACAACGCGAGCTGCGTGTTGTAGGCAGTTGCATTGTTGTTCATATCGTCTACGGAAGCAAAAGCTTCTCGTATTGAAGCAATCTCAGCATCAGTCAGGTTGACGGGCTCGAGATTCCACATGCTGGGAGTGCTGTTCGAATCCCACCAGTTGACAACGTAATAGCTCTGAGTAGCAGCACAATGCATATAGCTGCCCGATTTGAACATATACGAGCCGTCGGCATTCGTCGTGAGGGCAAAACTTGTAGCGTTTGCTCCGCACATAAACTGTGCCGAAGTAGTCGTTTGCGTTTGTGCGTAATGTCCTGTATAGATGTTCTGCAGAGTTACGTTTGTCCCGTTGACAGTTACCTTCCACAGTTTCTCATAATCTCCATCCGCATAAGACGTTGACGTACTGATGCCTCCCGAAGAGAAATCCTCATACATGTATCGCCCATACGAGACATTTTGCACCTTATAGACGCCCGAAGTCAAAGCAGCGCGAAGGATAAGGGGACAAAGCAGAATGACGAAGAAAGATATCGCTTTTTTCATGAGCCAAGGAATCCGTGAGTTCAAAGAGAAAAAAGAGAATTCTTTTTCATCCTAGCCGAGTTGTGAGGGAGGGGAAAAAGAATTCAAGGGAAAAAAAATTATGAAGAAAGAATCTCGCGATATGAAGAAGGGAAAAAATTTTTTGAAGAAAGAAAAAAATCTTAGTCGTTAGGAAACACAACTCCCCATTGTCTGCGCAAGTCGTCCATCATCTCCATAATGGCAAGAATCTCGTCGTGGGGCATATCGGGCGACTCCACCCAATGATTTTCAATGCCTTCCTTGCAAGCAAGCACCTCATATTCGTAACCTGTGATGCGCTCGGGGCAACGGTATTCGGCAACGGGCTTGTAGTCAAGGAAAACTGTCATCGTTGTTGGATTGTTCACATTATCAATGACGATATATCCTTTGTCTCCGCAGATAATTCCGCGATGGTCATCAATGCATAACGCGCTGGCAGTCAACGTCGCCATACGTCCGTCGCGATAAACAAGCGATATAGTCTCGTGCATATCCATTCCCTCTGCCCCACCCTTCACGCACGAAGAATTTACGCGTTCGATATCAGTACCGAAACACATACGGGCAAAGTTGATGCAATAAACTCCCAAGTCGAGCAAAGCGCCTCCACAAAGGTCTGCGCGCTGTATTCGCTCTTTCCAGCCGATGGAATAGCTCAGCGAAGCTGTCAAAGTCTGAGGCTTACCGATTACGCCGCTATCAATCACCTCGCGAATCGTCTTTGAGAAAGGCATATAGCGAGTCCACATAGCCTCGGCAAGGAAAATACCCTTCTCACGCGAAAGTCGAATCAGCTCAGCGGCCTCACGAGCATTAGCAGTAAACGCCTTCTCGCAAAGCACCGCCTTACCGGCCTCGAGAGCCAGCTTCGCATGAGCGAAATGATGCGAATGGGGCGTAGCAACATAAACCAAGTCCACATCAGCATCTTTAACCAGCTCTTCATACGAGCCATAAGCCTTCTGAAAACCGTTTACCTCCGCAAAAGCCTGTGCCCTAGCTAAATCCCGCGAAGCAACAGCATACCGGCAGACGCCCTCCATCCGGCTCAGCGTCTTAGCCATCTTAGCACCAATATGCCCCGCTCCGATAATACCGATGTTCACTGATAAATCAATAATAATAGTAACTTTTGAAACATCTCAACCTTTTTGATTCTTCAGATGGATCATTTGGCAAAACAATTTCGGCGAGATATTTAATATGCAATATTTTAGCTTTTGTTCCTTTGTGGATAATTCAGCCCACAAAGGAAAAGCCTTATAATCTCTAAGCCAATTGATATATCTATCACAGTCTTCATAACAGTTGATAGCTGCTGTTGAAAGTATAGAAAGTGCCGTTTTAGATATCATACCCTGATACCATTTTTGTACTTTCTTATCCATGTGTGTGCGTTGTTCAGTAAGTCTCTCTATAATCACCAGTTGTGCATCAAGTTTCTTTTTTGTAGCCTCGGGTGACATCGTGTTAACCAAAGAGTTCTCTCGTTGCAGATAATAATAACGTTTCAGTTCTGTGCAATTTACTCTTTCGGCCACATTGCATACTTGCGGAAGCCATACTGTATCATCAAAATAATCTCCTTCACGGAAAGCTATTTGGTTTTCTGAGATAATTGACCTACGATAAATAAAAGCCCAGACATAACATGCGTATCCTAACCGATCAACAAGAAATTGTCTTCCATCCATTATGCAAGGAGAGTAATCAATGACATTTGCATCTTTAGTCTTAGCTATTTCATTATACGCCTCATTAACAACGTGATAATTAAATCGCAGCATATCCAGATGCTCATCATCCATCTGCTGCAATAAACGGCTAAAACTGTTTCGCTGAATATAGTCGTCAGGATCCACAAAACACAAATACTCTCCTGTTGCTACTGAGAGGCCGGTATTTCGTGCTCCAGCAAGTCCTTTATTAGGATGTGAGACGACTTTAATATTACCATATTCGGCAGCATAAGATTCTGCTATTTCCAAATCATTTTCTGGACTACCGTCATTCACAAGGATAATCTCATAATCGTTGGAAGATATGTCTTGCGCTAATAAAGAATCCACACATTTTGGTAAATATGCGGCAGTTTTATATAGAGTGGAAATAATACTAAGTCTCATCACTTATGAAGACTGAGGGTTTTGACCTGCTTCTAAAGCAGAGAGTTGCCATGCATAGGTTTTTTCTAGTCCATCTATTAAATTTGTGAAGTGGAAATCCCCGATAATAGATAACAATTTTGAAGTATCTAATTCAAAATGAGACACATCGTACCTAGATGCATCCGAATAATACCAATGAAATTCTGGAACCATTTTTTTTATCCTCTCCAGAATATCATTTACTGTTGCAATTTGCCCACTACCTATATTGATGACTTGAGAATGGATTTTCTTGTCTATTAACTTAAATAATATCTCCGTAAAATCACAAACATAAATGTAGTCCTTTTCCGCCTTTCCATCCCCCCAGACGTTGAAAGAGTTACCTGAAAGTGCAAATGACATCGCCACATTGCAAACTCCCTGTTTCATAGAATAATGATAAGGGCCATAAGGATTTGATAAGCGAACAACAAGTGGCCGTAATCCATATAACTCTGAGTATTGCATCAGATATTTCTCTATCGCCAACTTCACAACTCCATATGAACTGATAGGGAACACATTCTCTTCCTCCTGATGTCTCACGATACTAGTATTGCCATATATGGCCCCACCAGAGGAAAGGTATACTATATCTTTCACTCCATGTTGAAGCATACTATTAATCAAATTAATTGTCGGAATCAGATTTGATTCAATATCGTATCGTGCATTGAACGACGACGTTGGCACAGTCGTGCTTATTGCATGTATTACAAAATCTATCGGGTTGTCATCAAACAGCCTATTTATCAACACATCATCAGAAAAGTCCCCCACATATGTCTTTGTGACACAATCAAATAAAAGATCAGCAGGATGTTGGGCGAATTTGTCAAAAACGATAACTCGGAAAGTGTTTCCACAACACTCATCTAAATATTTTAGTATATTAGTTCCAAGGAAACCATATCCTCCAAGAAGTAATATGTTTTTCATTTTTATCTCACTCCTTTTATTAATGTATAAAGATGAGGAAACATAAACCTAAATCGAAACGACCATTTATACTCTTTTAGGTTGATCTGCTTTAGAATACGACGTACATTAGCATCTTTCGGATTCTCAGCGAAGTATGGAAATAGCCACCACATACACTCCTTATCAATAAAATGACGAAAAGCAGTGTTTTCTTTACGGGCTTCACTGTACTTCTCAAAATAGTTAATATAGAGTTTCTCAAGTGGAATCTTTCTATTCATAGCGCGATTGTCCTCATCCAATCGATAGACGGCCAACTCCTTATTAACATAGGCTGCTGGATAACGCAACATAATGCGCCACCAGACATCTATGTCTTCTCCATAAGCAATACGTTCATCAAAGAGGCCTATTTCTTCAAGCGCTCTCTTAAGGCATACTACAGCACTAGAACAATAAATGTGTGCCTTATCCCATGTGCGATTATCAACAATCCCGCGGAATGAATCTTCCAAAGGTTTGTTTGCTAATTCTTTTTCTCCTTTTTTGAGAAAAGAGTAAGACGACCCAACGATACCGGCATTTGGAAAATCAATGATAAGTCTCACCATCTCTTCAAGAAATGTGGGTTCCCAAAGGTCATCTGCATCAAGAAATGCGATCCATTCACCTTTCGCAGCCCGAATTCCAACATTACGAGCGGAACAAACCCCTCCATTCTCTTTTCGAATCAAAGAAAAAACAACATCAATTCCAGAATGAATCAATTTTTCTTTTGCAATTTCAGCTCCATCATCAGTGCTACCATCATCGACAACTATCACCTCATAATCTTGATAGGTCTGCGACAATACAGAATCCAATGTTGACCGAATGCTTTGCTTCTTATTGAACAAGGGAATAACAACAGAAATCATCATAGGTAACATGACTATTTTTTCCAAAACTTCATTCCCAAAGATACCCATACACGATATACACGATAGAAAAAGGGATGACGAAGAAGCCACTCCACTCGATATGCCTCATAGTAATGTGGAAAAACCTTTACATAGTCAGATGCAATACGGGTAGGAATTGTTTCAAGGAAAATTTCTTCACGTTCCTTTAGCAGCAATTCATGGTTTGTGGAACTTATACCCATCCCATCATAGTCTGCTATAGTCAGTGGGACGAAATTTACAGAAGCATCCTGGATAATTATCGTCTGCAAAAAGAATTTCCAATCAGCATTGATTTTCAATGACTCGTCATATAAATATTCATTGAAAAGATCTTTTTTTATAACACATCCTTGATGAGGAATACCATAAAGATACAATGAAAACAATGTAAGATCATTATCTTTCAGTCCTACATTTTGCTGTATTTTACCATCCGAATTAACGACGTTCACTTGTCCTATTACAATATCTGTTCCATCAAGTAATGGAAATATATGTTCTACAACTTCCTCATTACATAGTATATCGCCACTATTGAGAAACAACAGATAATCACCCGTAGACATACGTATCCCCTTATTCATAGCATTATAAATGCCAGAATCGGGTTCCGACACCCACTTTACAGGGTACGTTGAATGCTCAGCATACTCTGAAATAAGATTCGCAGAACCGTCAAAGGATGCACCATCTACGATGACATGTTCAAAACAAATATTATTCTGCCCAGCTATACTACATAATGTCTTATCCAACCCGGCAAGATTATTGCGGTTGATAGTAATAATCGAGAGACTTATCATATTTTGCCGATATATTGTGGATAAGATTTCAAAAACATAGCTTCAAATGATGAACAGGCAATCGTTGAAAGTTCTTTCCTATTTGGGGAAGCGATAGCGGGAATCCCCTTCACAGACATTTTGTCCCCTATAGATTTATTCACAACACAGTTCGCACCTATCCTCACTTCGTTGCCAACAGTTATTTTACCGAAAATCTTCGCTCCTGGACCGATGAAGCAGAAATCGCCGATAGTTGGGACAGCACTGATGTATTTTCCACCTACGACTTCACCATTATCACCGAGATTGACTCCTTGATGGATATCGCACCATTTTCCAATATGACACTGGGAATTAACAATAAGAAGTCCGAAATGATTAATTCTGAGACCTGGACCAAAACAGTTAGCCGATATTGAAAAACCAAGATGATCTGACATTTTTTTAAGCCTCAATCCATACCATTTTTTCAGCAAACGTTTACCCGTATTATTGCAATATTCATATTTTCGAAGCAAAATCTCAAACCGCCATATATTGTCTCTAAAAAGTTTCGGTCTTTGATACGTCTTGCCTAAAGCGAACCTGTCGGCATCCAGATATAGTTTAAGAGACTCCTTGTCTGTAATCATATCAACTCAATTTCCCTGATTTAACCATTTGACATAGTCCCATTCTTTTTCCCATCGGTAACGTTGGAGGATTTTTGTTTTATCAAACATATACATGTTCACACAATCCTTTTGCGGGTCCTTAGGAAGGTGAACTATATATGGCACATCATCATAATCTTTGACAGAAAAGACTATTTTTCCTTTACAAGGAATCTCTTTCAACGAAAGCATATCCTCATGCGTAATCACGCCACCATCCGGCTGATCCGCCATAATAATAAAAAGATTGTCGTAATTAACTCGTTTAGCCCTCTCATACCACTTAGTAGCAGCCTCTTCTTCTGAATGATAATGATTAAAATGAATGAGGATATCATCAAGCCAGGCAGTTGGAGTATCATCTATACCCTGCACAAAGCGCAACTTACTATTAAGATAATGTCGTAGATTATGCACAAAACGAAGAAAATCTTTGTCATACATCCATAAGTTGATAGTAGGCGACAAGAATTGCTGACCCAGTTCATGATAAATTACACCAGCAATGCACGTTGGCGCTAATATCGAGAAGCTTTTATTCTTTAATCGTTTTCTGATAAAAAAGCGATTTACCCGGCGATAGGTTTTATATAACAAAAACGCGATATTCTGCATCATTTCATCAACTCATCTATTAAAGATTCTTTTTTTTATTTTTGTTTTAGTTTTAGGGGATAAAAAGAAAGAAACTACTCTGATGAAGAAGTGTTTAATCCTTTTACTTAGAATAAAAAGAGATTGACGAGCTAAAGACCAATTATCTTTACGCCATTGTTCTTTTTCTGCGAGAAGCCCTCTTTCAAGATACTTTCCACCCAAATATTCATGGTAAATATGATATCTACGGTAGATCTCTTTCCACTTTTCTTTATCTGATTTCACTGAATAAAAAGCCGTTGGATTCAATCGATATAAAGTAGAAATTTCAGAAATACATGCTACTATTCCATATCGCGACATTTCTATACCAATTAGCCAATCATCCACGTTTGGAATATCCAATGTCCATATCCTTGTGTCAATCTTTTTAACAGCAGAACACCTTAAAACACAAGATGAAAAATTTCCGACATAATTATGCTCCAACATCTCATCAAGTGTAATGATTTTTATTGCATTCTGATAAGGTCTTGATGGTGAAAAGAACTCGATATTTGAGTCTTGTTTTCTAAATGGAATAAAGCTATTTATTGATAATGTTATTTCGTGATGAGAATCTAACAGCGACAAATGTTGTTGTAGGTGGTATGGTGAACACCAAATATCATCTCCTTCTATTATCGCTATGAAATCACAATCACAGAATTCGAAAATACGACGATAGTTTCTTGTGATTCCTAAATTATGGGCGTTTTGAAGATAATAAAAAGGCCAAGGAGATTCATTTTCTTTCCTTTTTATTATTTCAATTGTTTTGTCTGTAGAACAATCATCTGCAATAAGAATCGATATTTTAATATTAGGTTGAACTCTTTGCATGAAAATTCCATCAATAGCTTCCTCAATGTATTTTTCTACATTATATGAAACAACCGCGATAGTTACATAAATAAGGGAAGAACTATAATTATCCGGATCAATACAATTAATAAAAGAAGAAAAATTCATATTCGTAATTTTGTTTTTGGTAAAAACTATAGATCACCAATAACAACCATTTTCCACCTTATGAATATTTTGGGGTGTTTCTTCAGGAAGTGGGCTAATCCAATACTCATTGAAGAATTTGCTTACTGTAGGCAATGCTTCCCATCGTTTACCTTTTATTCCAAATAGAATCTGTGTAGCGCCACCCATATGAATGGCCTTATGGCCAGTTCTCTTTGCATGTGCTGCAAGATGAAAACCATAGGCGCCACAACCAATTATTGCGACATCATAGTCTATAGTATCCATTTCGGTTTTCATAAAGTCCAATGCCTCGAACCAACTCTTAAACGGAGTTGGCTCACCTGCAATAGATTGAACAGCTTTAATTGTCTTCAATTCGAACTTAGGAAGTACATTTTGATTTTCCCATAACTTTTCACGGCGAGCATATTGTGACTCTATCGACTTAGCAAACGGGTGAATAACCAAAACTGTTTTACCTTCCAAAGCTTTCGACCATGGGCAATCATAATCATACGGTTCTAAATCATTTAGATTTCCAAACCGAATGGATTTAGCAAAGAAATCCGAAGCTAAATCTTCATGAATCCAAGGAGAACAGCAACAACAATCCATCTGAAATGTATCCTCCAACAAAAGACCAGAGAAACGGCCTATTAGACTTGTTTCTTGTGGGAAAAATCCTGCATTATTGCACAAGGGACGGATTAATGCCTGCTCACGAGCTGCCTCCCGACGCACATAATCTACCCTACCACGTATAAACAACAGGTACCGCTTAATAAGGGGTAATTTTATAATATATGGATATATGGCAGCATCAAATTCGATGCTTCCGTAACGGGCAACCATGAAAGCATCCTTACCCAACAATGACTCATAAATATAGTCATTTAATTCATTTCCAGAAATAAGAGCAATGTCCTTTTTGGGTAAATTATGGCCATAGCATAATCTACGCACGATTTTTAAGAACTTTTTTTCTGCTTTCAAAAAGAAACTCATAATACCAGCAGAATATTTTTAATGTATTTCTTAAATCGGCCCGTATAAAGAAATACCAGTGTAGAATAGCGCAACAACAACCATAGATTCTTTTTCTGTGAGGCAAAATTGTCCACAATATCCTGCATAACGATTGAGCACATCTCTTTCCACCCTTCGTCACCATTTACTCTCCAAAGTTCCTTGTCTACCATTAAGGTCATTTGTTCACGTTTAAGAGCAGTACGGAATGAGTACATCCCAGAGCCAGTAAGATGGTAAACACCGCCATTGAAAGCAAAAAGCCAGCAACGGCCGTTACGAATTAAGTGGTATATTTGATGGGTATCTCGGAAATATTTGTATCTTGAATAGGCAGCAAAATCATAGCTGTTCTTACGAAATACCATTGTGAGATACTGTGTCACCCACTGATGCATAAACTGATGCATTGAAATCTCAACCCCATCCGTGTTTGAGTCTTTGAAGAGATTTTCACAAAAGTCACCTTGCCAAATGCCAGATTCACTATCATACTTGTGAAACCTATGAAAACAGACGCTGTAATCAGGGTTTGCTTCAAGAAAGTCTACTTGCTTCTGAAGCTTAAAGGAAGATGTCCAATAGTCGTCTCCTTCACAGGTAGCAATGTACTTTCCTTTTGCTGCCTTAAACGCCCTCTGCTCATTCTCTACAGCTCCAACATTTTTCTCCGTTAAAATAAGACGTATTAAATTCGGATTCTTTTTCGCATATTTTTCGCAGATTTCACGCGTTCCGTCCGTGCTGCAATCATCGGCTATGATGAACTCCATGGGGAAGTCCACCTTCTGCATCAGCACGCCCTCGATACATTTGGCAATATAGGGAGCGTGGTTATAGGTAATAGTAATCACAGAAACTAATGGCTGCACAAGATATTATTGTCAAGTTGTCAATTTTAAAAAAATATTACAGTTTTAAATTAATGATTTATATGCAAGTAGCAATGCCACCTTAGACTTTATTTGGTATTTATTTAGGAAAAGCAATAAATAAAAAATATATAAAAACCTAATTTTATGAATTAAACTATGTTGATTTTCAATATAGTATTTTATAATAAAAAATGGAAATTGACGAAAATAATCAATATATCCATCACTTATTATGGGGTACTCTGGCGAATATTTGAGCATTTGTATTAAAGAAGACAAGCCATTTTCAATAAACAATGTTCTCATAGATGGAAATAACACAGCATGAAAAAGAGGTAATGTTCCGTACAATATTTTAGAGTCATCAACGGGTACAGAATGTGAAATACTTTTCGAATAATGTACCCAAACGTAATCTGCTCTATCAATAAAAACAATTGGCCCATATTGGAGATGATGATATGTTATCACTGCATCGTCAAACAACTTTCCGTATAACTGCCTCATGTCATCTTTTGGTCTTCGCCTAATCATATAGCCTTGGTTTAAACCTCGTAAATTACCAAGAATAAAAGTCTCTTTATCAATAACAACTCCATCTCTAAGAATCTGACTTTGAGGCCATACAAAGCCCTTGTCAAAAGGCTCATTTTCTTTTATGGACAAAATGCGTTGCATGCACATTGAACATTCCGGATGCTTTTCCAACATCTCTATTTGTTTTTGGTAAATATCGTTTGAACGCAAATAATCATCTGCATCAATGTTCACAAAAAAAACTCCTTGACATTGGTTATATGCATTTAGCTTATTCCATCCACATCTATCAGAAATACACGTAGGGTTACAATCGTCAGAATTGCAACGAACATACTTAATACTAATCAAATTATCCGAGCTATTTTGAAAATTCTTCATAAACAAATCCGTTCCATCATTAGATCTGTCATCAGAAACAATAATCTCATACGGAACCCGTATGTCCTGTTTCAATACACTTTCCAAACAACGCTTTAATAAAGGAAGTTGATTGTGAGTAATAATAAGAATAGATAAAACAGGTCTTTCACTCATTTGAACTCCTTTTTACAATTCGTTTTAACCATTTTAGAACACGCTCAAAAATATTGAAGAAATATATTAGAAAATCATGAGATTTACTCTTGTTTAGATGATATAAGAGTTCTCTCTTATTTATCTTTTGATTAAACAAGATTTTTTTTATTAACCTGCAATCATAATAATCCTTTGGTTTTTCCCTCCTTGATCTTTTCATCTTATATAGAATATCAAGAGAAATGAATTTAATTCCATGATAATAAAAGAAACAATTAGGATTGGTTATTATTACTTCTTTTTTATAAGGGTAATAAGAAAGTTGACTATCATGAGAAGAAAAAACTTCGTCTACTAAAGCAAAAGAATCGTCAAGACTCAAATAATCAATATCATGACTTTTGCGAACGCCAAAAACATTCAAAGGTGTACTTCCAGCGGCACAAATAGATTCAAGATTAACCCCGGACTCTTCACATTTCTTTTTTAATATTTCAATATTCTCATCGAACAACCTATCCTCGAACTCGAAAGGACGATTATTGATAAAAGCTAAAGAATTTTTATTAAAAAAAGTTTCAGCTAGCCAAACGGCCTCTGTATGCGTATCATTAATGTGAATGCTGTAATTTCCCTTTCCATACAAATCACGTATTTCTTTTTTAGCCCGAATTACCTTCTCAATACTATCACAAACGAAAACATAAGCTCTTAAGGGATATTTTCCTTTTGACTGTTGAGCATGTTCTTGGGCTCCAGCATACGAGTTTAGAACATTTCCAATCCATGATGAACTCTCCTCCCAGAAAGATCCATATGAAAGCTTTTTAAGATTAACATATCCATTATATGTTAACTTTACCGCTTTCTTGTAATAAATAAAACCATATTTTTCTAAAATTCTTTCTACCTTCTCATCACTATTTGGATTTGTGATAGAGTGAAGATTAACAATATATGCATTAGGGTTCAACTTAACATACTCCAAGGCACCATAGTCCATGAATAATGGATCCATCCCCTTATGAAAGAAAAAAAGATAATCGTATATTTCATCTGTTTCATTTGTTTCAACAACCTCAACATCCAATCCTAAAGCTGCACACGCGGCCAAACGATGGGCACCATCTGTAATTTCTCCATAAGAAGCTTTAGGGATATAACTCATTGCAGGGTCATATTTTTTTTCTTTCAAACTACATATTAAGCCATCAAATCTTTCGATGAAATCCTGAGCCGTTTCCTTTGGAATGCCATCACTTGGATGAAGTTCATGAAAATCATTAAACGCACGAATACTTTCTAAATATGCATCCTTTACATAAGCAAATGGCTGATCCACATATAAATACTTGAATATTAAGTCGAATCTTCTTTGTTCGCAAAAAACATCAAACGCTTTTGTTTTCATATATAAGAGTTATTCATAAGTCCAATGAGATTGAAGCACTATTTTTGCATCAGAAGGATATGGAGTTAACCGATTAATAAACTTTCCTTCCTGACGAACGGAAAATCGCATACACTCTTTTATCCAATCAAACCATTCGTATGCTGTGCCAATCCATAAATTTATGAGATAATGACCAGGAATCACATTCAAATAAGGCAAAAGACATTTGATCTTATACTCTTTATTGGATTCAATTTTCTTTAATTCAAAAGTTGTGTCATCGTCTGAAATTGATTGAGCAACATATTGACCGTTGGAAGAATAAATATTTATATGTAACATGCAAGAATCCACATATTCATTAGCTCGTATCGATATGTGAACTTCAAGGTTGTCTCCTATTTCTATTACATTTCTCTCTAACCAATAATCTTCAAAGCGTATAAAGCCATTACCTTCTCTCAAGAAATTTTTGTTTTTAATCTGATCTTGAAGATAATATTCCACGACATCATGTACATTACCTGTTTTTTTTATCATTCCATTCTCAAGCATTACTCCATGATTACATAGTTTTTCTATGCTTGCCATATTATGGCTGACAAATAACACGGTACGCCCCTCGCCTTCACTAATATTCCTCATTTTTCCGATGGCTTTTTTCTGAAACTCGGCATCCCCCACAGCAAGAACTTCATCTACCACTAGAATTTCCGGTTCCAGAAATGCAGCTACAGCAAAACCAAGACGAACAGTCATTCCCGAAGAATAACGTTTGACAGGTGTATCCAAGTAACGTTCACAACCTGAAAAATCAATAATTTCATCTAATTTAGCAGCAATCTCTTGCTTTGTCATCCCAAGGATAGCTCCGTTCATGAAAATATTTTCACGACCTGTCATCTCAGGATGAAATCCCGTTCCTACCTCTAACAAGGAACCTATTCGTCCGCGAGCCTTGATAGAGCCTGTAGTAGGGCCAGTTACTTTACTCAAGAGTTTCAACAGAGTACTCTTTCCTGCACCGTTCTTGCCTATGATTCCGACGACATCACCCTGTTCAACCTTGAAGTCTATATCTCTCAATGCCCAAACGAAATCGTTGTCTGCTTTTGTGGAACGATCGTTGACACTTCCAATTTTCAAGTAAGGATCCTCCTTCCCTCGAATGTTCATTGTCCACCAACGATTAAGGTCGGCTCCTAAAGTACGAGTAGAAACCAACCCAAGCCTGTACTGCTTGGAAACATGGTTAAATTCTATAGCAGTTGACATATCTTTACAATAGCTAAATTAACGTAAATTTTTGGAGAAGTTCTTGCGTGCCTTCTCTTCCATTATGCATAAGGACATCTATAATGGAAAGATTGGGTTCAAATGTGTTGCCGAACTGATTATAAAAGACGTTTTCTGTCTTGACAAAAGACAGATTAATACCATACACAGAAAAATCATCTTTATTATATAGTTCTCTTCCTCCAATTGCATTGACAAAATCATTACTATTCTCTCTTCGACACATTTCTATCACACGAGCAACTTTTTTTATAGGGTTAGTTGTTAGATAAGGTATAACATCAGAGTATTTTTCATCTACACTATTTAATAGCAGTTCCATTTCGGAAAAACGACTGTTATCAGCATCAATAATTGTGTCAATACTTAAAAGAGACACTATTTTTTGGATAGATTCACAATTCAGTTCAAACAGGTACTTATACTTTTTTTCTAATAAGGATTGAAAAAAAGGAAACATTTCTTCAAAAAAAGCAGAACCTTTATAATTCAAATAAATAGTCTTTAACAGCTTGGTCTGCCAATGCTGTGAATTGTCAATAAGTATCTCGTTTATTAGTGTATTTGAACTTTTATGCTGAAGTGGCACAGAAATGGTTTGGATTTTACCATTTTTCAACAGTATCCTATTCCTATTCATCCAAGCATCTTTTATAAACGTCAAATTGCCATATAAGATATATTTATCAACAGCAGAAATGCATTGGAAATACCCAATGTAAGGCATAAAATAGGGCTGCATGATGGCAAGTTTCATTTGGTAAGTACTATTAAAGCGAGGTTTTTTGAGAAAAAGGCAATAGTGAAAGTGATGCTTTATTAATTATTCCGGGATATAATAACGTTTATGACACGCTCTACATCCTTCTGAGAGAGAGCATGATGTATTGGAAGACAGATAACCTCATCTGCAATGCGAGTGGCAACTGGGAGATGTTCTGTGGAAGCAGAAGACAAAGAATTGTAGGGAGAAAAACGGCTTATCAGAGGATAGAAATATCTTCTACCAAGTATTTGATGTTCTCTCAATTTTGCATACAAATCATCGCGCGTCATTCCATATTGTTCTGCATCTACAAAAATGGGGAAATAAGAGTAGTTATGACGAACGCCAGGCATGTCGTCGAAGAAACGGATTCCAGGCACGCCACGAAAGGCTTTGCGATATTGAAGGGCAATTTGATGACGAGTTTCAATTGCATCATCTACTTGGCGAAGATTCAGTAAACCGTATGCTGCACGCATTTCGTCCATTTTTCCGTTTATGCCTGGACCCACAACCGTTACCTCATCTTCAAAACCGAAATTGCGAAGGTAGTCAATTTTTTGTTTCATCTCTTTAGAGTGGCACACTAGTGCACCACCCTCAACAGTATTATAAACCTTTGTAGCATGGAAACTAAGAGTGCTCAAATCTCCTTCATTCAAAATGCTTTTCCCATTTACTTCCACCCCAAAGGCATGAGCGGCATCGTAGATGACTTTCAGTCCATATCTATCAGCAATAGCTTGTATTCGTTGAGTATCACAAGGCTTACCATAGCAATGAACTGGCATGACTGCTGTTGTTTTCGGAGTGATGGCTTCTTCTATCCTATCCGGATCAATACCACAATTAGCAGGATCTATATCTACAAATACAGGTTTAATTCCATTCCACCAAATACTATGAGTGGTTGCCACAAAACTGAAAGGTGTGGTAATCACTTCTCCTTTAATGTCCAATGCCTGTAGAGCCGTGATCAATGGAATAGTTCCATTCGTAAATAAGCTCAAGAAGGGCACTTTCAGATACTCACAGAGTGCCTGCTCAAGAAGTTCATGATAATGGCCCTGATTGGTAATCCATTTTCTCGACCAAATATCTTGGAGGAGCTCATTGAAGTCATCCAAATCTGGGAGAAGAGGACTTGTTACAGTTAAAGTAGATGATGACATTATGGGGTTGAAAATAAACCTTTAAGTTGCAGCAATATCATTTTACATTTCCAAACGCAGGACTCTGATTGGACGATCTTTACCTTTATACTGAGTCTCGTCGATAACGGTTTCTCCAGTTGGAACGAATCCGCATTTCATCATTACACGCCCGCTAGCGGGATTGTCAATAAAATGCCCGCTTACGAGGGACTTTATGTCGGTAGTTTGACGAATATGCTCTATCATCAACTGAAGCGCCTCCGTGCAGATGCCTCGATTCCAATAGGGTTTGGCAACCCAATATCCAATGAGCGGCTCTCCTTCGCGCGCTGACAAGTTGCAATTGCAAGAAGGGCCATACCCCATTGCACCTATTGCTTCACCTGTTTCTTTGAGCTCGATTGCCCAAGTATTGGTGGCGTCCTTGAAGACAGTACGGATTACTTCCAAACTCTCTTCGACTGATTTGTGTGGAGCCCATCCGGCACGAGATCCCACATCGGGATCTGATGCCCACTTATATAGAGTAGGGGCATCACTTTCACACCAAGGACGAAGAATAATCCGATTTGACTCCATTACACAGTTATAAGCAGGCTTTTGTGAGAAAATCACACAGTATCCATAAATGACTTCTGGACTTTGTTGAAAATAAGGATTCCTATACCAAGGACCAGAAGCATGAAAATGAAACTATAGATAAGCCAGCGCCAACCAACAAAAGCTCCGCAGCTCATTGTTCCATACTTAAATGTCTCAATAAGAGGAGTAACTGGGTTCAAACACATGAAAGTATGCACCGGAACACCCAAAAACTTCATACTTCCTGTCTGAGACAATGGGTAAACGATTGGAGTAGCGTACATCCACAACTGGACAAGGAAAGAAAGCAAAACCTGTAAATCGCGGTACTTGGTGGTGAGAGACGAAAAGATAATGCCAAAGCCCAGTGCCAATCCAGCCAATAGCAGAAGCAGCACGGGAAACAACAAAGCATACCAGTTAAGATGTGCAGTGGTCTGGCCGACAAGAACATAGATGATGTAAATCAAGACAAAGAAACCGAACTGAATTCCGAAACGAAGTAGGTTTGACAATACGTTGGAGATGGGCACCACCAGACGGGGAAAATAGACTTTTCCGAAGATGCCAGCATTGTCAACAAAGGTATTGGAAGTCTTGTTGAGACAGTCGGCAAAATACTGCCACATACATGTTCCTGCAAGATAGAAAAGTGGACGGGGAACGCCGTCGGTAGGGATGCCGGCAATGCCTCCAAACACAATCATATACATGATGACGGTGAGAGCAGGTTGCACAACGTACCACGCAGGACCCAAAATCGTTTGTTTGTACTGGACGATGATGTTTCGCTTGATGAACAACGAAATCAAATCACGGTAGCGCCAGATTTCTTTGAAATCGACTTCGAAAAGCTTGTTTTTTGGCTTGATGACAGTCGTCCAACCTTGTTCCTCCAAATTGAGGAAGGTATCGATTTCGGCTTTATTTTTTTTCATTTTCAGTTTTTATTCTTCAGCGGGAAATATGCTTTGAGGAAAAATTTTTATTTGTTCTCTAAAAACTTTTTTGGAGAACAAATATCGCCGTTTACTTTGAGCGTTTTTTACGGAACAGAATGTTGCGTACACTACCCCAAAAATACTTCCAGTCGGTTGTCTTGGGATGAGCGAGATAGGCTTCAATATAACGACGCTCGGATGCTTGCACATCTTCGATTGTCTTGGGTGTCTCAGTTTCGTAGTAGAAGGGAGGGATGAGTCCGGGCTTCACCTTGATGCGCAGTTGCTGCATCTCGGGAGTATAGAGACTGAAATAGTGGCGTGAAAGAGGACGCACTCCGAAAAGTTTCATCTGCCCTTTCAATACGTTGACTATCATGGGGAGTTCATCAATCCAGCAGGAACGGAAAAGTCGTCCCCAGCCATTCACACGATAATCATCTGCGAACTTTCCTCCCTCCTGAAGGCTATTGTGCTCGTAGATGTAAGGTTGAAGATATTCAGAATAAGAGTACATCGTGCGGAACTTATAGACACCTATCATTTCGCCGTTCTGCCCCACCCGACGCAATTTAATAATAGGAGAGCAAGTGGGTTCATCATCCCAGATAGGAGCTTTCACCTTTCGTCCCAGCACATAAAAGCTGCCATAATGGAATCCCTCATCAATAACCTCGAAACCAGCCCTATACATACGTCCAAGTACCTCCACACGATTGTATGTACGATTCTTTCCGTTCGTAACTGCAAAGTAAAACCACTTCGTCCACTTTAGTTTCGGGCAAACTCGATGCCACAGATAATGGATAGCATAGGCTATTCTATTGATTACAGGAGGAAACGACTTTAAGATGAGCTGTTTCTTCAGCACAGCTGTACGAGCATTGCACCAAAGGTATCCGCCCATCGGAAGCTCTTCGTTAGCACGGTTGAGAAAAGTGTTAAGGTGACGGATACGATTGAGACGACGGCGAGAAATGAAGGCTTTCGGTTGACGCTCACGATATTGTTGAAGAGAATTACCGTCATCGGTATCAACTATGACAGTAGAGGCATCAAACGAAGAAGCATGATCTGACAACCATTGGAACAAGCCCTGTTCATTCATGTAGCGGGTCATCTCAAAGAAACGAACCACGTCGGCGTTGTCTATCTGCTTGTCTACTTTCTCAGGATCGATATGAGCGCCTTTTTCCACACCAGGCTCGGTGTAGTCGATGTAATCTTCAGGCTCGTATTGATACTGGAAAACAGCTTTATATCTACTCATGAAAGGACTAAAAAGTCGTTAAACTCCGTTTGCAAACTTTTGTCAATCAAAAAACTGCCTGATAGCATCACAAACAGCTTTCACTTCCTCAGCATGCATATAAGGATGCATAGGCAAAGAAAGGACAACATCCGTCAGATGAGTGGCAACAGGGCACATTTCCTCTTTAACAGTATGGCAAAAAGCCGTCTGCAGATGCATGGGCTTTGGATAATAGACCATCGAAGGAATGTCGTGCTCTTTCAAATATTTTTGCAATGCATCACGAGTTTCCCTGTTGCGCAGACGAATGGTATATTGTGCCCACGAAGAGAGAAATCCTTCAGGAACAACGGGAACAGCCAGACAAGCACTCAATGACGACAATTGTTCGTCGTACATATCAGCAACCTTATTGACAGCATCAAGTTCCTCATCCCGAAAAGCACGAAACTTCACTTGTAGAATGGCTGCCTGCAGCGTATCAAGGCGAGAATTCATCCCGATACGCACATTGTCGTATTTGAATGTGCCTTTCCCGTGCACACGATAGGAATCGATAAGGGCCGCCCACTCATCATTGTCGGTAAAGACAGCCCCTCCATCTCCGTAGCATCCCAAAGGCTTAGCCGGGAAGAAAGAGGTAGTGGAAATATCCCCAAAGGAACATGCACGCTTGCCTTCAAAAGCTCCGCCAAAACCCTGAGCGCCATCCTCTAAGACTAAAAGCCCATACCTATCAGCCACTCGGCGAATGGATGTATAGTCAGCAGGCAACCCAAAAAGGTCAACTGTAATGATGACGCGCGGAGTCAGACGCCCTTCAGCGATGGTAGCAGAAATTGCACGCTCCAAGTCATTTACGTCGATGTTGAACGTTTCCTCTTTTACATCCACAAACACGGGAGTAGCCCCTTCGAGGGCAACAACCTCCGCAGATGAGAAGAAAGTAAAATCGGGCACAAAAACAGCATCGCCAGGACCAATTCCCCAAGCCTTGAGAGCAAGCGTGAGCGCATCGGTACCATTAGCACACGTAAGGCAATGTTTTACGCCCACATATGTTGCCAAATCCGATTCAAGAGCTTTCACCTGAGGCCCCATAATAAAAGAGGAAGAGGCTGCCACCTGTTGCATAGCGGCATCTATTTCGGGCTTCTGAAGCTGATATTGTCTTTGCAAATCGCGGAATTGCATCTTTTATTTCATAATTAGTTTTCCGTCTTCGGCAAGAGCATATTGTCGCTGGCACGTCGGGCAACAAAGACTTTCATCAAGTTTCGCGCCACACTCGCACACCCAACCGATACGCCTAGCAGGAACGCCTGCCATCAGCGCAAAGTCAGGAACATCAGCTGTCACAACAGCCCCAGCAGCAATCAACGCGCTGCGCCCTACCGTGTGCCCGCAAACTACAGTGCTATTTGCACCCAGCGAGGCTCCTTCCTTTATGAGCGTGCGGGAATACTGTCCGTGAACGGGAAAATGGGCACGGGGAGTTGTCACGTTGGTGAAAACGCAAGAAGGGCCACAGAAGACATTGTCTTCTATCTCAACGCCTTCGTAAACCGATACATTATTCTGAATCCGTACGCCGTTGCCGATTCGAACGTTATTCGCCACATTGACATTTTGCCCCAAAGAGCAGTTTTCTCCTATCACAGCACCAGATTGGATGTGACAGAAATGCCAAATCTTCGTGCCGGCACCTATAACGGCACCTTCATCAACGTATGAAGACTCGTGGACGAAAAAACTCTTCTTATCCATTTAAAGCACTTCGATGTTGGAACGGTCAACCACGTTCTTCATCACGTTTTTCGTGTCGAAGATTGCTTTGGAGTGCTTCTGAACGAAGTCGTAGTCAACGTTTGAATGTGCTGCAGTCACAACAACCATATCGCAACTCTCGAGCAGTTCGGCTGTCAAAGCAGGCTCTCCGACATACACCTTTCCGTGATGACGGAAACGAGGAATATACGAATCGTAGAAAACTACTTCAGCGCCTTCCGAACGAAGATGCTCGAGGACTTTGATTGCCGGCGACTCACGATAGTCGTCAATGTCCTGCTTGTAAGCGATTCCCAGCACCAGCACCTTAGAGCCGTTGAAAGACTTTCCGAAACGCTTGTTAAGCATATCACCCACACGGCTAACGCAATATTCCGGCATACGGTCGTTTACCATCATCGAAGCTTCGATCATCGAAGTATGGAATCCGTATTCGCGAGCCTTCCAGCTGAGGTAATAAGGATCGAGCGGTATGCAATGCCCGCCCAAGCCCGGGCCCGGATAGAACGGTGTGAAACCGAAGGGCTTTGTCTTGGCTGCTTCAATCACCTCCCAGAGGTCGATATGCATGCGATTGCACAAGATTGCCATTTCGTTGATGAGCCCGATATTGATGTTGCGATAAGTATTCTCCAAAATCTTCGTCATCTCGGCAACAGCTGGAGAGCTGGCGCGGAACACCTTGTTCTGAAGAACGGCTTCATACATAGCGCTAATCACTTCACTCGCATCAGCACCTAAACCACCAACCACTTTCGGAGTGTTTTTTGTCTTGAAATATGCATTTCCCGGATCGACGCGCTCAGGAGAAAAACCGAGATAGAAGTCTTCTCCACACTTCAGTCCCGATGTCTCAAGAATAGGCTTGAGAAGCTCCTCGGTAGTGCCGGGATAGGTTGTCGACTCAAGGACAACCATCATCCCCTTGTGAAGATGCTGAGCAACAGCCTTTGCCGACGACTCCACGTAGCTGATATCGGGCTGTTGATGTGCATCAAGAGGCGTAGGAACACAGATAGCAACGAAATCCACGTCGCGGATGAAGGCAAAATCAGTCGTCGCCGACAGAGTGCCCTCCTGAACGAGTCGCGCCAAATCGGAGTCGACAACGTCTCCAATATAGTTGTGTCCGGAATTGACCATCCGTACTTTTTCTTCTTGCACGTCGAAGCCAATCGTCCGGAATCCCGCTTTTGCTTTTTCCACAGCCAGAGGAAGACCCACATAGCCCAAGCCGACCACTCCGGCAACGATTTCACGATTGGCAATTTTCTTTAGCAGTTCTTGTTTCATTTCTTGATTTTCAGACATGAATACATATTCTTAGCTCCTCGCCGATTACGTAAAAACGTAGTATCCTGCGAGTTACAGTTCATTTTAGCGCATTCATTCCAGTCTGGAGAGACCATCTGATCTGCTCACTTAAGGAAACATACACTTTTCAGCGCTGCAAAATTACTTCTTTTTTGTTAATAAAAAAAGGATTTGCTAATACTTTTACATAAAAAAGCAGGACGACTGTTATCGTCCTGCTAAGGAAAGGCCGTGTTGGTTTGATGCGATAAAACTCCGAAGTACAGGATTTGAGTGCTCTCCCACCTTTGTAATCCACCGACTCAAGGTTACCGCTTGTAGTATCCTTTCAGACTTGCAAGGGCGTGGCCCGCCATTGGTGAGGGAAGCAACCTCGGTGTTTAGATAGATTTGATGAGTTTCCCAGTCATTCCAAACGGCCTATATGTCGCGGATGCTTCCTCTTTCCTTCGGTTTCTGCAGCAAAGATAATACAGGAATTCTGAAAAAGCAAGTATTCTTGCGAAAAAAATCACTCAAAAGACATCTTTTTCACGTTTTTATCCCGATTTCGACTTGTTCTGAGGCAGACAACAGACTCCACTTTTTGAAGAAAGAACTGTAAAATATGAAGAAGGGAAAATTATTTTTGGAGAACAAATCTCGCGAGATGAAGAAGGGAAAAAATTTTTTGAAGAAGGGAAAATGGAAATTGAAGAAAGCTTCACTCTTTTTTCCTCCCCTACCATCCCGGTATCTGAAAGCAAACCCCAACGCTCAATCCCCAGTTGGCAGCCATATTGGTGCAAAAATCATTTTTGACGGTGTCGTAAGCACAAGAAAGACCAATACGAATCCAGCACTCTTCCTTTTCTTATCAAACGAAAGCCCTCCATCCTTGAAAGGAACCTCTCGCCACTCTACAAAGCACCAGGCCCGTCGCCTTGCCAAACAGCGCCTGGACCATCTCCCTGCCACGTTTCCCCATCCAGCGGAGTGATGACTGGTGTTGGCTGACGAAGGTTGTCAAGAATAGGATGGTCGAGGCCTTCAATAAATGACTTTTGAGGGCCGACAACGTCTAGCACAATGATTTCGTTTTCGCCTTTCTTAAGCCAGCAGCCTGGCAGGAAGAGCGTCTGCTGCGGGCCTATCTCCCAGAAACGTCCGATAGCATGTCCGTTGACATAAACCTGCCCCTTGCCCCAAGTACTCATGTCGAGCCAAGTATCACCCGTTTCCTGCAAACTAAACGTGCCACGATAATATCCGCGTGTACCAAAAAGCTTAACTTCGTCTTTGAAATTCTCGTGGTACTCATCAACTCGTTTGCCTGAAAAACCTTCCAAAGCAGAAACAGCCTGCTTGTAATCGTCGGAAATGCCATAACGTTCCCAACCTGTCAGACAAATAGCCTCAGCCTCTCCTTTTTGAAGAATAGGAGTAAGCGTCACGTCACCAACAATGCCCTTAAAGTCCTTGATAGCACGCCCATAGTTAATGCGCCCAGTTGCTTCAACAAGAATGCGAATCACGTCGCCCTCCTTTGTGGGAGGAATCGTCAGGGAAGTCTCGCGGATGCGACGATCGAGCCTGCCAACAAACTTGTCGTTGATAAACACTTGCGCATAGTCGTGGGCATCCATTTTAAGCACACTCGGAACAGACACCTCAGGCAAGGAAGTAATGTAAAACATCGAGCCCCAACCGAGATTGTTATACTCAAAAGTAAGGTTATTCTGATCTTCTGTCGTTTTAAGTCCTCCAAAGCCATCTGCCAAAGGAGCAAACTCTATGAGTTCAAACTTTGGAATAGCGATAACGGGCAGCGCTTCAGGCACTTCTGGCAATTTCTTGTCGCTAAACTGCTGCAACATCTCACGCAATAACCAGAACTTTGGCGTAGCACGTCCCGCTTCGTCGATAGGAGCGTCGTAGTCATAGCTAGTGCAATCGGGTTGATACCCCGGACTGTTAGCTCCTGCCCAATGCCCAAAAGAAGTGCCTCCGTGTACCATATAGAGACTGAATGAGATGTTTTTTTCCAACATCTCGCGCAATCCGGCAACCATATCCTTTGCTTCGCGTGTCTCGTGTGCACGCCCCCAGTTGTCGAACCATCCACTCCAGAATTCCGAGCACATCAGAGGAGTATTGGGGCGCAACTCTTTCAGTCGGTTGAACTGACTGTCGATGTGAGAGCCTGTACCAAAATTCATCGTCCACAGCAAGTCGTCAAGCGCATTTTGTTCAAAGTTGCTGCTCCAGTCACATTGGAAGAGAGGAACATCGGTCCAACCCACTTCACGCAACACATCGCGCACGGCACTTACATAAGGCTTATCCGTTCCGTATCCGCCAAACTCATTCTCTACCTGAACCATAATGATAGGACCTCCTTTCGTAATCTGCAAATCAGCCAGTTGTTCTGCCAACTTACCCTCAAACTTTTTCACGCGTTCCATAAAAAATGGATCGAGTGAACGAAGGTTGATGTCTTTTTTCTTCAGCAACCACCAAGGAAGTCCTCCCATCTCCCACTCTGCACAACAGTAGGGGCCAGGACGAACAATGACGTAGAGCCCATGTTTCTGACAAAGTTTGACAAAAGAGCGAACGTCGGCTTGTCCCTCAAAACAGAATTGGTCTTGTTTTGGTTCGTGAAAATTCCAGAAGACGTAAATACATATTGTATTCATTCCCTGTGCCTTAACCATCTTAATACGATGCTCCCAATACTCTTGTGGAATGCGAGGGAAGTGCACCTCTCCCGCCTTCACCACGAAAGGTTTCCCATTAAGGAGGAAAGATCCCTCTCCCACTTCAAAGGATCCAGGACGAGATTTGTCACAACTGAAGAAACAAATCATAGCAACCAAGACGAAAAGAATTACCGAAAGATGACGAAGATTACGCATGTGAACAGATTTTTGGTTTATTGGATGCAAATATAAAAAAGAATTTGTTTATACGCAAAAAATGTCGTACTTTTGTAAGCAACAAAAATAAAAAACAAATGGATAATCCGATAAAAGCAGCCGAATATATCCGCCGAATCGAGATAAAAGCCCTTTGGGGGAAGAAACACATTGTATGGGATCTGTTTCGGCACGTTAACATCCTGAGTGGTGTGAACGGCATTGGCAAAAGTTCTATCATGAATAAGATGACTGCGCAACTGCACTATCTTCAGAAAAAGAAAGAAGCCATCGCCAACAACGTTGAAATGCCGGACGAGAATAGCCTGAAAGTGCCGGATATGGATATCACTTTCAGCCCTGAAGACGCTTCGTACATTCCTTTTGATGTTATACATATCGGCGATAACAGGCAACACATGTCGAGACTGCTCAACCTTTACGCCTATTTCAATGCCGATAAAACTTCGTTTTACGATTGGGCAGACAAGCTTTTCTCCGTCACCGACAAGACAATCATCCGCGACAGCCATGAACTGCTCTTCTTGCAAGACGGAGAACGGCTGACGATAGATGCTCTCTCGTCGGGCGAAAGGCAAATGTTGGTAATCCTGCTTACGCTTCTCGTGCAGGAGAAGAAGCCTTGTGTGCTCTTCATGGACGAGCCTGAAATTTCACTTCACATCGAATGGCAGCAGCAGCTTCTGAAAATAGCTACGGAAATGAATCCGAATGCTCAAATCATCCTCATCACCCACTCCCCCGCTGTCATAATGGACGGATGGATGGATACGGTTATCGATGTGGAAGACATTACAGTAGCAAAGAAATAACGATTCGGGCGGATTCTCTCGAGTTCCAACTATCAATGCAACAAACGGTTTTGCAGAGATTGAGAAATGGGAAAAAGACTTACTGAAAACATAACGTCACGCTATATACAAGCAGCAAACAATTTGCGTGCCAAAACGGCTCGCAAACGCATTGTCGCATATGTTGAAAGCTACGACGACGTGTCATTCTGGAGTCATATACTAAGCCGCTTCGATAATGACACAACCTATTTCCAGGTATTGCTGCCAAGTAGCGAAAATCTTGTGCGAGGTAAGTCAAAGGCCATCATGAGTAGTTTTGGCAGATCGCTTGGAAGCCACATGATAGCATGCGTTGACAGCGACTACGACTACTTGTTGCAAGGCACCACTAACATTTCCAAAGTGCTTTGCGAGAGTCCTTACATCCTGCACACCTATGCCTATGCTATCGAGAACTACGAGTGCTTTGCCGACAGCCTTCACAATGTGTGCGTGCAAGCAACTCTCAACGATCATAGGTTCATAGATTTTACTGCTTACATGAAGTTGTTCTCGCAGATCATCCATCCTTTGTTCGTCTGGAATATCTGGTTCTACCGTCGGGGTGACACATATAGTTTTTCTATTCAAGACTTTAACAACATCATACGTATTACCAGTTTTAGCGTCAACACGCCCTCCACTTCGCTCGAGGAATTAGCTTCACGTGTTTCCCGAAAACTGGAATGGCTTGACAAACACTACCCAGGTCATCAGGAAGAGATTCAGAAACTAGCTAAAAACTTACGCAGGCTTGGTGTTGAACCTGAAAACACTTATCTTTTTATCCAAGGGCATCATCTGAAAGACCAAGTAGTGCTGAAAATTCTTATCCCTATTTGCTCCCGACTACGACGCGAACGGGAAGAAGAAATCAATCAGCAGGCAAAGCATAATGAGCAACGTACAAATGAGCTTTCCAGCTATCGTCATAGTGGAGAAGCTGTTGAATTGATTTTGCGCAAGAATACCGACTTCCTTAAGGCTCCTACCTATAAATATATAGAAAAGGAGATAAAACGGTTAATGAAACTTCACGATCAAGACCTTTCTTCTGCAGCTGCAGAAGAAAAAGAGAACATCAACGATTCGCTTAAAAATGACCAAGATAATGAACCCAATACGTAAAACAACTACTGTTTTTCAGCCTGTCAAAGGAGGAACTGTTGAGTGTCACACGATACTACAAGTTACCGATTCCTCTCTTAGTTTTCTTGAGCAGATGAACAGTCTTCTGGACTCTTACCGTTATCTGTTCGAAAACAACAAGTTAACACATATCAACAAGTGCCTTACAAACGAAGGAAAAGAGAATTATCAACCAACCGACGCCAACGAGGAGGCTGTTCTTGCTACCACTCCCATTTTCAGACGTTTTTTTCTGAGTGATGCAGCAAATCAGCAGAGTATCCTTGAAGATGCTTTGGGGGAACATCTCTTCTGCGCAACATCCATCGTCCAACAGCCTCCTTTGAATGGCACGAAAATTGCATTATGGGTTTATAGTGCCGATCAACTCATTGCTAACGAAGGAACTTTTCAGCACAACGGCTACACCCATTACTGGATGGGAGGTTGCCTTCCTATGAGCCGATGTGGAATAAAAGATCTGAACAAAAGCGACTATCTGAAAGACAATTCTGAGTATCAGATGCGCGACATCTTCGACGCCTATCGTTCAGAGCTGAAGCCAATGGAAATGACAATCGAAGATAACTGCTTACGTACTTGGATTTTCGTGCGTGATGTTGATGTCAACTACAAAGGTATCGTCACAGGACGGAAAAACTACTTCGGACGCATAGGACTTACACCGAAAACTCATTTCATAGCCAGCACGGGAATTGAAGGCCAACACTCCGATTCGCAAGTTCTCGTTCAAATGGACGCGTGTGCAACAAAAGGGTTGAAAAAAGAGCAAATACAGTATCTTCATGCGAAAAGCCATTTAAATCCTACCAGCGACTACGGCGTCACCTTTGAGCGAGGAACGGCAATTACTTACGGTGACAGGTGTCAAATCTATATTAGCGGCACAGCTAGTATTGATAACAACGGTGAGGTCATGCACCAGGGAGATATTTGCAAGCAGACGATGCGGATGCTCGAGAATATTCAAGCGCTACTTTCCGAAGCAGACGCCTCGCTGAAAGACATCAAAATGGCTATCGTTTATCTGCGCGACATTGCTGATGCAGAAACAGTCACGAAACTATTCGACAAAGAAATGCCAAACTTAAACTACATTTTAGTCAATGCTGCGGTATGCCGCCCGGCTTGGCTCATCGAAATGGAATGCATAGCTCTGCGTGAAGCAGGCAACAACGATTATGCTTTCTTCTAAAAAATTTATTTGTTATGAAAAAAATTTTTTCCCTTCTTCTCGCTACTTGCTTGACGTCTCCATTTTTTGCTGGTGACCATACACGCTATGTTAATCCTTTCATCGGTACCCAGACAGACGATACCGGAGCTCTCTCCGGAAGCACTTTTCCCGGAGCTTGTTTTCCGTTGGGAATGGTCCAGTTAAGCCCCGACACAGAGCCCTATGTTACTTGGGATCCCTGTTCTGGCTATGACTACGATCGAGACAGAATATATGGCTTTTCACACACTCACCTGAGTGGAACAGGCTGCACCGATTTGTTTGACGTGATGCTTATGCCTTCGGATGAAGAATGCACTCTCGAATCTCTCGCAAAAGGCGATTTTTCGCAAACATTCACTCATGACGAAGAGCATGCTCTTCCCGGATATTATCAAGTACGCTTGAATCCCTCAGGTATAGACGCTGCCTTCAGCGCTACACCTCATGCCGGAATCCACCGTTACTCCTTTCCTAAAAAAGGAACGCATACAATCATTGTGGACCTTGATCATTCCACCTATCGCGGAGAAGATGCATACTATACTGGCAAACGAAGCTATCAAATTATTGCAGCTCAGCTACGTATCGTTGACGATCACACAATAGAGGGCTTTCGATACATTACCGGATGGGCGCCTCTGCGACGGGTATATTTCCACGCTGAGTTTTCACGTCCTTTCAATCATTATCTACTTGCTGACGGAAACCGTAGTGTAGGTGATGCTTCCCTTATCAACGGTAGGTATCTGCGCGCTGCCCTCTCTTTCGAAGGCAATGATGGCGATATTGTTGAAGTAAAAGTTGCACTTTCTGCTGTCGATGAAGCGGGCGCTCGTGCCAATTTCGACGCCGAATGCCGTTCTTGGGATTTCGACGCTTACGTGAAGGCTGCCGATGAAGCTTGGGAACAACATCTTTCACGGATTGACGTTGAAGGCACCGATGACCAGAAAACGATCTTCTATACCGGACTCTATCACACGCTCATCCAACCTAATATTATGAGCGACGTAGATGGACGTTATGTTGGACCCGACCAGCAGACAAGAATCATGCCACAAGGCAGACAGTATTATTCTACTTTTTCACTTTGGGACACCTTCCGTGCGGCACACCCTCTTTATAACCTACTTGAGCCCGAATTAACTTCGGATTTCGTGTACTCGATGATACTTCATCAACAAGCCTACGGATATCTTCCCATTTGGACTTTGTGGGGGCAAGAGAACTATTGTATGATAGGCAATCATGCCATTCCTGTTCTTTCTCGTGCCATTCTTACTGGCATTCCCAGAATAGACGTTGAAGCTGCCTATCGCGCTATGGTAGAAAGTAGCACCACACCCCACAAAAACTCCCCATTCGACTTATGGGAAAAATACGGATATATGCCAGGCAACCTTCAGGGTAACTCTGTCTCCATCACGATGGAACAGTCGTTTGACGATGCTTGTGTTGCAGCTACAGCCAAATATCTAGGCAAAGAGTCTGACGCTGCTCGATTTGCATCCCGGTCTCTCTTTTATCGCAACCTGTGGGATAAAAAGTTGGGATTCTTCGTGCCCAAGGATGAGGAGAGAAAGATGATTGAACCCTTCAATCCTCTTGAGTATGACAACCCAGCGTTCATTGAAGGAAATGCTTGGCAATACATGTGGTTCGTTCCTCATGATCCTGAAGGGCTCATCGAACTATTAGGTGGAAAAAAGGAATTTCTTGCTAAGCTTGATGAATGTTTTAGTCTGGAATCAGAGCTACGAGATGCCAACGGCAACGCCTCTGGCTTTATCGGGCAGTATGCTCACGGCAACGAACCTGCGCATCATACCGCATATCTGTTCAATTATGCAGGATGTCCCTGGCGCACCCAAGAACTTGTCAATCAAGTTCGCACTACATTCTATAATGCCACACCCTGTGGCTATGCAGGAAATGATGATTGTGGACAAATGTCTGCTTGGTATATTTTCTCCTCTCTCGGTTTCTATCCCTTCCATGCAGGCAACGGAACGTTCACAATCGGCACGCCTTTATTTAGACGCGCCATCATACACTTGCCTCATGGGGGCGACTTCATAATAACTGCTCCAAGAAAAAACGACAAAGCAATTTACGTACGTAACGTAAAGCTTAATGGACAAGCCCTTAATAGTCTAACGCTTACAGAGCAACAGATTCGAGAGGGCGGTACACTCCATTTCCAAATGAGCACCTCACACTGATGACTTTCTCTTTCTTGAAAATTATTTACGGCAACACGGCAGGTCAAAAACCTGCCGTGTTGCCGTAAAAATAAAAACAATGTTTCTAAATCAACGTACGAGTACCTTTTTCCCATTCTTGATATAAATACCCTTTGTTGGAATCTCATTAAGACGACGACCCATCAAATCATAGATAGTCTCATCTTCACCATCAAATATCTCGTCATCTATTCCTGTATCAAAAGAAATGTCAAAGTCATAAGGAGTGAAATTAGCTGCTTCCATCGTGTCATCCTGTCTGCGTTCATCAATCAAAACCCATTCTTCCGCATCATGCTGTGAAGAACGCACATTACTTCCCCAAAGCCTCCAAGAGAATGGATTACGATTTGGATGTGAATAAGTATCATTTGCGGTAAACATACGGTATGCAGCGGGAAGTACACGGAATCCAGCATCAAAATAGAAGTAAGCAGGATCGTGGAAAGCACCGCACCATTTTGTTTCAAGGTTGTTGTCGCATAGATTTTCCCAGCCTTCACCACTATTATACTCGCACTGTGCATCATAAATAGTAACTCCACGATACTCTTCACCCGCTTCGTTCAGTAGGTCTATTTCCGCCAATTGAAGAATCGTGCCTCGTCGCTGGGCTTCCAATAGTTCAAGCATAAAGAACCGGAATCCGTTTGGATCATTAGGATCCGTAACGTAGAAATCGTAAGGAGTATAATTAGTAGCTCCCATAGTTCTATCATCTTCTCGAGAGTCAAGCAATAGCCAATCTGTATCATCCACACTATTTCCTAAAATAGAAGCAGCGTACAGATTCCATGAGCGCGGATTACGTCCGCTATTTGATTGCGTGTCATTCGCAGTATATAATCGATAAGCAGAAACACAAATATCTTCTCCTGCGTCAAATAAGAATATAGTGCGCCCTTTGAAATGACCACAGTACTTCGTATAGAGATTATTGTCAGCAATGTTAATCCAATTTTCATTAGGAATTCCACTCTCGGTCCCTTCAAGCACTACGACATCAGTGTATTCCGAAAGAGTCTCATCAAGTAGGTCCACCTCAGCCAGTTGCACAATGCCTCCACTCTCTATTTCTGTAATTTCGAGCAGATAATATCGATAGCCAAGTGTATTAGGATTATGATTTGTTATTCCGTTCAACGACTCGTAAACAGCACCATGTGTTTTGAAAGGTACAGGGAATATGTCGGGCTTACGTCCGTTGTCTATATTCTGTCTCCATAACGGAGTTTGCTTTGAAGAGCCGTTATTGAGAATCAAGCAAAGACGTCCCGAAACGGCTTCATCTACCGTTGTTGGCGACACTTGAGTACTATGAGCATCATAACAATTTTCCGTCGTTAAATGACTACCGGCAGCGAACACCTCTGAAGATACCCCATTCACAAAACCAAGATTATAGCTGTCAGTAATGGTAACGGTTCCTCCATTACTGATAATGGCCCCTGCATGAGAAGAAGCGGTTACATCACCAGTGCTAAAGCATGAAGCAATTGACGTTATCGTACTACGAGAAGTTGAGCCAACCAATCCTCCAGCATATGAACCAGTAGCAGACACTTCCATACAACTACCGCATGCGGTAATTGTGATTGAACTGCCAGAAGCATAACCCACAAGGCCACCCACATAGCTGTTTGCCTGAGCATGCCCCTCGACGATTAGGTTCTCAATCGTGGTTTCACCGGCTACCGTGCCGAACAAGCCCACACAATCACCGCCTTCTAACGAAAGATGACTTATAGTATGACACCTACCGTCAAAATGTCCAGAAAAAGGATATAGCGAGCTACCAATTGGTGCAAAGCGTGTTTCAAACCCCGCCATATCAATATCTGCATCCAACACGACTGACACGTTGGTCAAACCTTTATTGACCATTTTTGAGAAGGTAACCAACTCAGAAGCAGATGAGATGTGATAGACACCGTCAATAATGTCAAGCGTGTTATATTTAAGTTTTTTATCGAACCAAGCCACACGTCCCCCCACATAATCACGTACCACATCTACCTCTTTGTCCCAAGTTCCCCAAACAGCAGGGTTACAATGTACCTTCTGAGTCAAATATGGCCACCTGATAAAATTCAAACGTGCAGAAGCGCTAACGAGGGCACGAAGTGAATCAACATAGTCTCGCATGTCCTGCTCGTTGAACGCATTTTTGTCGCGTAATTCTGCCCACATATCTCTAAGTTGAGACATGGCGCGCGAATCAGATAAGATTCGAGATACAAAGTTTCCCCAATTCCCGGCACAACGAACAGTATACGTCCAACCTTCGCGCTGATTGCCCGGATACACAGAACCATCATTGTCAAGCCCAAGATCATGATCCCAAGCAGGCCCTGTGAAAATACGGTCATCCCCACGTTCCTTGTACATAAACACTTGCCAAATCATATCCGTGTTTCCTACATACTCTTCTGTAAGGAAATAGCGGAGGAAGCTATCCAGATCAAGCAGGGGACGGTAACCCTTCTCGTTATCCGTGTAATTAGCAGAGTAAACCCGTTCCTCCATCTCATTGAAATGGTTTACTATATAATCGAATTGCCTTGACTGAATCTCGTCGTCTTCGGGCGAATGGACAGTGATAGGGTTACCATGAGATGAAGTAAAATGTACGGGATCACTATTAGCATAGCCATTCATTTCAAAGAAATAACCACCTGTAAGTTCCTCGCCCTCAACGTCATCAGAGGTCATTTCAGTAATGTTTACCCTGTTTTTGTCTATGCCTAGCCAATCAGTAAGTTGGTACGTTCCGCGGTACTCACCATTAAGCAATAGGTCAACATTTCGGCACCAAGGAGAGTATGGCATTTCGGCACGTCGACTTATTTCAAATGCTATGTTATTACGAATAAGAGTCTTGTCGCCATAGTTATTGATAAGAGTCCATTTCTTTGCTTTAGCAGGACTCTCATCTCGGGGAGAGCCATGAAGCATATGATGACTCTTTCCATCGTTGAACTTTATGCGATAAGGTTTATTCTCGTGGCTAGCGGAAAAGTTTCCACGGACACGTGTAAGAATAGGGTATTCCTGAATAAGTTGTCCATCTTCGTAGGTAATGGTAATAGTCGACTCAAGATCTTGAGTCTTACTAGTGGGAACAGTACCATTCTTCACATGAATGCTAACAGTAGGAAGAGATGTTATCTGATAAAAAGCAGTGTCGCAACCTTCATCCTCAAAACCAAAGAAACGAAGCTCTGCCACTTCTGCACGAGTAACAGACGGACCAACATAACGTACATATCGGAAAGCGCGGCTAACATGCACATCATAACACGTCAATGCAGCGGGAACAGGTGTTTCACTAATTAGGTATAATGGTACAGCGTCCATAAAATCTGAACGATTAGCACCCTCGAATACGCCTAAAAGCAATTTACCCGCAGAACGATTACTGTTCCTTGAAGCTACTCCCACCCCTGTAATGACATGAGGCGTACCCAAATCCATACCGAGCCATGCAAAATCAGAGCTCGATGCATTAAAATACGTAGTCATATCATCGTCAAATGCCATCTCCGGCGTATGTGCACTGACTACAGACCCGGAATGAATAAGAGTTCCATCAAGTTGCACGCCCTGAGACGAAGCAGAAACATAAACCGACAATAAAACTGCTAAAGCTATAAAAAGTCTGATTCTCATCAATACATCATTTCTATTTTTCGGTGCGAAGATACTACAAAAACACTTATTCCACAAAAAATCAATAAAAAAAGGAGAGAGGACTGAAATCGGTCCTCTCTCCAAAGAGTTAAACAAGGAAGAAGATTACTTATTGAAAACCTTCTTACCGTCCTTAATAATAATACCCTTAGCGTTCTCGTTTACGCGTTGACCCATGATATTATATGTAGCTGTCTCAGGAACATTGCCATCAATAATCATGTTGTCAATACCAGTATTGATGACTTCGCCTCCTTCGGCTTTCATCTGTCCTTCGGTAACGATAATCATGTTACGAACGCTAATGTTGAAGGTTCCGCTTGAAGCAAGATCCCAACGGATCCAATGATCGGTAGCACTGCCCCATCCGAATTCGTTAGAGATACAGATGTAGGCCTTCTTCCAATCACTTGCAGCAGGCAGATTACCATATGCTACAAAGTCATTTGCACTCAGGGATGGATGAGCAAGGAAGAGAGTACCGCCTTCAAGCTCGGCATCACACTTGTACTCAAATGCAATGATATTCTGCTCTTCGGTAAGGGCGTCATACATGCACTTGTTCAAACCAATGTTAGGACGATTGCCATCAGCAGTCAGCTCATACTCGAACGGAGCAGTCTCGGTAATTTCAAGAGAGCCCTTCGACTTAGCAGGATCGAGGTCGATGTAGCAAGGATAAGCAGCCTTGATATCATCTGCAGCCTTAAGAGCCTCCTCGGAAGAGAACTGACCCATGCTGCCATCGAGAACAGCCCAAACAGCATCATCATAAGCCTTAGCGTCAGCATCAGCCATCAGTTCATAGTGAGCATCCCACTTGTTCTGAACAGTCATCATAGCCTCCATTGACTTAACGTAAGCATTCTTAGCTGCGTAGATCTCTTTGAAGCACTCGCTGTTGCTAACGATTACGTTATACTTAGCTGCACCAGTTGAAGGATTAGAATCCATATTGGACTTCAGTGTCTTGAGAGCAGCCTCATTAACGAATGGCTTAACCTTGTAGTCTGCGTTCTCAAAGAAGCCTTCATACTTGTTAAGAGCATCCACAAGGACAGCTTCACAAGCAAGGGTAAGATCAAGAGCTTCAGCAGCAGCATCGCTGTCAAGATCACCAAGGAACTTAACGGTAGCGTTGCCAAGACCTGTCCAGTCACCACCAGCCTGAGTGCCTTCATTCTTCACACCGAAGGTAAGTGTACCATCGGTAACCTGTGCAACAACAAAGTTCTGATAACGTCCAGCCTGGAATGCATAGCAGCAGCTCTGTACACCATGAAGAACATAGCCAAGAGTATCGGAACCTTCACCATTTTCAGAAAGGATAGCTCTGTCGGGGATACTGCTACCAAGCCAGCAGTTCACACGGTCAATAGCTTCCTCAACAGGAATCATATCGTCAAGGTCAGCCTTGATGTAGGTGACATTGTCGTTAGCGTAAAGAATAGGAGCATAGTTGTGTCCGTAGAAATCATTTGCAGGACGGAAGCCACCATTGAAGCCTACCAGATAGTAACCATTCTTCAGTCCGGTAAGAGTCTGGTATACGTGGAACTTGCTCTGATCGTTGCAGAACTCAGCAGCACTCATCGTGTATTCGGCGTTATAGCTCGAAGCAAAGATCTCACCGTTCCAACCTTCGGCACCCTGTCCGAAGCTGGGGTTAACAACCATTGCGGTAATGTCAGCTCCGGCAGCATAACCCTTCTGAAGAGCTGCTGCAGCAAGTGAATTCATGAAGTCGATCTCTGCGAAAACGCCGTCATTGTCAAGCAGATGCTCTTCGAGAACGGTAGCAACAGAGCCGTTGGGGAACTGCTCACCAGCGCCTACCTTCTCATTGAGGTAAGACTTCAAGGTGTTCAGTTCAGCACTTTCGTCATAAGTTCCGAGAGCTTCTCTCAAAGCTTCAGCCTTTTCCTTATACTGCTCGTAGACAGCAGCACTCTCCTGAATCTTCTGATAGGTATTTACCATCGTCTGATAGTCGAGATAGATCTGCTCGATGTCTGTAGCGGTATAAATATCATCCTCAGCATCATAATAAGCGTTAATGAGAGAATCGGCAGCGATAACATCCTCAATGCTCATGCTTTCGATTTCAGCGAGGTATTCATCGCGAATAGCTTCAAGTTCATCTTCTGTGCCGAACTCAAGCTCGGTCATCTGGATGGAGGTACCACTATAAGCGGCAGTAACAACAACTTTGAAGTACTTGTACTCTTCGTTTACTCCCTCAGTGAAGCCGAAGGGAACGGTGTAGATGTTAGCAGCAGGCAGACGATCCTGACCTATGCCCTCACGGTCATCGAGCAGAACCCAACCTTCAGCATCGAATGTTGCCTCGGTATCCTTTTCGAAGTTACCGCCATAAATCTGCCAATTCTTCCAGTTACGACCAGAGTATGCCTCTGTGTCACCACCGGTGGTCAGCTTGTAGAACAGAGGCTGAGTGGGCTCCATAGTGTAGAAGATTACCCATGAGCCGTCGGGCTTCTGAATTTCACCTCCCCACTTAGTGTCATAATTCTTATCAACGAGCTTGGTGTAGTTCTCACCTTCACCCCAAGTTTCCATGTTACCGGAGATAACACAGAATCCGCCCTCAAGAGCTGCCTTTGCAATATCATATAGGTAAGCAATATAAGCTCTGAGAGGAGCATTTTCAATCTGCAGGTTCTCTAAGATGTACTGGTTGGAACCATACTGATAATCCTCATTGGGCTCGATGTTGTCGTTCATGAAGGCATCCCAATAATCCTCCAAATCAGGAGTCATGTAAGCCATAGCAGCACGAACTTCCTCAACGGCAAGGTCATATTCCTCGTAGAGTTCCTCTGAGGTTCTGATATCGTTAAGTAAGGTGTTAAGAACGTTGTAGAGGTTGCTCAATTCAACGATGCTGGCTGTTGTCAGCAACTTATTGAGGTTAGTCTTGTAGTCATCGATATACTTCTTGCAGGCAATAAGACCTGAAGGATCCTGATCGGCAAACTCATCATAGAAGTCCTGACGTGCGAGGATGAAGTTAGCACCGTTTCCGAACGAGAACTCACCCATCTGCATCAGACCTGTAGGATCGGAAATCTCAATCTTGAAATACTGATAAGGAGTTGAAGAAGGATTGCTCATGTAGAAGAATGCGGTAGCAAAGTTGGCAGCAGGCAGCTGATCACGGCCCACGTCACTCTTCGAGTCGAGGAGAACCCATTCATCGCTCTCACGCTCGCAGTCGTCGTCGGTAGCGAAGTTGGCACCATAGATCTTCCAAGTCCTCCAGTTACGGTCGGGATTGCCGCCAGTATCGTTACCGGTAACGAGACGGTAGTAAGTAGGAAGGATGGGCTCGCTGGCACGGATGGTTACCCAGTAGTCGCCGGCGTTGGAGCACCACTTGCTCTGATCGTCACCATCCACAAGGTTGAAGTGTGACTCATTGGCAAAGCCACCAGTTCCGTCAAGAGCTTCATAGGTAACATCGATTGCACCTTCCGTCAAGTCGGTTGCATATTTCTCAAGCATCATATTCACGAAGGTACCTTCGTTGTTGATACCTTCAACATCCAACAGGCCATTCTCGATGATATAAGCGTATGTTCCATTGGGATACGTATCATTAGGAGCGGCATTCGTGTCAAGATAGTTGCCTACAACCGTACGACCTTCGCCTGTGATGCAAGTATGGTTCTCGTAGTGGTTACGCAGCTGGTTTACAATGTTGATGTAGCTGTCGTAAGCATTGATAGAGCTCTTCACTGCTGTTTGAGCTTCCTTGCATTCTTTAGTCAGACGGTCGATGGTAAAGATGTCCGTTGCCGAAAGGATGCCCATAATCTTGGCCTTGTACTCTGCTGCGAGGGTCTTCTGCATAGGCTTGCTCAAATCCATAGCAACCTGATCGTAGTGCTTCTGAGCGTCATACTCCAGTGAGCCCGGATCGCCCAAGTAGAACTCTGACATCTGCATGTAGCCGCCACCTGACATGATAGCATAGATTTCAATCTTGAAATAGGTGTAAGTCTCGGTTATTTCCTGATTAGGAGTGAAGAACACCTCATAGCTGTTATAGTCAGGCAGAACGTCCTCAGTCACGTTCTCGCGCTTGTCGATGAGCACCCATTTCTCGCTGTCGCGAGTAACGTCGTTCTCGTTGTCGGTGTTCATAGCCCAGATTTCCCAATCACGCCAGTTACGATGATTCCAACTTGCGTTGTCTCCACCGGTAACAAGGCAGTAGTAAGACGGAGCTACAGGACGAGTGGTCTTGAAGATAGCGAACTGAGGTGTTCCCTCTGTTTGGCCGTTACCCCACTTGGTGCCGTAGTTACCGTCGAACATCTTGGGAAGACCTTCACCGTCGCCGTTGTTACGGTCACCGTCAAGTACGAAGTAGCTGATGGGGCCGTTGTTGAAGAATTCGTAGCTTGTGCCCCATGCAAACTCACTCATCTGCATGTACACCTCAGTTGTCTGAACGGTTGCAGTCACCTCCACCATGAAATAGTTGTAAGCTTCGGTGATGCCTTCCGAGCAGGTGTAATCCACAGCCTTGAAGTTTTCGGTGGGAACGAGCTCGTTCTCCTTCTTGTCCACGAGCACCCAGCCGCCTGCGCCTCTCACGGCTTCTTCGTCGGATGCGAAGTCACCAGCATACACATTCCAAGATTGCCAGTTACGGCCGGTGTTGGTTTGCGTGTCGTTGGCGATAATCAGGCAGTAGTTCGACGGAACGATGGCTTTGTCGGACTTGAAGATGACGTAAGCCTCCGTTTCTCCCGTAATGAAGCCTTGGCCCCACTTGGTCTGGATGCTGCCATCGACCAGGCTCTGGTAGCCTTCGCCTCTGCCTTCACCTCCCGAACCACTCAGAGCGGTATAGGAAGCAGCAAGTGCACTCTGAGCAGTCAACATCATCGCTACAGCAGCGAGAGCAACAAACAAAGAGCGCTTAAAAGTAAAAACTTTTTTCATACTTGTTTGATTTGTTGGTTAATAAATAGATTAAAGAATGTACTTATCACAGTTTAGCGCTCAAAAATAAGCCTTTTCTCACACTCTACCAAATTTTTTATTGGTTTTTTCGTTTTTATATTAAAAGGGTTTGCGTGCGCGCACGTGGGAAAGCTTGTTTCCACCTTGCAAAAAAAGGTACCACAAGCGCTTTGCCGACTATCTCCCTAACAAGCTTAAAACGTCTGCGAGAAAATCTCTTTTCAGCTTTGCGCTTTCTGGTTTTCCTTTGAAAAGGGCATAGATATTGTTTGTCAACACATCTACAAATATGGAGAACAAATACGGCGATATTCCTTCTTCAAAAAATTTTTTGGAGAAGGGAAAAAATTATTTGGAGAAGGGAAAAATTTTTTTTTCACAAAACAGAAAAAAGACTCACATCGCGATAATGCAAAATCACGATGTGAATCTATTGTTTGGAATAATCTCAATTGCTCCTTTCTGCTGATTGTAGCTTCGGAAATAGGAGTCATTTTACTTCAGCACTACTTTCTCTACTCGCACCGAGCCGTTGCTCATCGTTTTGCGGCAAATAAAGATTCCGCGCTGAGGAGCATCGAGACGTGTTCCTCGCAAGTCGTAATATTCGGTGCTGACTACCTCAGGCTCAACCAAAAGACGTGCGACAGATAGTTCTGGGTCATCGGTAACGCGCAGGATACCTTCTGTAAGAAGATCGGTAACGTCCCAATAGAGCCCCTCGCCTGGAAGTCCATCAATAGAGAAAGTGGCATTTGCTGCCTGAGTGACGTCTGCTGCCCAAAGCTGCAATTCCTTTCCTTTGGCAACCTTGATGCCTTCGCGAATGTGGATGACAATGTCTCCCTGAATCGTGAGAGTCCCGATATCGGAAAGTCGAGTGAAGAGAGAAGCACCAGAGACATAGAACTGCAGAGATGCTCCGCTGGAAACTGTAACATTACGCCCCGAGAATTTCAATTCTCCGCTGACACTTGTCTCCGATACGCCTGGACGAAGAATAGCTCCGCTCGTCACAGTGACAGGCTGCCCAAGAAGTCCCGTGCCTGTGAGTGCGGCTCCCTTCTTTACAGTTAAGGCGCCCGTACCCAGCATGGGACTTGTGGCTTTGGCGTTGTTCAGGCAAAGAGTTCCTTCGCTTATTGTATTCAAACCTGTATGGTTGCTTCCCTGCCCCGAAAGCTTCATAGTTCCTGTGCCTACTTTCTCGAAGCGCGTGCCGCTACCCGTAATGGAGCCAGCAAATTCGAAATCGCTGTTCAAAGAGCCTACCTGCCAGGTATTCGTGCCTGTAGCACCTGAGTTGCTGAATGTGCAGACGCCTCCCAGTTTGCCGCTTCCTGTTACAGCGCCTACCTTGAAAGTCTTACCTGAATTCTGCACTTCCACTCCCGAAGCGATATCGAACGTTCCCTTAGGCATACCATTCGAGTTGTTAAGACAGAAGCGCATATCTCCATTCACCCCCGTAGGACGCACAATACCCTCAAAAGCAGACCAGTTGCCGTTGAAAAGGGCACGAGTGGCATACCATCCGGAACCTTTCACAAGCGGATAATAAATGGTAACGGTGCCTGCGCCAGTCAGTCGGTTGGAATAAGTTCCTCTATCGGAATAGCAATAGATGCCTCCCGACTTTCCCTTTACAACATGTACGGGTGTGGAAGAGCTATTGTTGAAATCGATGTTTCCTCCTTGCAGAACTACGAATTTTGCAGGAACATCGCAGTTTGCCTGCACCGTTCCACTTGAGATTGCGAGGGTATCAAGAGAAGAATTGTTGGTATATAGCTTCATCATACCCGAGCCTTTTTTCTCAAGCTTCGTGCCAGAAATAATCTTATCGGCAGCAAATTCAGCCCCGTTGTTGATGACTCCTCCTACTTTGCTCTGCATTGACATCGGGGAGCCCATCTGCACGGCAGCCGTTGTCTGCAACACTCCACCGTTCTCAATCACAAAGTCAGAAGCTTTGGAAGTGACTGCGCCCAGATTGCCTGCTGCCTGATATTGATTGCTCAAGCTGCTTACCTTCACTACTCCCCCACTGATACGGTTGCCTCCCGTGTAGGAATTCTCTCCAGAAATGCTTACCGTACCTGTTCCTTCCATCACAAATGTAGTGTTTCCTACCAGTTTGCCCGTTCCACCAAACGAATAATTATGACTGCCTGTTATCAACAGCGTATCGGGCTCCAACTCCCCTGTTAATGAAACATCAAACGACTGTGCGCTCTCGTTGAATGTCACTTTGTCGCCTTCAACAAAGACTTCTTTGTCTCCATAAAGACTCTCGAAATTCTCGGTAAGAGCGAAATCCCATGTGGAGCCTTCCTTCCCCGTCCAAACCACAGAGGAAGCGCCACGCACTCCTTCAATGTTGAGGAATATCTTGCCGTCTTCACTTGTCAGATAAGCTTTCTGTCCTGAAACGCCCGTTAGCAGAATGGATTCCAAGTTTCCATTGACAGATTCCACCTTTCCGATGAAATACTTTCCCTCTGCCAACTTCTCCCCAGCTCCATGATGCACGAATTCGAAGACAGGAGCCAAGAACTTAGGACCATATTTGAGCCAGGCAGCGCTGGACTTTACTCCAATTGAGAGATGCTTTGCATGAAATAAATCGGAATTCTGTTCATCATTCACGTCAAACTGTATTTTGGAGCCGAAGCCCAAGAGAAGCGTATCGGTTGTAAAAGCCCCGAAGGTGTTTTCTCCTCCCGGACGAATTACAGAAGCATAGTCTGCCTTGATGCTGCGGAATGAGCCACTGGTGTTCAATTCCGCAAAACGATTGAGCCAAAGGCTAGATTTAAGCAATGTTCCGTTGAAGTTGAGAATTCCTGCCCACACATCGGTATTCCCCGTGTATGTCATCTCAACGGCAGGGAGGTTGAGAACTCCGTCTCCTTGCTTGACAAGCCTTGTTTTACCCGTCAGGGCGCCTCCTGTCACGTCGCAGGTATATTTTTCATACGTTATAGCAGGCTTTGTGGAAACATTGCTTGCTGCATTTCCCTGTACCCACGAAGGAACATTAAACGTCACGATATAGGGACTTGCTCCTTCCGCGATAGTGATGTGCGAATCGGAAGTCTCGCAAACTATGAGATGCTCTTCCGATGTAGTGATGGTACCTCCGTTGGCAATCTCCTTTCTTCCTGTCATTGTCAAGGGAGGCGGAGCAACGGTGATGCCCTCCAGTTCTCCGAGGAAGAAGCTTGGATGAGGGGGCTGGTTGTAGCCTACGCTTTGCCAAACCATCGCATTGCGATATTGATGATCGTGCCAAAGTGTCGGAATGCGGAAAGAAGTGTAATAAGGAGAAACGAAGATACGCAAGCGGGTGTTGTCGCTCGTGCGGCACACCAGCTCTTCGCGCCAGTCGCCGAAGATGTCGCCAGTAGCTCCAGGGTTGTTTTTCGAAGAGTTATTAGTCGAGCAGCCTGATGTCGTAAACAAGCGCCCCACTCCCGGCTTCTCAATCTTGAAGTCACGAGCCTCGGAGCCAGGACTGTCAAGCACCTCGCTGCAAAGATCACCATCCCAGTAGAAACGGAAACTCAAGTCGCTCCAATCGATAAACGAACCCAGCTCAGAAATAATCTTATCGGCTACTGACGAAACCATACCGGTGTTGACGCTACGTCCCACGCTTCCCGGATAGCTGTTAGAGAAATTGGCACAAAGCGCACGTCCGTCGTCAGAGCTTCCCACGCTGCGATAATAGATGGTAGAGGTTGTTGCATCGCGATAATTCATGTTTGGCATCGTCTCGTTGCAGGTAAACTGCTCCTGCCCGTGCCGATAGGGGTCCAAATCGCCGCAATGCTGCGCGTCACCGTGCCCGTATCCCGTAGTGGAGAGTCCTTTGCCGTTGTCGTCGATTACCATCGAGCCCATAACGATTTCATCTCTGCCGTCCCAATCGACATCAGCAATTGCAAAGTTGTGATATCCCTGCCCGAACCAAGGAGAGCCGCTCACGTTGTTTTCCCAATACCAGCGCTGCGTGAGGGCGTGAGTGAGAGGATCCACATCGTATGCTGCCATCTTGTGCTTGGTGTAGCATCCGCGCCCGATGAAAATGCTGGCATGACGCCCGTCAAGGAAGGGTGCGCCGAAGTAGTGCTTCGTGGAACGGTGCCCGACGATGCCCGAACCCCAGTCGGAGTCGCTTCCACGCGTGAGAGGATAATCCATCTTTGTATAGATTTTTCCTGTAGCGCCCTCGAGGTAAAGGAGATACTCTTTCCCCGAGCTGGTGTACTCGATGCCGTCCCAGCGGGTATCGACAGACATGTCTCCTATCTCTGTTGTCGTGCCGTCGGCATGATGGATAATCATGTTGTCCTGCCCTCTCATTATGATTTCGGCCTTTCCGTCGCCATCCCAGTCGAAGCCTACGCAGTCCCATTGCTCGTCGGGTCCTGAGAGCATGTTTGGCCCCAAGTCGATCCACCAGAGGCGCTCGCCCTTGAGGGTGTAGCAATCAAGCACGTTGAACTCTGTTTTGTTGGTTACGCTCCACGCTTTGGAGCAGGGACGTTTGACAATGAATTCCACCACTCCGTCTCCGTCAACATCAGCGAGAGTCACATCGTTGAGGGTGTAGTCGGCTGTTACATCTGCTCCCTTTCGGTCGGTGATGCCTTTCACGGGAATGTCGAAATAACCGTTGTTCCAACGTGTAACGGCCTCGCTAAGTTCCTGTTCCACACCTCTCACGACGGCTGCCACCTGATATTGGCTGGATGAGTTGCCTGCGGTGTGATTGTAGTTCGAAACCCTGAGGTTAGTTGCTATCCTCGTACCGTTGCAGTAGAGATTATAGGTGACGTCGTAATACTCCTCGCCGAAAACGCGCCAGCTGACAAGGTTTCCCTGTGTGGCAGGAACGGCTACCAGCCCTCGGTCGAGTTTGTCCATAGGACGCTGAGCGGGAGACAGGGCGATATTCATCACCAGGCAGAGGAGGAAGAGTAGAATACGAGTATGCTGTTTCATTTTCGGAAGTGTGTTTAGTGCTGTTTTTTTAAGCCTCAAATATGAAGAAGGGAAAATTTTTTTTGGAGAACAAATATCGCCGTATGAAGAAGGGAAAATTTTTTTTGCTCTAAGAAAAATCGGATGACAAAAGGACTAACTGCAGAACGCCTACTGCAACTCATCGAGCATTGCCTGCAGCTCATCACGAACCGACTTCAACCGCTCCACGATGTCAGCGGAGTCGATGACTGCTTTGCGGCTGGTTTTCAGCCTGTCGCGCGCAGCAGCTATTGTCAGCCCCTTGTCTTTCAGAAGATGCTGGATGAGGGCGATAAGGTCAACATCCTCTTTTGTATATTGACGGATGCCTCCCGCATTCTTCTTCGGACTCAGCTCACTGAACTGCTTCTCCCAGAATCGGAGTGTCGACGCCGACACGCCGACAATATCGGCTACCTCCTTGATGGAGTAGTAGAGTTTCAATTCCTTGTCTTTGATCAGTGCCATAGATGATACTAGATGATGGTTTCGTTTTAGTCAAGTATTCTTCCGTGGTTCTCAGCCATTTGCACTATCTGCGCATAATGATCGGCATCCAAATCCATGAAATAGAAGTTGGCGGGATTGACTTTATCGCCTTTGTACACCACTTCGTAATGTACATGAGGGCCTGTGCTCTTTCCCGTACAGCCCGAGAGGGCAATCAAGTCGCCTCGCTTCACGCGCTGCCCGGGGCGCACCTTGTAGGCACTCAGGTGAGCATAGCGCGTCTGATATTCGTAGCCGTGATCTATCTCCACAGTCATTCCGTAGCCCTGTTCCCAGTCGGCCGACGTCACTCGCCCGTCGGCTGTGGCGTAGACAGGAGTGCCGATGTCGCAGGCGAAGTCCATACCCGAGTGGAAGCGCTCGGTGTTGTAGATTGGGTCTGCACGCCATCCGTAGCCCGAAGCCATCTGTTTCAAGTCCTTGTTGGAGATGGGCTGGATGGCAGGCAGATGGTTGAGCATATCTTCGTGATTCTTAAAGAAATCCACCACCTCGTCAAACGACTTCGACTGAATGTAGAGTTGTTTGGCAATCATGTCCATTTTCTGCGTCACGTTTACCACGAGTTCTGCATTGTCGAACGACATGAGCTGCTCGTAACGGTTTGTGCCTCCGAAACCAGCCGATCGAATCTGCTGCGACACAGGCTCCGCCATCAGCAGCACGCGGTAGAGGTTATCGTCGCGCTGACTGATGTCGTTGAGCACTTCCATAGCATCGTCCATACGATTGGAGAGAACTCGGTACTGCGAAAGCAGCCTCACATTCTCCTCTTCTAACTGTCGCGTGACGCGCGTATTGTTGAAGATGAGATATGAAACCACCGCCCCCACAGCCAAGAAGGCAAGTGCACAAAGAACGTTCAGCAGTCCCTTTCGCATTTTTTTCAGTAAAACTTGGCAAAAGTACGGAAATATCACTATCTTTGCAAACTTTTTAGAGAAAAGTTGACAAAACACCTTTCTATAGAATTGTTTGACAAGGTATTAAAGACGAAAAAATTCACCCCGATATGACAATGACAGCAAAAGAAATCAGAGAGTCCTTTAAAGAGTTTTTCCGCTCAAAAGACCACCTCATCGTGCCCTCCGCACCTATGGTTATCAAAGATGACCCAACCCTCATGTTCACCAACGCAGGCATGAACCAGTTTAAGGATATCATCCTCGGAAATGCCGCACCCAAGAGCCGCCGTGTGGCTGACTCGCAGAAGTGTCTGCGTGCCAGCGGCAAGCATAATGACTCGGAAGAGGTGGGACACGATACATATCATCACACCATGTTTGAGATGCTCGGCAACTGGAGCTTCGGCGACTACTTCAAGAAGGAAGCTATCGACTGGGCTTGGGAATATCTCGTCGACGTGCTCAAACTTGACCCGAAAGACCTCTACGCAACGGTGTTCGAAGGTTCTCCCGAAGAGGGCATCGAGCGCGACAACGAGGCTGCCTCCTATTGGGAAAAACATCTGCCCAAAGATCACATCATCAACGGCAACAAACACGACAACTTCTGGCAGATGGGCGACACAGGCCCTTGCGGACCTTGCTCAGAGATTCATATCGACAGCCGTACCGATGAGGAAAAAGCTGCTGTTCCCGGTGCACAAATGGTTAACAAAGACAATCCGCAAGTGATTGAGATTTGGAACATCGTGTTCATGCAGTACGACAGGAAGGCCGACGGCACGCTCGAACCGCTTCCAGCTAAAGTCATCGATACGGGTATGGGATTTGAGCGCCTCGTGCGCACCCTTCAGGGAAAGACGAGCAACTACGACACCGACGTCTTCCAGCCCATCATCCAGGTGATTGCAGCTATGAGCGGCAAGCAGTACGGACAGAGCGAGAAGGACGATGTGGCTATGCGCGTCGTTGCCGATCATATCCGCACAATCGCTTTCTCCATTACCGACGGACAACTTCCCTCTAATGCGAAAGCAGGCTATGTGATACGCCGAATTCTGCGCCGTGCAGTGCGCTACGGCTACACTTTCCTTGGGCAGCAGCAGGCATTCATGTATCGCCTCATCCCCGTTCTCATCGAAAGCATGGGCGACGCCTATCCCGAGCTTAAGGCTCAGCAGACTCTCATTGAGAAGGTTATTAAAGAGGAAGAGGAAGCTTTCCTCCGCACCCTCGATACAGGCATCAAACTGCTCGACAAGATTATGTCCGACACCCGCGTAGCAGGAAAGAAGGAGATTAGCGGAGTCGAGGCTTTCACGCTTTACGACACCTATGGATTCCCTCTCGATCTTACCGAACTTATTCTCCGCGAGAACGGTATGACAGCAAATATCGATGAATTCAACCGCGAGATGCAGAAGCAGAAAGATCGTGCCCGTAATGCCGCACATAGCGACTTGGGCGATTGGCAGGTAATTACTGAAGGGGAAACCAAGTTTGTGGGTTATGACACTACGGAGCACGACTGTCACATTCTGCGCTACCGTCAAGTGACACAGAAAAACCGCTCTTTCTGGCAGATAGTACTCGACACGACTCCTTTCTACGCTGAGAGCGGAGGACAAGTGGGCGACACAGGAGTTCTTGTCACAGAGGGAGGTACCATCAACATCAGCGACACAAAGAAAGAAAACGGGCTTGCCGTTCACATCACCAGCGACGACTTGACTCAGCTCGACTCTACTCTGCTCGAAGCTGACTGGATGGCATGTGTTGACACAGAGAAGCGTGCTGCTACGGCTGCTAACCACAGCTGCACTCACCTTCTCGACGAAGCGCTTCGTACCGTTCTTGGAACTCATGTTGAGCAGAAAGGCTCGCTCGTTACTCCCGAAAGCCTTCGCTTCGACTTCAGCCATTTCCAGAAGGTAACCTCCGAAGAAATACGCCAGGTTGAGCATCTCGTAAACGCCAAGATACGAGCCAACGTTCCTCTCACCGAATATCGTGACCTTCCTATTGAAAAAGCACGTGAGCTCGGAGCTATCGCACTCTTCGGAGAGAAATACGGCGACAAGGTGCGCGTAGTGCAGTTCGGCAACAGTATAGAATTCTGCGGAGGCACTCATGTAAGCGCAACCGGCAAGATTGGAATGGTGAAAATCCTCAGCGAAAGCAGCATCGCAGCAGGTGTGCGTCGTATCGAAGCTGTCACTGGAGCACGAGTTGAAGAAATGTTAGACCACCTGCAAGATGAAATCATTTCGTTGCAGAACCTGTTCGTCGGAAGTCATGACCTCCGCAACTCCATCAGCAAACTCATCGACGAGCACTCAACGTTGAAGAAGCAGGTGGAAGAAATCCAGCGCGAAAAGGCAGCAAGTCTTGCTGACAAGTTAGGAGAGAATGCTGAAGTCATTCAAGGCGTACACGTAGCTAAAGCTCGTCTGCCCTTCAGCCCTGATATGATAAAGGATATCGTCTTCCGTCTGCGCGGCAAGTATGCTGAGAACATGCTTATCATCATCGGTTCTGTTTTTGACGGCAAGCCTATGCTCACGGTAAGTGCTTCCGAAGACCTTACCAAACGTGGAATCCACGCAGGGCAACTAGTTCGCGAGGCTGCAAAGCTCATTCAAGGCGGAGGAGGAGGACAGCCTCATTACGCTACTGCTGGAGGGAAGAATCCCGACGGACTTCCCGCAGCAATCGACAAGGTTTTAGAACTTGCTGACCTTTAACAACTGACAGTCTTTTCAGCGCAGCTTCTTTACCTGAAAGAAGTTGCGCTTTTGATAATAGAATCGTTATACCTATTTCATTAAACCACATTTTTACTAACCACAATTACAAAAGGGAATTATGAAGAAAACAACCACGACAATTTGCTGTCTGCTGTTGACGCTTTGGGCTTCAGCACAAACATGGAAAGCACCTGAACCACCAGAGAAAACTGACCTGAAAACTGGTGAAGAACTCTACCTGTATAATCGCGACGCCAAAGCTTTTTTCCTTGGCGACAACGATTGGGGAACACGAGCCAGCGTTAGGCAAGATTACGGATATAAAGTCTACATTCAACCCGTAGAAGGAACCAGTTTCTACTACCTTACCGACTATGTTGAAACTAAGAATCAACTCATGTACACCTATGCTTACAAAAGTCAAGGCTATCAAAATGTATGGGTTGACTTTGATTCTCCCGTAGATGAAAGCGGAGAGCGCACTATGGTTTGGGCTTTTACCCTTCAGGAAGATGGATGCTACATTATTGAGAGTGCCGAAGGAAAAGACAATGAGATGTCTGAGCTCTACGGCAAACTCGGACTTGTTCCTTCCTATGGCAACAACTGCCTGTACCTTTGCTCTGACTTCATTTTTCCTGATGATATTGGAAAATTCATGACGAGCTGGTATTTTGTCAGCCCTGCTGTCTATACTTCTTATATTGCTGCTCTCAAGCAATACAATGCGGCTCTTGCCCTCGGTGCAACTATCGATGAAGCAAAGACCGTTTCTGGGGTTGACGCCCAAGCAATAAAGGATGCCGAAACTATTTACAACAACAGTTCCAGCACGCAAGTCCAGCTTGAAGCAGCAAAAGAAACCCTTGCGAGTGTTATCTACAAAGCACGCGTAGCAAATGCAACCGTCAGCAATCCTCTTGAAATGCTGCAATATCAAGATATTGAACAAACCTTCACCGAGGGTACTGCCACAGGATGGATTTCTACCACAGGCGCACAAAACAAACAAGCATCCAATGGCAACAATGCCAAGGACTTCAGCGTCACAGGCAATCACTATGAGAACTGGGGACCCTCAAACTTCACTCCTGGCAAAGCCTACGCTACAGCTAAGAATCTGCCTGCAGGCGTCTATCTTCTCAATGCTCTTGCCTACACCACAGGAGGCAACGACGTCTATCTCTATGCAGGCACACGCAGTTCAGCAGTTACTGCTCCCAACATTGACATTGATGCTCCTACCGATGTTTACAGTTATCTCACGGCGGAAGGTGACTTGGAGATAGGACTGCGCGTTGAAGCACAGACAACCAACTGGATAGGTTTCGACAACGTCAACCTCTACTTCTTGGGCGATAGTGACGAAGCATACATGCTTTTGGCAAAAAACATTCTCTCTGCTGATGAAGACTATGTGAAACTTGCAGGAGAGGAAGGGTATGAGTTTTTCGAGCATGCCACTTATGACTCCTACGAATCCCTTCAGGCACAACTCAAGGCTGCCAACACACGCGACGCAGTCGTTAGTATTCTTGATGCTTATACCCAAGCACACGATGCTGCAGGCAAGAGTATGAAAGCATACAATGCCTATTACCAACTCTTCCTTGAAGCAAGTGAATGGTTAGAGTCAACCACTTCGGAGAGCGAAGCCGTTTATGACCTTACTGATTACCTCCAGATAGACGAAGAGACAGGTTTCAACGGCAACGGAACAGCTCCCCACATCCTTGAAGCAGGCACCTTGACAGCAGAACAAATAGAAGCCGAAAAGGCTTATCTCAATACGTTGCTGACAAATGCGATTGCTGGCAGTTTCAACGATGGAGACGACTGCACAGGAATGATTAAGAATCCCCACTTTGACACCTCCGACGGATGGACAAAAGTTGGTTTCGCAGAGTTCCCGACTGGCCTTGAGGAATATCATGTTGCAGAAGGTTACTCTATCGTCTTTGATGTATATCAGGAGATAACCAATCTGCAAAACGGACTCTATGAGTTGAATCTCTTCGACTTATACCGCCCTGCCAACTATGGAACAGAGGATTACGAGAAGGCACCGCGCGCTTACGTCTATATGAATGGTTTTGAAAAGAACCTTAACACTATTGAATCCGGCGCTATTCCCGAGCAGAAAAACTCCGGTGATACGCAGATTGCTGAAGTAGGATTTGTTCCCAACGATGTTGCTGCCGCAGCTTCCGCTTTCCAAGAGGGACGGTATGCGCAAACGCTTTACGCTCTTGTCACAGATGGTACCCTTAAGATTGGAGTGCGCAACGACCTTCGCTATGAAGGATGCTGGGCCGTTTGGAGCGATATGAAACTGACTTTCCGCGCAAAGAACGCAACCGCTCTTGAGGAAGTTCTCCAAATGACAATGCCTCAAGCTGACGCTCTTGTGCAACAGAGCAAGTGTGGGCAAACCGAGCTGAATGCACTCAGCGACGCAATAAGTGTGGCAGAGAACGAAACTGACGGCTACGCTCTGTATGACGCATTCGTTACCTTGAAACTTGCTATGGACAATGTGGTAGCAGGAATCACCGCCTACACAGACCTGAAGCTCGCCCTTGACCAACTTAAAGAAGCCATCGCCTCCAAACCCACATTCAAGGATATTGCTAAGGCGCAGGCACTTTACGATGAAACTCTAAGCGCTTACGAAGCAGGCTCGTACAATACGACTCAGGCACAGGAGAAGATTGTTGAGGTAAGCACAATGACTGTTGCTATCAAGTTCGACGGAGGAGACAGCGAGGAACAAGAAGTCACTTCTCTTATTGTCAACCCCAACTTCGACCCCGAGAAGGGAGACAAGGCTACGGGCTACATCGAAGGATGGACAACAAGCGCCATGAATGGTTATAAACAAAATACCGTCAGCTACAATCGCGCAGGCATTGAACTTCATCAAACCATCAACGGATTGAAGAAAGGGCACTACAAAGTTACCGTTCACACCTACTACCGCGCTGGATATTACGATGAGGAGTGGAACCTCTATCAAACTCAGGGAGCTGACGCCACACATCTTACGACACTCTATGCTATCACCGACGACAACGATTATCAGAAGCCTGTGATGAATCTCTTCGAGGGAGCCAATCCCAACAAGGTAGGCGACGAGAACTGCTATCAATACAGCGACGGAGAGATTAAAGGCTGGTATGCTCCTGATGGTACTTCTCCCACAGTAGCTTGGTTCAACGACGGGCGTTACCTCAACGAGCTTGAATTCGACATCACCGAAGAGGGAGGCAGCGTGACAATCGGACTTGAGAAGAAGGAGATTATTGCAAACGACTACGAGGTTGTGGGAGCTTGGAATCTCTATTACTACGGCAACAAGGAACAGACTCGTACCGACGTCACCTCCTTAATTGTCAATCCCGACTTCGACCCAGAGAAGGGCGACAAGTCGACAGGCTACATCGAGGGTTGGACAACAAGCGCTATGAACGGATATAAACAGCACACCGTCAGCTACAACCGCGCTGGAATCGAACTTCATCAGACTATCAACGGACTCCCGAAGGGAGAGTATGAAGTAACCGTTCACACCTATTACCGCGCTGGTTATTACGACGAAGAGTGGAGTCTCTATCAAACTCAGGGTGCCAAAGCCACGCATCTTACTACCCTCTACGCTATTACAGACGATGACGATTTCCAGACTCCCGTCATGAACCTCTTTGAGGGAGCCTCTCCCAACAAGGTAGGCGATGAGAACTGCTATCAATACAGCGACGGAGAGATTAAAGGCTGGTATGCTCCGGATGGAACCACTCCTACCGTTGCCTGGTTCAACGACGGGCGCTATCTTAACACGCTGCCTTTCACCATTTCCGAAGAGGGCGGAAGCGTTACCATCGGCTTGGAGAAGAAAGAGATTATCGCCAACGACTATGAAGTGGTAGGCGCTTGGCATCTCTACTATCTCGGCGATGCAACACGCATTCAGCCTTTGCTCGACGATGCTACCCTCAAGGCAAATGCCCCAGACGGTATCTTTAACCTTCAGGGACAAAAGATGCACGGCTCGCTGGATGCCCTTCCTGCAGGAATCTATATTTCGGGAGGAAAGAAAGTCATGAAACGCTAACTGCCCCGCTGATTAGGAGAGGAGAACGACACTCTTCTCCTAATTTTTTTATATGAATCTCAAGGGTAAGGAAAGCTAGCCGACGATATGCTCAGAGAATAATAATTTTTCCCTTCTTCAGCGCGCGAGATTCCTTCTCCAAAAAAATTTTTCCCTTCTCCAAAAAAATTTTTCCTCAAAGCATATTCTCACGACAAGATGATAACAAAAGGATTCGTTTTTGCATTAGCCATTCTCGCTCTATTCGCTTTGGCAGCATGCAAAAAATCAAGTCAAGATAAAATCTCAGAAGTGACAATGAGTCAGCTCCTCTATGACTCCGAAGGACAAGGCCTGCGGGAAATAGCAATTACGGGTTGGAGCGAAGAAAGGCTCAACAAGGCTGTCGAAGGCTTCATCCAACTTTACGGGCAAAACGGAACGTCTGTGGCAACTCCCGCTATCCGCTCGGAAGAAGGGCATTACGTATTGGTTCTCCCCGATGATACGGAATACGACTTATTCTGCTTCTGGGTAAACCACCTCGTCTATTCCGACAAAGAACAGCGCTTCAACGACAACGTGACAGGCTGGTTTGAGGTTGCGCCCGATGCTGAAGGCTCGTGGAAACCATTTGCCAACCAGACGCTCATGTTTTTCATCCCTGAAGCAGACAGGGAATTCGACAACGTCTTTTTTCTCACAGAAGATGAGCGTTGTTTCAAGCAGGAATTTGCCTACAAGACTCCTCTTGTGCCTCAGGAGAGTTCCTTCAACGTTTCGCGCACAAGCAGAGCGAGGTAGTCTCTGTCTTCAACGTCGGAAATGTAGAAATAGTCCTTCGCTCCTTCGTAGGGCTTTTGCATTTCTACGGCTTTCAACACATCACGCCCCTTTTTCGTCGGCTTCACATAAAGCCTGTTGTCGCAGATAAGGCCAAAGATGATGCCCTCGCAGTAAATGCCGTAATCGCCAAACATTTTCTTAACGGTAATCTCCCCTGCTCCCGAGCATTGATCTGCAACGAATTGCACAAAGTCAGCATTGCTTGCCATATTGATTCCTTTCTGATTTTAATTTAACTGTTTCGTAGACTCTGCAGACAAGAGTCTTCACGTCTTCATCTGCCAAATCCCCTCCCGGCGGAGTTGCCACACGGGATTTATCTTCGTTGAATACCTCTTTATTCATCTGACTCCTCTTTTAATTTATTCTTCTTGGGGTGCCAATCAATCCCCGCACGATGTGCCTGACGCATCTGCTGATTGCGAGGAATATGGTAGAGTCGCCCGTCTTTGCGGAAATGAGCTCCCGTCTGCTTGAAGTGGAAGGAAACGCCAGCCTCCTCGCATTGTCGACGAAGTGCCAGCACCCAATCGTAATCGCACTCGCGGGCTTCGTTTCCCGATTCTCCGCCTACCGTAACCTGCTCACACCAATCCCCAAGCCAGTTGCCGAAATCAATTGCCTCCAGAAGCGGCTCACAGATGACGGCTTTGTGGAGGATAGGCAAATGGCGGAAAAGCGGCATCCGTTCCTCCGCGCGCCTTTGGTTCTCCATCGTGCAGCTGACGGAAACGTTCTCATACCCTCTTCCCCAGTCATCGGGCAGGTTCTGCGCGATGCGCTCGGGACGTTTCGTGATGATGTAGAAGTGCAAGTCGCTGCGGAGCCTCATCATCTGCCAAGCCTCCCCTCTCCATTCGTCGGCTTCCTCAATGAAGAAGTCGGATGTGAAGCAAGTCCACATCAGCGTGCCCGAAGGAACCTTCCACGCTCCTTGTCGATTGCGCCGTATGGGCAGAGAGAACGATGCCGTTTTGTGCACCTCGCTTGAGTCTTTCTCAAACTGCGCATCACGCCGAAAGACATAGCAATGCCGACATCCCTCGCTCTTTTTGTGGCATCCGTGCCACAAGTTCCACATCTCACCCATCCTGCCTGATGAAGTGCATCGGCTGCCACGCTTCCCTCTCAGGATACTGCGGGGCGCCGTCGGCATGTATCTTCTTCAGAAGAAACGCCATATTGTCAGCCAAAGTGCGCATTGTCTGCATACCCTCCGTGTCGAGAGCTGCCTGCCCTTGCTCGCGCCCATAGGCGATGTTCCAGTATTGCGAAGTAACGACAGGCATATTCATCATCTGAAACGGCATATTCAAAGTCTGCAGAGCGGCTGTGGCGCCTCCCCGACGGCATACGGCTATGCTTGCGGCAGGCTTATTCACAAACAGGTTTCCTGCCGAATAGAGCATGCGCTGCACCACCGAAAGCGCTGCACCCGTAGGCTGTCCGTAATAGACGGGCGAACCGATGATGAACGCATCGCTGTCGGCCATCTTCTCAATGATACGATTGCAGACGTCATCGTCAAACACACAGTGCCCTAATCCCTTGACCTTGCATTGATTGCAGGCGATACAGCTACGCACGGGCTTTACGCCCAATTGCACTATCTCTGCCTCAAGGCCGTTCTTCTCGAGCTGTCGCGCAACTTCGCTCAGCGCTGTGAAAGTGTTTCCTTCCTTGCGGGGACTTGCGTTCACTAACAGTACTTTCATAATCAAATGTTTTCGGTTGTTTCTATAATTTTGAGGTTCCTTTATCTTTCTGGCACCTTCTTTTTCTTTTCTGCAGCAAAGTTACGAAAAATCGAGAGCAGAACAAAGAGAGTCCCACTCTTTTTTTATGCCGAGATGAAGTAACTTAGGGGAAATCACCCAAAGTTACGGAAAATCGAGAGCAGAACAAAGAGAGTCCCACTCTTTTTTATGCCGAGATGAGGTAACTTAGGGGAAATCACCCAAAGTTACGAAAAAACGAGCGCAGAACAAAAAGAGTCCCACTCTTTTTTTATGCCGAGATGGAGTAACTTAGGGCAAATCACCCAAAGTTACGGAAAATCGAGCGCAGAACAAAGAGGGTTGACTCTTTTTCGTGTCGATTTCTTGGGCAAACGCTTGCAGAAACGAAAAAGCCTTCCTATCTTCGCCACAGAATTCAGATTATCTTTCACTAAAAAACAGAATACCTATGAAAGCTTTGAAAATGGCAGGATTAGTCCTGCTTCTATCATGTTTGAGTGTAAACGGAGTGTGGGCTCAGCGTCACGATTTCGCCAACTGGAAGCGCTACGCCGCTCAGAACAAGGAATTGGGCACTCCAGCCAAGAATGAGAAACGCGTGGTGCTCTTCGGCAACTCCATTACCGACGGATGGCCCGGCGCTCGTCCCAAGTTCTTTGAGAAAAACAAGCTCATCGGACGAGGCATCGGAGGACAAACCAGCTATCAGTTCCTTCTCCGCTTCCGCGAGGACGTCATCAACCTGCAGCCTAAGGTAGTTGTCATCAATTACGGTACAAACGACATCGCAGAGAATACGGGCGATTACGACGAGGACCTCACTTTCGGCAACGTGGTTTCGATGGTAGAGTTAGCCCAAGCTAATAAAATCAAGGTGATACTCGCAAGCTGCCTTCCCGCCGAAGGATTCAGCTGGCGTCCTTCTGTAACCGACGCTATGGAGAAAATCCGCCATCTGAATGCACGCGTGCAAGCCTATGCTGAGGAGAAAAAGATTCCGTATGTCGACTATTTCAGCGCTATGGTAACGGAAGACGGCACGAAGATGAAACCCGAGCTGGCTCAAGACAACCCAGGCGTTCATCCCAACGTGAAAGGCTACGAGGTGATGGAGAACCTGCTCCTCCCCGTCATCAAAAAGCAGAGGGAGTAAGCTCCACGTCTGCACGCCGACAGCCGCTCTCTCCCATACGGAAACGCGTTATCTGAAAAGCACAGCAAGCTGTCAGCCTTACAGAGCAAAACAAGAAGGGTGCCGCAACCGTACGGCACCCTTTTCTTTGCACCCAACTCTGACAGCCCTCCAACTGACTATATGATTAGCTTATCGTTCCTTAGTACCCAAAGAGAAACGGGGTTGTTTGCTCGATTTCCTTCTTAGACTTTCAAATAGTTCCTCTTGCCCAAAAAAGCAGCTGAGATTAGCCCTTCTGCCCTGTTTTTCCCTTTTTACCACGAGAATTTTCTTTGTTGGGAGAAGTTCTCCCAAAGGCTCGATAATGGTTCTCCCAAAGGCTTGGGAGACTCTCTCCCAAGAAGGAATAATGGTTCTCCCAAGAAGGAATAATTATTTTTTCTTTGTCGAAAATCGAATAAACGTTGACAAAGAAGATGTTTTCATCAAAGAGAGGGCTGTTTTCCCTTACATCCTCAGCTTTAGTCCTGCCAGAATGGTTTCGGGAGCGAAGCGGAAGAGGGCGTTCATCTCTCCTGCCATTCCGAAACCGCATTGATTGCAGACACCCTGCTCGTTGCCGATGCATTGGGGCTTGCGTGTGCCGTCGGAGAAGATGAAGTTGGTAACCCAGCATTGGGGCTCGAAGTCGAGTTTCTTCATCTTGCGAAGCCCGATAGAGGAGTTCATGATGGGATAGCCCTTCTTCTTATAGGCAAGAATAGTGTCGAGCACTTGAAGACGATGTTCCTCGTCGAGAGCCAGGTATTCGGTGCCGGCAAAAGGAGTGTGGAGGCTGAAAGAGATGGACTTGAAATAGGGACTCTTCTTGACGTACTCGATAGTTTCGCCTACCGACTGCCAGTTAAGCGTATTCACAGCCATATTTGCCGAGAGGGCCTTGTGCCCGCAAGTAGCGATGTTCTTCTCAAGCCGTTCGAAGGTGCCCTTTCCTCTCACACGCTCGTGATACTCCCCTATCCCGTCGAGGCTCACCCAGATGCTGTCGGCGTGGGAATGGGGGAAGGGGTTCTGCGCGTTGGTGGTGATGGTGCACGAGAAGAATCCGAGCCGTTTTGCCTCATCCACAAGGTCGTCAACGGTACGTCCCTCATCTTCCCAAATGAAGGGCTCGCCCCCCTCAAAGTCGATGAAGCGGCTTCCAAGGGAATAGCAGTATTTCATCTCCTCCACAAGCTGCGCGAAGGTTTTCACTTTCGGCTCCGTATGGTTGTAAACGCTGCAATGCATGCATGAGAGATTGCACTTGTCGGAAATGAAAATGACGCTTTGGAGGGGTTTCTTCTTGCCGAAGAAACGTGCACCGATGAACCAGTAAGGGAGATAGAAGAATTGAGTGAAGCGAGGCATATTTGGGGATAATCGGATAATCTAATAATCAAATTTTCGGATAGAGGAAGTATCGGATAGTAATAACTACGAAACTCTATTTATGATAAGGATACGCTTGAGCTCTTCGAGGGCATCAGGCTGTGAAGAGAAGCACCAGCGTGACAATAATAAGGATGAGGCAGAACAGGGAAAGCGCGTTGCGTGCGGTAAGCCAGCGGATGAGGAACCAGTCAATTTTCAGTTTCCTGTACACTTCCCAATTGCCCATGTTACCAAGATACCACGCGGGCTTCTCAAGGGGAATCTCTTCCTTACGGGCAAATTTCACCAAAGACCAGAAGAGCCAGATGTTGCGAGGCAAAATCAGCAACGAGAAGAGATAGGGCCAGCTGAGATAGCCAAAGGCTACAGCAAGCACTACCAGCAAGCTCGGGAGGAAATTCAGCAAGGCACTCATAGCAAGGTTTGCCTTGTCGGTGCGAAGCAATCCTGCCAGCGTAAGCTTCTCCGACTCGCCGTCACCCACGTTGTCGATATAGCTGTGTGTAAAGAGGATGTTGACGACAAGCAAGCCTACAGGTATCGAGAGCCACGCTACCGAAGGATTTATCTCCCCGCAGGCAGCGAAGTAAACGCCCGTCATCAGCAGAGGGCCGAAAATGGCACCGATAATCAGCTCGCCCATTCCGTGAAAGCCCAACTTGAGAGGGGGAGCAGAGTAAAAGACGCCCAAGAAAGCCGTTACGGCAGCGATGACAACAACGGGCCATCCGCGGAAAATTAACACGACAATGCCGCAGACAATAGCGACAAGCGAGAAAAGGGCGATAGCCTTCTTCAAGTCGGAGACGCTTGCGGTGCCGTCTGTCAGATATGGATACTTTGCTGTGTAAGCCTTAAAACCCTTCCGCACGGCGTTAATCCTGTCTGCCAGCATATCGGACTTATAGTCGAAATAGTCGTCTGAAAGGTTCAGCGCCAGATGGGCACATTCTACGCCCAGCACGGCAACAAGCGCCAGCCACACATTAAACTCCCCGTGCCCGAGGGCAAGGATTACAGCCAGCACAGCAGGCATAACACTCTGAACAAGAGCGGCATAGCGCCCGTTCTTAAGCCATGTTTTCAGATATGACATACAGTTGGTCTTTAGTTTACAATTCTACTCATGAAACTTTTCACACCGCTCTTCATCAACATCGGAAAAGCCTCTTTGCCGAATCATCTCAGCCTGATGACGTCGCCCACCGAGGGAGCATACGAAGTGATGTCGCCCTTATCCTTATTCATCTTATAGAGCCGAGAGAGACGGATGCCGTAAGTCTGAGAAATGGAATACATACTCTCGCCCTCACGCACGACATGAGTCTTGTAAGGCTTTTTTGCTTTCCAGTTCTTGCGATGAAGGTAGAGGATGTCTCCCGCTCCCGGGACATATCCTTTATATAAATCGTTGTAGCGGAGCAGTCGGCTCACGGGAATGCCGAATTCGTCGGCAATAAGTTTCACCGTATCACCCTTGCGAGTGACAACATAGACAAGCCCGTTGGCGAGATGGGGCTGATGCGAGCCTGCGCTCAGCACCGTATATGATCCGCGCGCCACATCGAACTGATCGAGGTTGTAGGCTTCGATGATGTTGATAAGCCTGTCGGCATACGAGGGATTGGTAGCATATCCTGCCAGCTTCAGCCCGTTGGCCCAACCCACATAATCGGTACGCTTCAAGTTGAAGAGAGAGCGGTAGCGCTGACTCGTGGAAAGAAAAATGGAATGATCCTCGTACGAATCGCGCACCGAACGATAAACACGGAAGCAGTCGTCAGAAGCATCATCGTCGTGATAGACCTTTCGGCCCGACCAGTTGTGGCACTTGATGCCGAAGTGATTGTTGCTCTCGCGCGCAAGGGTGCTCTGCCCCGCGCCCGACTCGAGAAGAGCCTGCGCAAGGGTGATGCTTGCCGGGATGTTATATTTCTTCATCTGCTCGATGGCCAGGTCTTTGTGCTGCTGTATATACTTGACATACTGTGCGTTCTGCGCCCCAGCCACAAGCGTGAAAAGGGATGCGAGAAGGATAAGAAGAAGGGTGTGACGTCGCATAAAGTGATTCCTTTTTCAATTGTTGGCAAAATTACGAAAAAAAATTGAGTTTGAAAGCAAACATTTCTCATCTTTAACAAAATGTTTTAGACTCACTCTTATCGAAACAGGAAAAATCCTCTCATTCCTCTTTCTATCTGCTCGCTTAAACGTATCTTTAACTGGAAGTTTTATATACTTTCGCTCGGAAGAAAAAATAATTCGTTAATTTATTTTGTTCTACGCTCGCTTAAACGTATCTTTGCATTAGAAAAGCAGAAAAAACAGTTTATTCCATGAAAAAAATCGTTCACGAGTGCCACTATGCACTATACGACTTCGACGAGCTGAGCGCAGCAGATCAGAATCTTATCACACAAGCATGCGAAGCAACGACTCGAAGCTATTCGCCCTACTCTCACTTCGGCGTAGGTGCTGCAGCTCTGCTCGACGACGGCACGATAGTCACAGGCAGCAATCAGGAGAATGCAGCATTCCCCTCGGGCCTTTGCGCCGAGCGTACAACCTTGTTCTACGCCAACTCTCAGCATCCTGACAAGGCTGTCGTGGCCCTCGCTGTTGCAGCACGCGATACGAATGGACTCACGCGCACTCCCACCCCGCCCTGCGGAGCTTGCCGACAAGTGATACTGGAAACGGAGACTCGTTTCAGCCATCCTATCCGCATCCTCCTCTACGGCACCGACGGAACATACGTTGTTGACGGAGGAATAAAGGAGCTTCTTCCGCTCGTCTTCACAGGCGATTTCCTGAAATAAAGTAAATAGGCAAAAATATGCTTTGAGAAAAAATCGTTTTCCCTTCTTCAAAAAAAATTTTCCCTTCTTCATATCGCGAGATTTGTTCTCGAAAAATATTTTTCCCTTCTCCATAATTCGTGTTGGAAAAGACAACACTTCGGCATAAGAAACCGCCCTTCGATGCGACATAATGGCAGAAAACGACCGACAAGACAAGACAAAATCGGTCGTTTTCTCGTCTGGCAAGCTTTTTGCTTCCCTAAAGGCAGATTATATAAATAAGGTATTATGAGCAAGAAAAAAAAGAAACATACTATGTCAGAACAAAGCAACAACCTTGATCCTGAACTTAACAAGGAGGAAGAGCGCCCCGCAGAGAACGAGACGCAGGAGACGGCTGCAGAACAGCCTACTGAGGAAACTGTAGAGACCAACAACGAACCCGATGCCGAGCCCAGCGAGGAGGAGAAGGCCAAAGCAGCCCTCGCCGACGCTGAAGCCAAGATGGCAGAGCTCAACGACCGATATCTGCGCCAGATGGCAGAGTTTGAAAACTACCGCAAGCGTACTCTCAAGGAGAAGAGCGAGCTTATCCTCAACGGCAGCGCCAACTTGATGAAAGCCGTACTCCCCGTTTTGGACGATATGGCACGCGCCCTCGAGTCGATGGAGAAAACCAACGACGCAGAGGCTTGCTGCGAGGGATTCAAGCTGATTGCAAGCAAGTTCCACACCATACTGGAACAGAACGGGCTGAAAGTAATCGATGCCAAAGGCGAAGTCTTCGACACCGATTTCCACGAGGCCGTTGCCCTGCTGCCCGCTACCGACGAAGCTCCCAAGGGAACCATCATCGACTGTGTGCAGACGGGATACAAACTGAACGACAAAGTGCTGCGCCACGCCAAAGTGGTCGTAGCCGACTAAGACATACTGACACAAACGCAAAGAATCAACTGACACATAGAACAAAATGGCAAAACGTGACTACTACGAAGTGCTGGGCGTGGACAAAAACGCCAGCGACGACGACATAAAGAAAGCCTACAAGAAGCTCGCCATACAGTATCACCCCGACCGAAATCCGGGTGACAAGCAAGCTGAGGAGAAATTCAAGGAGGCAGCCGAAGCATACAGCGTGCTGAGCGATAAGGAGAAGCGCGCTCGCTACGATCAGTTCGGCCCTGAGGGCGTCGACGGTGCCGGAGGCGGATTTAGCGGAGGCGGATTCAGCATGGACGACATATTCAGCATGTTCGGCGACATTTTCGGCGGACACGGGGGATTTGGCGGATTCAGCGGCTTTGGAGGCTCCAGCTACGGAGGACGTCAGGCTCAGCACGTCTATCGCGGAAGCGACCTGCGCGTGAAAGTGAAGATGAACCTTCAGGAAATAGCCAAGGGGACGGAGAAAAAACTGAAAGTGAAGAAGTACGTCTGCTGTCCCGACTGCAACGGAACGGGCGCCGAGAAAGGCAGCTCGTCGGAAACATGCAGCGAGTGTAAGGGCTCGGGCTACGTGGTACGCACACGCCAAAGCATGTTCGGCATGATGCAGACTCAGACGGCTTGCCCGAAGTGCGGAGGCGAAGGAAAGATTATCAAGAACAAGTGCCGCAAGTGCGGAGGCGAAGGGGTCGTGTACGGCGAGGAGATCATCACAGCCAAGATTCCCGCAGGAGCAACAAGCGAATATCAGCTCACCATGAGCGGCAAAGGCAACGCTGCTAAGCACAACGGCGTACCGGGCGATTTGTACATACAGATTGTGGAAGAGGAAGACAAGAACCTCGTGCGCGACGGCAACGACTTGGTTTACAACCTTATGATAAGCGTTCCCACCGCCGTACTGGGAGGACAGGTTGACATTCCTACTGTTACGGGCAAGGTGCGTATGACTATCGACCCGGGTACGCAACCGGGAAAAGTGATGCGCTTGCGCGGGAAGGGATTGCCCTCCATCAACGGCTACGGCACAGGCGACTTGCTGGTACGCATCACTATCTACGTTCCTGAGACTCTCTCGCGTGAGGAGAAGGCTGCCTTCGAAAAGATGGAAACTTCCGACAACTTCCATCCCAGCGAAAGCACACGACAGAATTTCATCCGAAAGTTCAAGAATCTTTTCGAATAACCGACTATTCCGGCACTTTTGGCTAACAGCAGTCTTGTCTTCCCATCCGATTATCTGATTATCTGATTATTTCATTATCCGATTATCTTCCCTCGCCCCATGAACTACCAGGAAGCCATCAACTATCTGTATGCCTGCGCTCCTGCCTTTCACAACATCGGCGCCGGAGCTTATAAAGAAGGGTTGGCAAACACGCTGGCACTTGACGAGCATTTCGGGCATCCTCATCGCTCTTTCCGCTCCATTCATGTGGCAGGCACCAACGGGAAGGGCTCATGCTCGCATACTATCGCTGCCATCCTTCAGGCAGCAGGCTATCGAGTAGGGCTTTACACTTCGCCTCATCTGTTGGACTTCAACGAGCGCATTCGGATAAACGGCACCCCCATCCCGCATGAGTATGTGGCAGAATTTGTGGAGCGGGAGCGCTTCTTTTTCGAGCCACTGAATCCTTCGTTCTTCGAGGTAACCACAGCCCTCGCCTTCCGCTATTTCGCAGAAGAGAAAGTTGACGTTGCCGTCATCGAAGTAGGCTTGGGCGGAAGGCTCGACTGCACCAACATCATCCGCCCCGCTCTCTCTGTAATAACAAACATCAGCCTTGAACATACAGCTTTTCTGGGTGACACATTGGCAAAGATAGCCGGAGAGAAAGCGGGAATAATAAAAGAAGGAGTCCCCGTCGTGATAGGAGAAACGACAGCAGAGACTCGCCCTGTGTTTGAGGAAAAAGCAAAAGCGCTGAATGCTCCTATCTTGTTTGCAGAGGAGGAAAACGCGCAACGGGTGGAGAATATCCCCGAAATGCAGCTGAAGGGAGCTTATCAGCAAAAGAACGCTCAAACCGTTCTCGCTGCTATCGATGTTTTGCGCACCCAAGGCTTCAACATAAGGCAAGAAGATATCTACACCGGATTTGCTCACGTCTGCGATTTGACAGGACTCAAGGGACGTTGGCAGACAATTCAGACCTCTCCTACTGTTGTATGCGATATCGGGCACAACCCGGGCTGCATGCCTTTCATTACCGAGCAACTCCGAAAACAAGAGTGCAACACTCTGCGCGTTGTGCTGGGTTTTGTGAACGACAAAGATATACGAGCCGCCCTTGACACTATGCCCGCTGAAGGAGTGTATTATCTTACGCAACCTTCCGTATCGAGAGCTCTCGATAGCCAAACACTCTACTATATGGCTCGCTGCTATGGGCTCGATTGTACACGCTACGATAGCGTCTCCCTCGCCTTTCGCACAGCTTTAGCTGAAGCAAGCGAAGATGACTTCATCTTTGTAGGGGGGAGCAACTTTGTAGTAGCAGATCTCTTGCGAGAGATAGAACAGCCCAGCATCAAAAGTTAAGCCCCCTCAACAAAGCAACGACTACTCCTGCTTTGTCTCGCTATCTATTTAGGATAATACTAACTAACGCTGTAACATCCGAAACGGTAATAGTGCCATCCTTGTTAACATCTGCTGCGAGGTGATCAAACTGATAGGGCTCTGATGCATCCCCTCCAAGAATAATGCTGACAAGAGCCGTAACGTCGGATACACTGATGTCTTTATCACCGTTGACGTCTCCGGCAACAGTCTTCACATCGCCCGCCAAGACATATCTAAACTCTACCACTACAGGATTGTGATCGCCCAGGGGAGTTCCGTTATCCGTATTCTCCTGAACCGTAGCATAGATGTAATCGCGCTCAATGCGGAAGCTCTCAGGAACCAACTGCAGACTGTTCATCCTCGTCGGATTGAGATAGAGAATCTTATCCACAACTTCATATTTTGAAAAGTCAAGAGGATCTGAATTATCCGTAAGGTCATCCATATCTGTAGTCGGATACACTCCCTCGCGACACAATTCAACCCACGTGTCACATACAGAGAAGCCAGAGAGCAGATCAACAAAGTTGGCTTTTATATTCTCCCTCGTCCAACGGCTGTTTGTGTCACCGATGATTAGTTTTGGACGATTAGCGTCAGCCGAATTGATTGCCGCAGCAAGTTGTCGCCATTGAGCTTCACGTGAAGACAGAGCCGCATCGCCTGCATCCATATGTAGGACATACGCATCCGCCCAAACTCCGTCTGCCAACTTCAAGTCATAATGGCGGAAGCCCTTTCTGATATATTGATTTCCATCGGTAGAGGTAGTCGACTCCCATTTTGTCCACGATTCGTTTTCAACACCCACTTTATCTTTCTTCCAAGCAACTTCCAATCCATCCGTATTTGCTGGAGAGAGCAGATTTGTTAGATTAACAGAACCCCGGTGTGTGCCCCATCCGTAGTCGTTGAGATACGTTTTCAACTCTTCATGATACTCAAAGTCCTCGCTGATGCCCAGCAGGTCATATCCCTTCATGCTCAGATACTTGCTTATCAGTTTCGTTCCACTTGAGCCTGGACCATCCTCATTGATGTTCACTCCAAGAATCGACTCATTTGGCAAACCGTCCACGTTCAGAGCTGCAACAGTGACAACGCCCTGCAACATCTCTCGCTCCATTGTGATGCGCAACGTCGCATCATTGCGTTGTGTCTTCAGATAGACTCGTCCCTTCTGCAGAGACAGCGAATGCTCACAATCCTGAGCACTGACTTCATCCACGAACTGTTCTCCGTCGGTAGTGTAAACCATCCCCTCTGTGTTTCCGTAAAGCAGATATTGGCTGGGATAACCCACATCGTAGAAGTACCACTGATCAGGAGCCAATAGTGTCTTCCCATCATTAGGAAGAGGCAACGCAGTACCGCTGAAAAAAACACCCTTGCAGACAAGCCTGACATCGTCAAGTTTCAAGAAGCCTATTTTGTTTCTCTCTTCTTCCTCCATTCCTTCGCTCCACCAGTCAACATCAGTGCGAGTTGCCTTGATGACAATTTTCCTCTCAGGTCCCACTTTCAGCGAATGAGAGAGACGAATCCCCACTCCATCACCCTGACCTGATACGGAAGCCTTCGCATCATTAGCATAAAAGTTTACAGTGTAGTTTTCCCACGTGGCAACAACTCCCGAAACCTCATAAATCCCATCAGGCACATCCGAGACCGTTTGTTCGATGGTAACACCGCTCCACCAACTATAATGGTTTCCAACATATCCGCCTTCTCCGTTCGTTATCGGATACTGCCTTGAACCCGAATCATTACCTTTGGGAATGAAAGACCAACCTATGCTGTCTCCTGTTTCGAAAGAAGGGTTCGTGATGAGCCACGTTGCGTCAACAGGATTAGATTCACTTGCTGTAAGCAACTGCTGCCATTTCGATTCCCTATACTGAGCATCAAAATCTTCTTTTGCCATTCGGAACAGCCGGAAGTGCCCCGCATCATCTCCTGAGGTGTTTTTCCGGTTGAGAGCCAACGGCTCCTCCTCTGCTACGATGTTGTTCCAGGGTCCCAGAAAACCAGCATAGAAATCGTCAGACGAAAGAGGATACTTTCCACTCTCAAACAGCCAGTAGCCCCCTGCGTTGTGTGTCGGAATCAGGTAGCTCCATTCATCCAGCGACCTATCGGTGAACGTATTCACATACATAAATCCTGCTGCGTTGTGCGTCTGAAACAGGTCAGCACTATAGACGATGCTGCGCAAACCCACATACTGCCCTTCACGCTCTATCGTGAAATAACAGAGCGGATCAAGCAACCTCTCCTCACTTGCTGCCACATAGCGCAGCGCTTTCGAATCCACGCATGCCCAGTCGGGCTTGACTTCAAAGGCTCCCACTCCCAGCAGAAGGTCGTTGTCCTCAGCCGAAGCAAGCAGATAATAGTAGTCGTTTTGTCCCACGATGCCGTCCAGAGTCGTAATTTCCGAATAACCCTTTGCTGGAGTCAGCAATGTCGTGTAGTCGGTAGCCATAGCTGCTACGGCCGTCATCAGTTCAATCAGTAAGGTTAGTGTTCGTTTCATGGTGATTATGTCTTTTTGAAAGACCCTTTTATTTAATATGGAATTTTGTGCTCTTCACTTGCCCGTATAGGTTCCAGCTTAGTATGTAAGTACCCGACGGAAGCGACGACACATCCTGCTCCTCTCCTGCCAGGAACGTATAGAGAAGCCTGCCTCCAGTGGTGTAGATTGAGCAATGTACATCGTTGAGCATCTCCATATCGTCGGAGACGAAACGAATGGTTTTGCTGTCCACGTTGAACTTCACTGCATAGTCGGGGAGTACGATGTCTCTTATCCCGTCAGGTATATCCGAAGCTTTTCTGAGCATCCATTCTGTTGTTCCCTCTTGTGCCGCAGCGCCCGAAAGGGATGTCCCCTCCATTATCTTCTCATCTGCTCCCATCAACCCGTGATATCCCGTCATCGTGAAGGTAGAGGGTGAAACTTGCTGGATGACAAACTTACCGAAAGCGCTGCGCGGAGTAGGAGTGAGCGACATCGTCCCCGAGGTCCCGGGAGTGAGCGACACATAGCTGTCGCCTACTGAGAGGTAGTATGTGTCGGTAGCATTCTTCACAGGCACGAAACGGAACACCGACAAAGGTGTCACGTTGGCAGAATCTGTAAACACAAGCCCCTCCTCTGCTGTGAGCATATAACCCGACTTGTTTATTAAGAGCCAGCCCGTCTCCTCGGAAGGAATGTTCAATATCTTGTAACTGTCTATCAGCGATTGCAAGCGAGAAATTGCCTCATCGAGGGCATCGGGCTCGATAGTTCCCGCATACTGTCGGCAGGCTTCCGTCAACTCGTTCCATATAGTCTGGCTATGCATGAAAGGTGTATCTCCCACCCACTCCTGCGGAACAGACGAGAGCGTGCTCTCTGCCTTCCTGAGCAACTCTTTCAGTGCTGCTTGCTTCTCGGCAATTATCGTAAATTCGTCTTCATAGTCGTGCCCGGCATAGGAGATAATCCATCTTGCCAGCTCGTACTTTTTGTCTATCCCTTTGTCGCCGTAGATTGCCGAACCCGACATCGCTCCGTCGGTGCCACACAAGCCGTAACACGTGCCAATATTGTGAACCCCTCCGTTGACGGCAACGGTAAATCGCGCCAGCGCCTCGTTCGAGAGCTGCTCGGTAGCCTCCATAGTCCATCCGTTGGTACCCGCCATCGTCACGTACTTCCCCGATTCGGAAAGCATATAATACTCTCCTGGGGTATCAGTAGCCACAAATCTGAAGTTCCTGTCTTCTTGTGCGGCTTCCTTGCCACTCAGGCAGAAGGCGCTACCGTTTACCGAAGCAAAGAGTCCCGATGCCACATGACGGATAGTGAAGTATTTATAATCCGTCGGCAGCCTCATCTCCTTCGCTTTCTCCCACTGTTTCTGCAGCCCTACCATACAGAGGATGTAATCGTCCTCCACTGTCGACGAGAACTGCTGAGCATCTTTTATCATCCGTTCCAGCGTCTCCACCTCATCCGACGCCAGTTGGAAGAACCCGTCTCCCACGACATCCTTCGACAGTGCCTCCACCCACTCCGAAGCCTCCTCGATGATATTTGCCAGAGCCTCACGAACCTCTTCCGACACATAGTCGGGAATCATCTCGTCAGGTTCCACCGACCATTGACGGTTGGTGCTCACGGCATTCCTGTCGTCGCTCGTGTAGCTGATGATGCTGTTTCCGTTTGTGCTCCCTCCCCCGCTGTTGTTGATAGCATGCCCGGTGTGGAGATTGATGATGTTGTAGTTACCGTTGTAGTTCACCGTCACGATGCTCCACAGCTGTCGATCATCGGAAGCGTCGACTGGCGCCACGTTGATGGCCGTTCCTGTTGCCGACGAGGGCGAGGGGTCGTTCAGAGCCTGCCTTGTGGCGCTATTGATGAACTGATAGTAGTCTCCCACCTTGTTCACCTCCCACTGCTGTGTCGCCTTCCCGTATTCGGGATTCCAGACCACCACGTTGGCTCCCTCCGACGCTTCCGCGAGGTCCATCGACATGTTTACGCCTCTGTTGCTCACGCGGTAGTAGTATCCCTCCTTGATGGCAAACGGCTTCAGCCCTGTGTCGTCTCCCGTATCTCCTCCGGTGTCCTTCACACGCTTCAGGAAGACCGATGAGAGATAGTCGATATGGTCGGTGATGAACGACTTCAGCTGATGAATATAGTCATCATAGGTGGAGTAGAGGTAAATCTCGTTATATACGTGCGACGATATGGAATACTTCCTATAGTTTCTCGCTTGTGACTCATCGAGAAGCACCGCCAGCGAGTCGATGTATTCAAGCATATGTTCCTCAATCCCCTCGTCGAGAGCCCGGTTCCAGGCTCTGTTGACAGCCTCGTTGAACCACGTGTCGGTAATCATCTGCTTCACCCACACCTTCGCGAGGTCTGAGCCGAAAGCGGCATCCACCATCGTGCGTCGGGTGACATCACCCACTCTGTCGCAGTTGTTGTAGGCAATGTCGTAGTCCCAGAGAGGACCGAAGTAGATTTTCGGGTCGTCGCAGTCCTTATAGATATAGGTACTCCAGAAGCAGTCAGGGTTGGCAGATAGCTCCGACGCTATGTACCAGCTAATGAGCGTCGAGGTGTCGGTGAGAGCCCTGTATCCCACGTCCGGGTCCTTATACGTCTTGCTGTTGAAGAGCGTTCGCTCGTAGGTATCCAGATAGTTCTTTATATAGTTCCTCTGCGCCGTGTTGATGATGGTTTCGTCGGGAGAGTGGACATTCACTATCAGGTTCTTGCTTGTTCTGAAGAAGACGGGTTCGCTTGTTCCGAAGCCGTCAATCTCGAGCAGATATCCCCCTGTGATATTCGATTCGGCATCGGCAGGCACGTCTTGCTCCACTATTTCCACACGCTTGTTGTCAACATTCACCTGATCGCTTATCTGGTAGTTACCGAGATAAGTGCCGTTGAGCACGAGGTCCACAAACTTCGCAGCAGGAGCGAAGGGCTGCCCCAGGAAGTCGCCCATATCGAAGGTGACAGCGTTGCGTATCAGCGACTTGTCGGCATGATTGGCAAGCAGAGTCCAGCTGCGCGCTTTGGCAAACCCGCGCCCGAGAAACTTCTGTGGTGTCTTGAAACGTATGCGATAGGGTTTCTTTGCGAGGTTCCACGTCGAGTTGCCGCGCCCGCGTATCTCCACCGAGTCGTAGGTGATGCAATCCTCGCCCTCCACCCATGTGAGCGTGCTGAGGACATAGGTCGACCTACTGGTGATGCTACGATTGTTGAAAGTGTTGATGTAGATTGTCGGCAGGTTCGTAATCTGAGTGTACTGCGCCAGCGCGAGAGCGGGCAGCACCACACACATCATCAAAACAAACCATTTGCGCATGACAGATACCAAAAGTCACATTTCCACCGCAAAAGTAATTCTTTTTTTTCAATCCTCACACATCCCTCCCCAAAAAAAGACAATCCCCCGACGCAAACCGCCCTGTCACTCGTCAGGGAGCAACAGGGCGATTCTCTGTCAGGAAAGGTTTTGAGCCTTAGTTCTGTCCGAGGATGATGCTCACGAGAGCTGTCACGTCTGATACGTTCACGTCGGTGTCGCCGTTCACGTTGGCAGCAGCGTTCGGGGCAGTGTTACCCAGAATCATGCTCACAAGCATCGTCACGTCGCTCACGTTTACTTCACCGTCCATATTCACGTCACCTCTCTTAAACTTAGCTGTGAGGTAGCCGGGAGTGCTGGTGCCGCCGTCAATGCGGGCGTACCCAACATCGGTGTGGCTCGAATTATATGTTGTGCCGGCACCGCCCACGAGCTTGGTGCAATAGGTGAACATATCAGTAGAAGATGTCACAGCACTCGTTTTCCAACCGCTGCCAACGTAAATGGTCGTCAATTTGCCACAGTTATAAAACATCTGGCCCATTTTCGTCACAAGGCTGGTGTTCCAGCTACTCAAATCAAGAGTTTCCAAGTTGGTACAGCCACTAAAGACGTAAGTCATATCATTAACCTTACCTGTATCCCATCTGCTCACGTCAAGAGTTGTCAAACCGGTGCAATTGCCGAACATCATGTTCATGTCCCCTACGTTGGTAGTAATGAAACCGCTCACGTCAAGGCTTGTCAAACCACTGCAGCTAGAGAACATGTTTCTCATGTTCGATACTTTAGCGGTATTAAAGCCGCTCACATCGAGAGTGGTCAACGCTTTACAGTTTTGGAACATACCAGCCGTGGAAGTCACGTTCTGCGTATTAAAGCCACTT
>JAGCFO010000028.1 GCA_017650105.1 Bacteroidaceae bacterium | reverse complement strand
TTTGTCGGCAGCTATTATTTCCCAGCCCTCGTTATAGTTGAGCAGATAGCAGAGTGTTGTCCTATCGTCTAAACCCAACGGAGCGACTTCGAGTACTTCAAACTCTTTTCCCTTCCCTTTAGCAAGCAACTGTTTGAAGTGGATGTAAGCGTCGATGTCACTTTCGCTTACGAAGCATGCCGAATCGAGAGCCTCGTAGTTAACCACCCATTCATCCGCACGAGTAGCGGAGAAAGCTGAGTTCTTTTCTGATTCACACTCGTTTTGGTTACACGATGCCATTGCCATACCGATGGCAAAAATAATAAAAAGGATTTTTTTCATTGTGATTTTTTCATTTTGTTAATAATTTCAATCGTTTTCTTCTTCCAGCACGAATTCACCCCACCACCATTTGCCAAAGGCATAGATGCGGAGCTGGTAGCTTCCTTCGCCAATGCCTTCATCGTCCAAATCGATGACGACTTGTGTAGTGGGGAAAAAGTTTCCGAAATAAACAGTTTGGTTAATTTGTCCCTGATTCATTATAATAATTTGGGACGCTGTCGATGAAGAAAAAACAATGGTTAGTTCCGTACCGTTAAGAGAAGCGGTAGGATAAGGAAGGGGAATGACAGACGTTGGTTTGTCAATACTGTCATTTTCGATAATCAACAGGGGAATACTACCAGGGGCTTGTCCCCACATCATTCCTGCGTATAACAACAACAAGAACAAGGAAAAAAATAAACTCTTTTTCATATTTTACCATATTTATGTATGGCAAAAATCGAAAATCAGTATTTCTTTTCCAAATTATTAGCGTCCCAAAAGCGTCCCATTTTAGGGTGCTTTATGGAAAGGCCTGATTATGAGAAGAAAAGACCGAACAACGATTCGGGCATTTTTTCCCTTAAACGGGCTTTTCGCGTTCGTAAAGTAGAAGATGTGGTATTAAGAAAACTTACCATATAGGATGACGGATACTTTAAAAAGGAAAGAATACAGAAGAGAATCTCATCATCACCTATTTTCTTGGAACTGGAATCGCGAATGTCCATAATAATATCCACAAATGAATAAAACAGTTCCGTTCTCAATGTGTTCTTCTGTTCTTTTGACAGAAGATCGGGAGAAGTCAAGAGCTTGTCTGCAGATGAACTCCGCCAGAATAGTTTTTCACAGGTCTGAAGTTTTTTCAGGTATAGAGACACTAAATCTGTGCTTTGCTCCTTTTCCTCACTTTGCAATCGAAGGGTTTCAACGTTAGCTCTACGTAACTCGTCCTGCAAACGCAAGAAGTTGGTTTTCCGCCTGCGGTCTGATAAAAGGAAAAGAATAGTAGTTATCAATACGATAGCAAACGCGGAAGTGCCATATATCCACTGAAGATGTGACTTGCGTGCTTTCAGCTCCTTGTCGTGAAGTTCAATAACGTGACTCTCCTGAATGTCCGCTATCTCTTTTTGCCGGTTAAAGAAGTAAATGGAGTCTAATAAAGCGGAATAGCGGTTAAGGTAGGGTTGAACAGAATCCGCCAGACCAATAAGTGGAGCTGTTTGGGCCATTCCTTTATACGCGACGCAACGAGTGTGGATGTCATTGCTGTTTTCTAAGGCATCAATGTAACTCTCGTAAGCCTGCGCAGGTCTTTGACTGTCAGCCAGAATTTCCGCTTCTAACAAATGAAGGGCACCCCCTCCCTTGCGCTTACTTTTATATTGGTTGATGTAGTCTAACGCAGTCTGTGTATCGTGGCGAATGTAGTAGTGTAGTTTAGCCAACTGAAAATAGCTATCACTTTTATTAATATTGTTACTTTTGCTATTATTTAGAACACGATGGAACAAACTGTCTGCAAGGTCATAATTGCTGTTATTCAAATATGTTCTTCCTAGAAAGTAGTCCGCATATCCAATGTTCAAGGAGTCTGTCTTGCAAACCTCAGAGTGGCGATACCTTTTAAATTGTTCTATCGCAGCGTCCTCCATATGGTGGTTCATATACAGGTTTCCCAGTTCGAAGAGGCTGTAGGCGAAGTACTTGTTTGTGGTGTCGGGGAAGAGCGTAGTAGCACGGAGCAGGGCGTCGATGGCATCCAGGTCGCGGTGCATGTCGCCGTAGGCACAGCCGAGATAGTACTGCGAGAGGGCAGCGCGCTCCGTCTTACGACGGGTGCCGTAGTAGTGCGTGGCTATCAAAGGCAGCGAGTCGGAGGTGAGACGGATGCGGCTCTTATAGTCTGCCTGCGTCTTGAGCAGGGCATAGAGCGCGGCGTCCTCTCCGCGCAGGGTGGAGGCATCGATGCTGTCGAGTACGGCAGCGGCAGCACGGCTGTCCGTCTCCATCACCTGCTCGGCCCTAGAGAGCTGCTCCCTTACAGGCGAGGGTTGCGAGCAAGAGAATAGAAAGGCGGCGGACAACAGGCAGAGAATAACCGAAAACGGACGGAAGGCATAGCCTATCGAGAAACGAAGCCCACCCAGCAATCTTTGCACAAGGAGAGGAAGCAGGGAGCGTCGGGAACTGGAGAGACGACGATTTTTCCCGATGGAATGGGCGGTTTTGGCGTTTTTCATGTCTATGCGACTAGATAATGTAGTCACAAAGATACAGCTATAAAAGAAAAAATGCAAAATATACGCGCAAAAAAGCTGTCTGTTTCTTCAATTTAGGCATCTGAAGGGAATGCTTTGAGTTTGGCGCCCCGTTTTGAGCTAATGGGGCATTGTTTTTTGCGCTGAGTGGGGGAAAAGCATCAAGTAAGGCGGGGGCGATGCGATGTGGTCGGCCGACATTCATAGGGAGATAGCTTACTCGTTCGATGGTTGGCGGGGGCTTTTGTGAGGGAAAGGGCCTGACAAGGGACAAAAAAGAGGACGGGAGTCAAAAAGACTCCAAAAAGTTTGGCAGTTCCAACTGTTATCGCTACCTTTGCATCGCTTTCCGGAAGAAAGCAGTGTTCTTTTATTTATTTCCAGATAGGGTTTATCCCTATCATCCCCTGGGTGAATTCCAGAGTGGCCAAATGGGGCAGACTGTAAATCTGCTGTCTCTCGACTTCGGTGGTTCGAATCCATCTTCACCCACAACACAACAGGAGGCTTCCACATGGGGAGCCTCCTGTTGCTTTCTGTCGCTCCTTGTAGTTGGCAAGGAGGGAGTTGGACGGATGTAAAGCGAAATTATTCCTCCTCGGGCACGATGAGCTTGTAGCCCTTGCCGTGAATATTGATGATCTCAACCGAGGGATCGTCTTTCAGCAGCTTGCGCAGCTTGGTGATGTAAACGTCCATGCTGCGTGCATTGAAGTAGTTGTCGTCGATCCAAATGGTCTTCAGGGCGAGGTCGCGCTGGAGGATGTCGTTGGCATGTGCGCAGAGGAGCGACAGGAGCTCCGACTCCTTGGTGGTGAGCTTACGCTGCTCGTCGCCGATGCAGAGGAGGCGCTTCTGGGTGTCGAAGGTAAATAGTCCGAGCTGATAGAGGGTGCTCGTCTTGGCCTTCTTGCCGCGCACGCGACGGAGCACAGCCTCAATGCGGAGCGTGAGCTCCTCCATGCTGAAAGGCTTGGTGATGTAGTCGTCGGCACCAATCTTGAATCCTTCCTGAACGTCTTCCTTGAGCGTCTTTGCCGTGAGGAATATGATAGGTATCTCGGCATTCAGCTGGCGAATGTCGGAAGCAAGTGTAAATCCGTCCTTCTTAGGCATCATAACGTCAAGCACGCAGATGTCGTACTTGTTTTTCTGGAATGCTTTGAGTCCGGCTTCTCCGTCGGGGCACAGATCGGTGTCGTAGCCCTTGGCGTTGAGGTACTCTCTCAGCAGCATGCCGAGGTTCTCATCGTCTTCACATAGTAGAATCTTAACCATTTCGTTCATAGTAGTAATATATTTAAAAGGTAAAACAATATTTCTTTTTCGTTAGCGCCCCGAGTAGCGTTTACTTTTGGGGCCAAGTCATGATGAATGAGGTTCCGTTGCCCAATTCGCTCTCAGCGCGTATGGAGCCCTTGTGGTCGGTAATCACTTTCTTCACATAGGCCAGTCCGAGTCCGAAGCCTTTGACGTCGTGCTTGTTGCCGGTATGGACGCGGTAGAACTTGTCGAAGATGTGCTTGACGTCGTCTTTTTTCATACCTATACCGTTATCGGAGATAGAGACAAGCAACTTTCCCGGCTCGTTCCAAGTCTTCACCTTCAGTTCCAGGTTCACGTCGTTTCGGCGGTACTTCACCGCATTGTCAAGGAGGTTATAGATGACATTTGTGAAGTGCATCTCATCGGCAATAATCGCCGACGGGTTGGCTTCCAGCTCTGCCGTGAGCGTGCCTCCATAGCTTTGTACCTTCAGGTCGAAGGAATGGATGACGCTCTCTATCACGGCATTGACATCTATCTGACGAAGCTTGAGCGATGTGCTATGATTGTCGAAGAGCGAGATCTGCAGCACCTTCTCCACAAGGAAGCGGAGGCGCTTTGTCTCGTCGGTGATGGTGGTGACAATATGCTGCGACACCTGAGGAGATTTTGCCACAGCGCCGTCGCCCAGCATCTGTGCAGCAAGGGAGATGGTGCTGATGGGTGTCTTCAGTTCGTGAGTCATGTTGTTGATGAAGTCGTTCTTCACCTCCGACAGATGGCGCTGCCTGTAAAGCGTGACTAGCGAGAAGACGAACGTCACAATCAAAAGGAAGGAGAAGATAGCCGAAAGCGCCACGAACCGTACGGAGCGGAAGAAATAGCGGTTGGCATCGGGGAAATGGATTTTCAGTACGCCCATCTTGCTCGGCGAATCGTTCTGGAACAATATCTGGGTGTACGACATGCCGTGAGAAGCCTCAGTGTAATCGGCACAACGGTAGACCTCGCGCCCGTCGGACGTGGAGACTGAGAAATGGTAAGGCAAGGTGACTCCGTTGTTGCTCAACTCAGTCTGTAAGTCCCTGTCGAGCACGCGGAAGTTAATCCTACGCTCCAGCGGCTTGTTGGAGGCGGTGTAAAGGATGTTGTAGATGACTTCGTCCATCACGGCACGCTGATTGGCGTAGCGCTTGCGGATGATGTCCTGCAACGACTGCGAGGCCTGAGGGATAGTGGTCTCCGCCTTTGGTTTCGGCAGACCCCCGTTGTTCCTCAACGCCGGTTTCTCGGGCATCGTGATGGAGTGAACCTCAACGGCCGAAATCTGCCCGTCGCGCATCTGTATCTGATAGGAGTGCGAGACAGTCTTTCCTGCAGCCGTGCTGTCCATCATATTGGCACGCTCGGTCTCATAGGCATCCCTTTGCAGATAATCCATCGTCTCGTATACCTCAAGGCGGTGTGCTGCCGCATAAAGGCTTCTACGGACCGACTCCTCGAACTGCTCGCGACGCATAGTTGCCATATCTTTGATATAGTACACTTGTAGGAGCAACAGCCCCACAAACGACAATACCATGATGCCGGCAATAATCCAAATCGTAGACTTCTTCATGGTGGCAAAATTAAGCAAGGATTGTTTTTATCGTTAACTATTTATCTAAAATATTTCCTATTTTGATATAAATTAACTAAATCGGCAAAAACATATTGCAAACAATGCAAATTGGCAATAATAATTAGGAGGAAAAAAGAGAAGCGAAGGACTTTTGCCTTCGCTTCCTTATTAATAAAGAGAACTGTGCGAGTCGGATTATTCTTCCTCCTGCTTCTCCTGGAACTCCTTGATGAGTTTGTCCTGAACATCGGTGGGAACCAGTTCGTAGCTTGAGAAGCTCATAGAGAACGAAGCGGCACCTCCCGTGATGGAGCTCAGAGTGGTGCTGTAGCTTGCCATTTCCTTGAGGGGCACCTTGGCGTTCAGCTTCTGGAAGCCACCATCGCTACCCATACCCATAATCATACCACGACGGCCCTGAAGGTCGCTCATAACATCGCCCATAAAGTCGGCGGGAGTGAGTACTTCAACGTCATAGATAGGCTCAAGAATCTTCGGTCCTGCGTTTCTGAAGGCCTCTGAGAAGGCGTTACGTCCGGCAAGCATGAAGGAGATTTCGTTAGAATCTACGGGGTGCATCTTACCATCGTAAACGATTACACGCACGTCGCGAGCATAGGAACCCGTGAGAGGACCCTGCTCCATACGCGACATGATACCCTTGAGGATGGCTGGCATGAAACGAGCGTCGATGGCTCCACCGACAACCGAGTTGATGAATACCAGCTTGCCGCCCCAATCCAGAGGATACTCGTCCTGTCCCTTGATGGACATCTTGTATTCCTGACCGTTGAAGCGATAAACCTCGGGCATAGGCTGACCTTCTTTGTAAGGCTCAACGATGAGGTGAACTTCACCGAACTGTCCTGAACCACCCGACTGCTTCTTGTGACGATAGTCGGCACGGGCAGCCTTCGTGATGGTCTCGCGATAAGGAATGCGAGGCTCGTCGTAAAGGATGTTGAGCTTATCGTTGTTCTCAACCAACCACTTCAGCGTGCGGAGGTGGAACTCGCCCTGTCCGTGAATAAGAATCTGACGGAGCTCTTTCGACTGCTCGACAACCCATGTGGGATCTTGCTCGTGCAGACGGTTAACGGCTGCCATCATCTTCTCGGTATCGGCCTCGTTCTCGGGACGGATGGCGCGGCTGAACTTGGTGTTAGGATAAACGATGAAGTCGAAGAGGTTGTCGGCGTCTTTACTATTGAGGGTGTTGCCAGTCTTGACATCCTTCAGCTTAACGGTGCATCCGAGGTCGCCGGCTGCCATCTCTTCAACCTGCTGACGGAAGTTGCCACGTCCGGGAGTGAACACCTGAGTGATGCGCTCCTTCGAGCCACGACTTGCGTTGTCCATGTCGGAACCGGTCTTGAGCGTACCGCTCATCACCTTGAAGTAGCAAACTTCGCCGATGTGCTGCTCAAGCTCGGTCTTGAAGAAAAAGAGAGAGGTGGGTGCACTTGCGTCGCACTTCACTTCCTCGCCCTTCGTGTTGGGAGTGCCGGGGAATTCATCAACAGCGGGAACGACGCCTGCGATGAAGTCGAGCAGACGACCTACGCCTACGTTCTTGTGTGCAGAGCAGCAGAGAACGGGATAGATGCCGTTGGTTGCCAAGCCCTTCTTGAGGCCTTCTACCATCTCCTCCTCGGTCAGTTCCATTGTCTCGAAGAACTTCTCCATCAAAGCCTCGTCGCCACCGGCTGCAGCCTCAACGAGAGCGTCGTGCATATTCTGAGCTTTGTCTGCTTCGCTGGCAGGAATGTCGCTGACTGCTACGGGAGTGCCGTCGGCTGCATAGGTATACTGCTTCATGCTGAGCACGTCAACGATGCTCTTGAAGTCGGGACCGCTGGCAACGGGGAACTGCACAGGAATAACCTTGCCGCCGAAGTCGCGCTTCAGGTCGTCGAGAGTCTTGTCGTAGTCGCACTTGTCGCTGTCGACATTGTTCACTAAGAAAACAACGGGCTTGTTGAGCTTCGAAGCCAGACGGAAACTGTTCTGGGTGCCTACTTCGATGCCATAGGCAGCATTCACAACGAGGAGAGCCACGTCGCAGATGTTGAGAGCCGTCACAGCGCCTCCGCTGAAGTCACCCGAACCCGGGCAGTCGAAGAAGTTAAGCTTGCGTCCTGCGCGCTCCACGTTGAAGACGGTGGAGAATACGGAATAACCGTACTCCTGCTCCACTGGATAGCTGTCACAAACAGTATTCTTTCCATTTACGGTACCGCGACGGCGGATGACACCACCCTCGAAAAGCATTGATTCGGCAAGAGTCGTCTTGCCGGCGCCCGATCCTCCAACGATAGCAAGGTTCGAGATTTCATTGGTCTTGTAGACTTTCATTGAACGATAATTAATTAGTTTATATTATTTTAGATTACTTTTCTGACAAGCGCTAAAAACTCATGTTCGTAAAACGGTGCGAAGATACCAAAAAAGAATGAATAAATAAAATTTTGCGACATTTTTTTTATTTCCCTCCTTTGTGTTAACTTTGCAGTCAAATGGCTGGTATCTATTTTCACGTCCCCTTCTGCAAGAGCCGCTGCCGATACTGCGACTTTTTCTCCTCCACGATGGAAGAGCTGAAAGTGCCGTATGTGGAAGCCGTCTGCCGCGAACTCTCTCAACGAAAGGACTATCTGCAAGGGGAAACGGTGGAGACGCTCTACTTCGGAGGAGGCACTCCCTCGCGACTCTCGCACGATTTGTTCAAAATGATTTTTGAAGAAGTAAAAAAAATTTTTGGAGAACAAATATCGCGAGATGGAGAACAAATATCGCGAGATGAAGAAGGGAAAAAAAGCTGTGCAGAAAAAACACATCATGACGATGACGGGCAGATGAGCCTCCGAGAATGTACCGTCGAAGTCAACCCCGACGATGTCAGCCCTGCTTGGATCGAAAACCTCGTGGGCGTGTGGAAAGAGGTTATGGGTGACTCCTGCCCTCTCCGCATCAGCATGGGAATACAAAGTTTCCACGACTCCCTCCTCTCGCTCATCGGACGAAGACATAATGCCAAGCAGGCCATCGACGCCGTCGAAACACTTCGCAAGGCGGGCATAACGGAAATAAGCATCGACCTAATGTACGGGCTCCCGGGAGAGAAGACTGAGATGTGGCACGAAGACCTCACTCAAGCTATCTCGCTGAGAGTGCCTCACATCTCGGCATACCATCTGAGCTACGAGAGCGGCACAGCCCTGTGGCAGATGCGGGAGAAGGGCACGGTGTCGGAAGTGGATGAAGACACGAGCCTTCTGTTTTTCAGGATGTTGCGCAACGAGCTGCTGAAGGCCGGATATCAACATTACGAAATCTCAAACTTTGCCCTGCCGGGACATCACGCAAAGCACAACAGCAGCTACTGGAGCAGTGTCCCCTACCTCGGAATAGGGCCCGGGGCGCACTCCTACAACGGTTTCTCCCGAAGATGGAACGCAGGCGACATAAAGCGCTATGTGGAAACGAAAGATTTCACTCGGGAAGGAGACAACGCTTGCTTCACAACCGAAATCCTCTCCGCGGAAGACAAATACGATGAGTACATTATGACTCGGCTACGCACCGCAAAGGGAGCATGCCTCGAAGAAGTCGGGAATCTCTTCGGGGAGAAGCGACTGAACTATCTGATTGACAAAGCGCAGCCATACATTCATTCTCAGCGCCTTCGCCTTTCGGAAGAAGGGTACCTCACACTCTCTCCAGAGGCACTTTTCGTCTCGGATGGCATCATCGCCGACTTGTTTGCCGACGACTAAACGACGCTTTCTTGCCTCTTTTGCCTCACATCAGGGCAAAACGAGGGCTTATACGTTCGAATGGCTTATTCTAATATGAGTTTGGCTGTGGTGGCGCGTGTCACACGCAGCAAATCTTGCGGAGAGATGCGAAACTGCAAGCCTCTGACTCCCGCGCTGACAAAGATGTAGGGATAATTCAGGCACGTTTCGTGAAAGAACGTGGGGAAATGCTTCTTCATGCCAACAGGAGAACAGCCCCCGCGGATATATCCCGTAAGCGGAAGCAGTTCCTTCATGGGAATGAGCGCACAACTCTTGTTTCCCGACACTTTGGCAGCAAGCTTCAGGTCGATTTCACTCTCTCCCGGTACCACGCAGACAAAGTAGCCCGACTTGTCGCCTTGTAGCACTATCGTCTTGAAAACCTGCTCCAACGGTTCTCCAAGCTTGCTTGCCACGCTCTGAGCGCTTAAGTCATTTTCATCTACTTCGTACGAGACGAGCGTGTAGTTCACCTTCTGCTGATCGAGCAAACGCGCTGCATTCGTTTTCTTATTCTCTGCACTCTTTGACATAAATCAGATTTCCCTCCTTGTCACGATAGACAACAATATAAATTCCACGCGAGAAGCTCTTGACAAGCCTGCCACTCAAGTCATAAATCTCCAGCAGTTCCAGTTTGTCGCTCCGAGGAGAAGGCATCCCGCTGATAGCTCCGTCATAGTCGTGGCTATAGAGCTGCAGAGCCTGACAATCCACAGGATTGCCAACATATTCTCCCCAGATATAATCAACCAAAGCGGGATAGTCAACAAACGGGTTTCTGTTGTGCTGAAGAGAATCGACTGCATTGTTACGATCAATCTCCTTCTGGCTTACAGGATCTGCGCGATGCCATTTCAGCAAGACTTGCACATACCAAGGCTGATAGAACTGATAGTATCCCGTAGGGTCGAGGATATCGGAAGCCACAGCGTTGTGGTACCAACTCTTGTTGACATCCTCATAGCAAGTCGCCATATAGAAATAGATTCTCGCGAAATCGCCCTTATACTCATCCGCAGGCTCAAACACAACCCCGCTATATCCCGTGTCGGCACAAACGCCCAATTTGCTGAATTCCCCCTGAGAGGTATAGGTGGCTGTCTTCACATCGCCCAAGGGATAGTTGTCGCGCATCTGGTTAACGTAGCTGTCGGTAGGCACTAAATGGAAAAGGTCGGTGTACATAGGCGTAACCTTCCCTCCAAACCAACTTTTGGGAAAAGAATGCTCACGATTGTAGGTCTGACCCTCTTTGGAGTGACTTCCTTTGTCTTGGTTTGTGCCGAAGATGTAGTTTGTCGCGCTTGAATACATGTCCCAGACAAACCCGTCGGGACGGCAGTCTGTCTTTCGGAATGCAGTCCACAAGTCATTGTATGACAATTCGGTATGCTCCCTAATAATGCTATGCAGCGCTGTCTTTAACTCTGCATCTTTCAGTCCGTTCGCGCTACTATAATAGCCTTCTGCCGGCTGAGCCCACAAAGGAGCAATAGCCAGCAGAAGCAGACAATAAAGTGCGCAGGACAGACGTTTCATTTCCTCAGGAAAAGACTATTTCACCAAGTTGAGCACCTCTTTCATCACGTCTTCCCCGATAGCATTTGCGTCTGTCATCGTCTTTGCCTCGCTATACACACGAATGATAGGCTCGGTGTTGCTTTTGCGCAGATGTACCCAACGGTCGGGGAAGTCGATTTTCACTCCGTCTATATCGGTAATCTCAACGCCCTGCGCCTTATATTGCTCAGACGAGTAGATACCTTTAACACGGGCGAGAACGGCATCCACATCCGTGTCTGGCGTGAGGTCGATGCGGTTTTTAGCAATGCTGTATGCTGGATAGGTCCTGCGCAACTCGCTGACGGTACATCCTTTCTTTGCCAGATAGCTGAGGAAGAGGGCGATGCCGACAAGGGCGTCGCGTCCATAATGGCTTGCGGGATAGATGACTCCTCCATTTCCTTCGCCGCCGATAACGGCGCCTGTCTCTTTCATCTTGGCAACGACATTCACCTCCCCTACCGCCGATGCGTTGTAGGCATAACCGTACGCCTGCGTCACATCTCTCAGGGCGCGTGTGCTGCTTAGGTTGCTTACGGTGTTTCCCGGAGTACGCTGGAGGACATAATCGGCAACAGTCACCAACGTATATTCCTCGCCATACATCTTCCCGTTTTCGTCAATAATTGCCAAACGGTCCACATCAGGGTCGACAACAAAGGCAACGTTGCAATCGCTGTGGCTCATCAGAGACATGATGTCACCGAGGTTCTTCTCAAGAGGTTCGGGGTTGTGCTGGAAATCGCCCGTAGGCTCGCAGTAGAGCTTCTCCACACGCTCCACGCCCAGTTGCTCAAGCAGCGAAGGCAGAATGATACCGCCCACGGAATTCACGGCGTCGATAGCCACGTGGAAATGCGCGTTGCGGATGGCTGCAACGTCAACCAGCTCAAGAGCCAGCACGGCGTCGATATGTCGCTGCCCGTATGAGAAGTCTTGAGAATACTTCCCCAGATTGTCCACATCGGCAAACGAGAAGGCCTCCTGCTCTGCTATTGAGAGCACCTCTGCCCCTTCGGCTGCATTCAGGAATTCGCCCTTTTCATTCAGCAGCTTCAGCGCATTCCAATGACGCGGGTTGTGGCTGGCAGTCAATATGATACCGCCGACAGCTTTGCTCATCGTAACGGCAAGTTCCGTTGTGGGCGTCGTTGCCAACCCGATATCGAGGACGTCGTAGCCCATTCCCATCAAGGTTCCGCACACGCAGTTGCGCACCATTTCGCCTGATATGCGCGCATCGCGCCCTACGACGACGTGCCCTTGTGGAGCGCGTCGCTTCAGCAGTGTTGCGTATGCTGCCGTAAACTTTGTGATATCCAAGGGATTCAACCCTTCACCCGCACCACCGCCGATGGTGCCTCGTATTCCTGATATAGACTTTATGAGAGACATAATGATTAGTTAGTTATGATTTCGAATCTATTGTCCTCCTACGGTTCCGGCAGGAGGGTAATTTCATAATAATAAGGTTTGACATGCTGCGCAGCAGTCGACGTTCCTTCGCTGTGTGGAACTATCAGACGCACCTTCGCCCCCTTGTCGTTGGGGCGTCCGGGAGTGAGGTAAGGCATAGCCACCAACCATCCCGTAGGCACAGCGCTCCCGTATGTAGCATACATATATCCGTAGGTGAAAGAGGCGCTGTAGCTATCTCCTGTGCGCTTGCAGATAAACTTGTCGGGCGCAGTAGAATATAAGTTTCCCGATGTGGTATCGGCGTCGGCAAGGCTGTATTCAATATAGCGGCAGAGATAGTTGCGGTTCTCCCCTTTCTTTTGAGCACGCCCCTCGCCCTTGCGGATAATCTGCATATAGACACCCTTGTCCTCGAAAAGGACGTATTCGTTTTTCGAAGCGTCGGTAGTGCTGTCCTGCGCACAAAAGTCGGCGTAGGAGATGACTTTTATCTCGCGCCCGTCGATTCCTCCGTCGTCGAGGAACGACTGGATATACTTGCGTTCTTTTTCTTTCTGTTCGGCATAGGTCTCGTAGTCTCTGCACCCGGCAAGCTGTAAAGCGACAGCACCGAGCAACAGAATCATTGCCAGAGAATAGTATTTCTTCATGTTACATTTTCTTATCCTATTTCAAAAGGCAAAGATAGTGCAAGCCGAGTGAAGAACAAAATAAATTAAGTTTATTTTTGTTTCCGAGGCGAAGCCTGATGAAATCGTGTGGTAAAGAAGAAACCGATTTAAGAAAAAGGATATAGTTTTTTTCCTTCTCCAAAAATAATTATTCCTTCTCCAAAAAATTTTTTCCCTTCTTCAAAAAAAATTTTCCCTTCTTCATATCGCGATATTTGTTCTCCAAAAATCGCTATCTCTTCTACTTAAAAATATGCAAAGGAGGGAAGGCTCTTTATGCTCATTTTTTCTTTGAGGTTATCCCTCTCATCACAAGACGTTTCTAATTGGAAATATGCGCATTAGCAGAAACAGCAAGCGGAAGAGCCTGGGGCTCTTCCGCTTTGTTACAAATAACTTCGTTCTACATTTTCGAATGACAGAAGAGCAGCCATTCAAAAAGGCAGGCCTCCTTTTTGTGTAAACCATTATGGCTTGAACTCCTTCAGCGCCTCCTCGAAATGGGCGACAGCATCGTCGAGAGAGCCGTCGAAAGAGCCTCCCGAAGCATTCAGGTGCCCTCCTCCACTCCAATACTGCTCGGCAAAACGATTGCAAGGGAAGTTGCCGACAGAACGAAGCGAAACGCGTATGGATGACTTTTCAGTATCCTCGCGCAGGAAGCATGAGAGCACAATGCCCTTCATCTGAAGCGGCATGTTGACAAGTCCCTCTGTGTCGCCTTTAACATATTGAAACTTTGCCATTTCGGCTTTCGAAAGATAGATAAGGGCGGCCTTCTGCTCGGGATAGACGCGCATCTTTTCATATAAGGAATAGCCGATGAGACGCAGGCGCCCTTCGGAGTAGTTGTGATAGACACGACGGTAGATTTTGTCCTTATCGATGCGGAGAGCAAGCAGCCGGCTGATGATAGCATACACCTCGGGGCGCGAGCTGTTATAAGTGAAGGCTCCTGTGTCGGTCATCATGCCGCAGTAGAGACACTCGGCTGCCTCGAAAGTAAGCAGCGAGGCTCCCTCCATCTGTTCGATGAGAGAGAAGACGATTTCTGCCGTTGATGAAGCAGAAGGAGCGCTGAATGAGACGTCGCAGAAGGGTTCGGGGTCAAGATGATGGTCGATGAGGACTTTCTTGCCTTTCGACTCACGTATGAACGGCTCAAGCTGCTCGGTGCGAGAGGGTGTGTTGTAATCCATGCAGAGGACAACGTCGGCAAGCGAGAGGGTGAGCTTCGCCTTATCGGGATACTTGTCGGCACGCACGGCATCTTGTGCTCCCGGAAGCCATTGAAGGAAATCGGGATACATGTCGGGAACTATCACGACGGCCTCCTTGCCCATCTGCCGCAGCCAGTTAGCCAAAGCGAGCGTTGAGCCGAGGGCGTCGCCGTCGGGATTAGTGTGGCAAGTGAGGGCGAAGAAGGAACCTTCGCGTATGAACTGTCGAAAGACTTCTATGTCTTCTTGCGGGAATGTCAGCATATTGGATTACCAGGTCCTAGTAATTAATTGTCAAAAGATTCCTATCGAAAACGGACGTTTGCATACTTTATTTATCTTGGCAGCAGACGTCAATCTTTCAGGAGGCAGCGAAACAGAATGTAATCAGAAAAAAAATGCGGGCCGTAACCCGCATTTTCATTCATTAAGCTACGAGATTATTTCAGAGTGCCAGCCTCGGCAGCCTTGATCATCTCTTCGCTAGCATAGAGGTAAACCTCCACGCGGCGGTTCTGTGCCTTTCCTTCAGCGGTGCTGTTGTCAGCAACAGGATTGCTCTCACCGAAACCGGTTGAGCTTGCAATCTGATCAGCAGAAACGCCCTGAGCCTTCAGGTAAGAGCTAACGGCGTCAGCACGCTGCTGGCTGAGGGTGAGGTTCTTCTGTACGCTCTGCTCTGCTGTGCTGTTACGCCAGCCCTGATTGTCGGTGTAGCCCTGAACGGCAACGTCGGCATCGCTATACTCCTTCAGCACGCCTGCGAACTTCGTCAGAGAAGCCTTTGCGCCTGAGCTGAGGTCGCTCTTTCCAGTTGCGAAGAGAAGACCGCTGTCGAAAGTAACCTTAACAGCCTCAAGACCGTTAGCGTCCTTTACTTTCTCTACGTCTGCTCCTTCAACCTGAGCGGCAGCTTCGGCAGCCTTATCCATCTTGTGACCGATAAGAGCACCAGCACCAGCACCAACGGTAGCACCTACAGCAGCGCCAACGGCTGTATTACCGGTATAGTAACCAACAGCAGCACCCAAAAGACCACCAGCAGCGGTACCGATGAGAGAACCAGAAGCGGTTTTAGACATGTCGCAACCCGACAACATAAGTGTTGCGCACAAACCAAGAGTAAGAATACTTTTTGCTTTCATTTTTTCCTAATTTAATTATATGAATACAAACGTTACTTTTCAATCTGAGGACAAAAGTAAAATATCTTTTTGAAAGTAAAAACGCTTTTTGCTATTTTTTTTACATTTTTCGTAAAAAATGTCGTACATTTGCAGCGTCAAAACAATCCTTTTTTCAACGCTTAGAACAAAAAAATCATATATGGCAGAACTTAAACAACTTACCAAACGAAGTGAGAATTACTCACAGTGGTATAACGATCTCGTTGTGAAAGCAGACCTTGCCGAGCAGTCGGCAGTACGCGGCTGTATGGTTATCAAACCTTACGGCTACGCAATTTGGGAGAAAATTCAGCGTCAGCTTGACGATATGTTCAAGGCAACAGGGCATCAGAACGCCTATTTCCCTCTCCTTATCCCCAAGTCCTTCCTCAGCCGCGAGGCAGAGCATGTGGAGGGATTTGCTAAGGAGTGCGCCGTCGTCACCCACTATCGTCTGAAAACCAACGAAGACCGCAGCGGAGTGGTTGTTGACCCCGCTGCAAAACTTGAAGAGGAGCTCATCATTCGCCCCACGTCGGAGACGATTATCTGGAACACCTATAAGAACTGGATTCACTCCTATCGCGACTTGCCTATTCTTGTCAACCAATGGGCAAACGTTATGCGTTGGGAGATGCGCACCCGCCCGTTCCTCCGCACAAGCGAATTCCTGTGGCAGGAGGGACACACAGCGCACGCCACCCGCCAGGAAGCTGAGGAAGAGGCCCAGCGCATGCTCCACGTGTATGGTGAGTTTGCTGAAAAGTATATGGCTGTGCCTGTAATAAAAGGAGTGAAGAGCGCAACGGAACGTTTCGCAGGAGCTCTCGATACTTATACCATTGAGGCGATGATGCAAGACGGCAAAGCCCTTCAGAGCGGTACGAGCCACTTCCTGGGACAGAACTTTGCCAAAGCCTTCGACGTACAGTTCACCGACAAAGAGGGGAAGAACGACTACGTGTGGGCCACAAGCTGGGGCGTGAGCACAAGGCTCATGGGCGCCCTCATCATGGTTCACAGCGACGACAACGGGCTTGTCCTTCCTCCGAAGCTTGCCCCCATACAGGTTGTCATCGTGCCTATCTACAAGAACGACGAGCAGCTCTCGGCTATCGACGCCCGAGTGGAACCTATCGTCAACAAACTGCGCGAAATGGGCATCAGCGTCAAGTACGACAATGCCGACAACAAACGCCCTGGATTCAAGTTTGCCGACTATGAGCTGCGCGGCGTGCCCGTCAGACTTGTGCTGGGAGCACGCGACCTTGAGAACGGAACGATGGAGGTTATGCGTCGCGACACACTCGAGAAAGAGACCGTCAGCATCGAAGGCATCGAAGAGCACGTTCAGAAACTTCTCGACGACATTCAGGAGAACATCTTCAAGAAAGCCCTTACCCAGCGCAACGGATGGTGCAAGACCGTCGACACTTGGGAAGAGTTCAAGGTTGAGATTGAAAAAGGAGGCTTCATTCTTGCCCATTGGGACGGTACCGCAGAGACGGAAGAGCGCATCAAGGACGAGACGAAGGCTACCATCCGCTGCTTGCCCTTCGACGATGAGAACTATCCCGCTTGCGTGATGGAAAAAGAGCCCGGCGTCGACATGCTCACAGGCAAGCCCAGCGCACGACGCGTGCTTTTCGCAAGGGCATACTAACGTGCTGAGTTTCAGGCAGAGATGATTAACGACCGGCTCGCTGAGTTCATCCATTTGCACGACAGCCATCAGACGTCACTCCTCCTGCCCGAGGATATCGATGCGCTGCGAAAGAACATCTCTGCATGGGTTGACGAAAGCGACAAAAAGGAACTCTCTTCCCTGCTCCGCTGCTATCCTACAGCCGAAGCCATCGAGAGTCATCTGAAAGCACTTCTAAACGAAGCCGAGAAGTGTGTCTGAGTGCCCGAAATTATGGAGAAGGAATCTCGCGCGCTGAAGAAGGGAAAAATTTTTTTGAAGAAAGAAAAAACTTTTTTGGAGAAGGAATAATTCCTTTTCAATAAAAAAGCACTAACTTTGCTGAATGAAATAGACTTTATGTCAAATTAACTAAACCATATGTTATGATGAAAAAGATCAGTTTATTGTTTACCACCGTATTATTCTTCCTCTCCGGTATGCTTAACTGCTCCTGCCAGAAAGAAGATCCGCAGAAAGAAGTCATTGCAACCATCGAGGGAACATGGACTCTTACTCAGGCAACTGCTGCCTACAGACTTGGCCCTAAAAAGGACAAAGAGAAAACTCCTATCAACGACAGAACTCTCCGTTCCATTTTCGGTAGCGTCACATTCACTTTTGAAGAAAACGGTGTGCTTAACGTTGGAGGAAACGACGCCTGCCACTATGAGGTTAGCGAAGACGGAAAATCCCTCACGATGGTTCTCAAGGGCCAAAATCTGCCTATCGACAACATCCAGTTGCCTTGCGATATCCTTGAGCTGACAGACAAGCGCATGGAACTAGGCCTTTCGGCAAACGAGGTAGTAAGCATCATCATCAAGTACATCACTACCATCGACTTAAGCTTCCTTCCTATCGACGCAACGGTTTCGCTGATTTTCACGCGCTAAGACGAGACAAATGCTAGAAGAACGCAATGCTTGCTTGTTAACCCGACCTTGAAAGGGCAAAGCAGCTTGGCGCAATTCATTAACAACAAAGCCAGCGGCATCTTTTTGCTGCTGGCTTTCTATATTAAATAAGGAGTAGCCTAATCTGACTATTCTAAAAGTTCCTTTTGCTCTTTTGTATTATTCCTACTCTGTCAGCCTTTCTTCTTTCTCGATGCAGCTATCTCATCTTCCAACGGGGGCTCTTCTGTCATCACCTCATCCAGATGATTTTCCCACAGATAATGGCGCGTTTCCCGCACAATTACCCTCGAAAGCAACAAGATGGAAAGAAGATTAGGGACAGCCATAAAGGCAATTACGGTTGTTCCCACATTCCATACTAACTCCAGCGGAAGAACAGCCCCGACGAATGTGAACACAATCCACAGTAGGCGATAAATCATAATGATGCGACCTTGAGTCTTCTGCGAGCCACGAATGATGTATCGTATCATTTTCTCCCCGTAGCAAGTCCAGCTGAGAATAGTGGAGGCAGCAAACACAAACAAACTGACAGCCAACACATGACTGCCAACAACGGGAATTCCCGAAAATGCCTGCTGGGTAAGGATTTTTGCTCCTTCGGTTCCATTTTCCCCAAGCGAGAGCATGCTGCTCACAAGGATGATTCCCGTAAGAGCACAGATGATGACTGTATCCCAGAAGGGAGCGGTAGAAGACACAAGCGCCTGTTGAACAGGATTTCTAGTGCGTGCTGAAGCATCGATGATTGGCCCTGAGCCCAATCCGCTTTCGTTTGAGAGCAATCCGCGAGAAACACCGTTCTGCGCAGCAATCATGAATCCTCCGACAAATCCTCCCCCCATAGCCTGCGGAGTAAAGGCACTCTTAAAGATAAGCACTACTGCGTCGTCAAGCCAATGCCAGTTAATCACAAGCAGGGCAATACATCCGAGAATATAGAAAGCAGCCATCAACGGCACAAGCCTCGAGCACACCTCGGTGATTCCTTTCAGTCCGAAAAGAATCACTGCCCCCACGAAAACGGTTAATACGGCAGCTGTGGTGTAGGTGGAAATGTGATAGGTTTCCCCGACAACTTCCGCTACGGCGTTTCCTTGCAACACGTTTCCCAATCCAAAACTGCAGAAAAGAGTGAAAATGGCAAACAAGATTCCTACCCAACGATGACCCAAACCTCTTTCCCACGCGTACATAGGGCCTCCCAGCATTTGCCCATCGTGAGTACGGACGCGATACTTCACTCCAAGCAGCGCTTCGCAATATTTCGTTGCCATTCCGAAAATACCCGTCAGCCAGCACCAGAGCACCGCTCCGGGTCCTCCTGCCAGAACTGCCGTTGCAACCCCCACGATGTTTCCAGTACCTATCTGCCCGGCAAGAGAAGTTGCCAACGCTGCGAATGGATTCACATCGCCGTTTACTTGACTGTCGCGCGAGACAGAAAGGCGGATTCCCTTCAGCAGATGACGCTGGGGAAAGCGCAGACGAAGCGTCATAAAGAGATGAGTTCCTAGCAGCAGCAGAAGCATGGGCCATCCCCAAATGAAACCATTAACTGAATTGAAGAAATTATTTAGCGAAGCCGTAAAATCCGACATATTCTACACTCTTTCTGAAAAACAGTTGCAAAGATAGTCACTTTTTATCAAAAAGAAAAGGAAACAGCCGAGAAAAAGTAACAAATTACAAGCAAAGTGGCTTTTTAGCCCTAACCCGCTTCGAAACTTCCTGTCATTTTTCGCTTTGGATGCGATAAACTAATATGCCCGGACAACTTTTTCTGCCCTGCAGATAAGAGTAGAGAGTGCGTTCGTCGCTTATTACCTGCTTGGCAACAGACGATGCGTGAAGCATATGTAGCTCTCCATCCTTCCAGAAGGCAATGCCGAGATGCGACACATCAAGCCCCTTGACTTGCGTGACAAGCGCGAGAACATCTCCGTCGCGAATCGGGGAGGAAGACTTCAGAAAAAGGCTCTTGTCGGTTTTCGGAAAAAGGGAAACGCTAATATTGCCCAGCGACTGCTCCACATCACGGATTGCAGCAACCGTCTCGGGGGAAGAGCTCAGCTGTTGATAAGCTTCGGGATGAGTGCTCATAAACGATAGCGTCACATCGCGCCGAACGGCTCTCTTGTCGTCAACAGGAAGCAGAATCCGCTTTCCTTCGTCGTTGGTACACTGAACCAAATCGAGGAAATAATGCCTGCGCGAAGCATAGCCGTCAATTTTCCCTTCGTGATAGCGAAGTCGAGTCAGCTGATGACAAAACGACTCAAATGTAGAGTCACCTCTCTCTGCCGTAAGGGCAAGCGCCAGAGCCTGGTCGACGAAAGTGGTGCAGTCGAGTCCTCTTGTGTTAACAACGAGTTTTTCGTCGGGAGCATTCACCTCAAGCGTTTTCTCCACATAAGGCTTGCCCTCGAAATTTTGCGCAACAAATAAAAATTTTTGGAGAAGGGAAAAATCCGTATGAAGAAGGGAAAAATTTTTTTGGAGAACACATCTCAGGAGATTTGTTACGCATATCGAATCTTGCTCAACAAACGTCACCGACTCCTCTTCGTGAGAGGGAGAAACGGTTTTGGACGACGCAGGAGAGCAAGCTGCCAGCATTAGGGCAAAAGCGCTTAGGAGGGCGAATCGAACGGGGCGCAAGTTACTTAGCATTCTGCGGATGAGATGTTGAATAGAACGACTTGGGCGCAGGAAGATTGAACGTGAGAATCTCGTGCGTGACAGGATGTTCAATCGACAGACGGCTGTTGTGAAGCATCAGTCGCCCACAGGGATTCGTCTTTGCGCCATATTTCCTGTCGCCTGCAACGGGATAACCGATTTCTGAAAGCTGCACGCGTATCTGATTCTTTCGTCCCGTGAAAATCTGCACGTTAAGCAGGCTATACTTTCCGTTTGTCTGCTCTACGGCATAGCGCGTGACGGCCAACTTTGGCTCTACCCTGCCTCCCTGCGGAGCATTTCCCTCAGCGGAGTTTTTAATGTGCGCCACACGAACGTTCATTTTGCTATCCTCAATCAGATAATGACGAAGTTCATCGCGCTCATTCTCGGGGCATCCCTCCACAACAGCCAAATAGCAACGTTCCCGAACATATCTGTCCCATTGATAACGCAATTCACGCTGCACGTTTCCGTCTTTGGCAAAAACGAGAATACCCGACGTATATTGGTCAAGTCTGTGACACACAAAGGCTCCCGCGCGAGGATCTTTCTGCTTCATGTAGTTGGTAAGGATGCTCCACGCCGTTTTCTCTTCACTTCCCTCACGTCCGACGGAAAGGAGCCCCGATGCCTTCTCAACAACAATCAGCCATTCGTCCTCGTAGATGATATGCAGACGACCATCCTTCACGAAGGCAAAGGGCCGAGTGAAGTTTATCGAAACTACATCTTCAGGCTTGACAGGCGTATCAAACTGGGTGATGACGGTTCCGTTCAGTTTCACGTGATGATGCGCAAGCATCGACTTTATATCGGTACGGCTCTTCGGAGCAAGTACCTCGAAGAGAAAAGGCAGCAGCGTGGTTTCTTGGATAGGACTGTACTCGAAGATATTATTCGGTCCTTTCTTTCCGTATCGTTTGGTTTGTCTCATATAAGCAATAAACTAAGGTATTGAATCGGTTTGAATGGAGATGGAATCGGGTGCAGCAGCACTTGAGCGGGGAGGAATGATAAAATCAAAATCGTGGCTATAAAGCACTCCTATTCCCTGTTGGGTGAGAGCCGTGCGGGAGAAGTACCTATCGTTGGTTTTGTTGTATCCTTTCAGCCACAAGTTGGAACCGGGCACAAGCAGATAGCGCACATCGAAGTCTCCGATGAAGTTGCTAGCATACATCGGGTTGTCGCGGTAGCCGAAATTGCCGTTCACAAGGAGCCGATTATTAAGAAGACGCCCCTCAAGCATACCTTGCACTTCCATATTCCCTAACAAATCCTCATCGTCGATAGCTCCCATTCTGTCATCCTGTCTGATTGTGCTCGAGAAAGTCCATTCATCCGTTGGGATAAAGCTGGAAATGAGAGTATTGATTTGACCCGACAACGTAGAGTTAAGCAACGACTGCACTACGCCTCCTTGGGTACCGTCGATTGCTTGAGAATAGTCATAGGTGTAGAAGCGTCCCAACGTCAGCAGATAGACAAACTGCAGGTTCATTTGTTCTTCGGTAGCCGTATAGGAACGCAACAGCGCTTTCTGTTCTGCAGTACCCTGCGGAAGTTCCAAATCAAACGCCAACGTAGGATTTGCCGGAGTTCCCCCTATTCGCAACAGACAGTTAACGCGCACATTCTCCATAGACGAAGCGTCGGAAGTTAAATCTCGGAAAGAAACGCTGCCTAACGTGTGCTGTGCCGTAATATCAAGACGAGCCTCCAGCGGGTCTCCGTCAAAGGTAACGGTAGATCCATTCACTATCTCAAAATTCTTGTGAATAATATCCTGGATGCTGAGAGCATAAAAACCATAGGAGATTGTGTACATTCCTCGTAGCGCAATATCACTATTATTAAATAGGATATCCAAGTCTCCCGAGCCAAAGGCACGTATGTGGTCGTCCGTCGAGGCATCCATAACCAACTTAAGCGTAGCATCGGGAGTAATTCTCGCATTAATGTCGATTGCGAAGTTCGACTCTCCTTGCCTTCGGGAAGACCTGCGCTGCCGTTGAGAGCGAAGTATCTCTTGAAGTTGCGACATTCCCGATTCTCTCTGCTGTCTCTGCTGGCGCAAAGCCTCCACTTCATCCCTATCTCGGAATAAGATGAATTGCCCATCCGCCTCTGCCTGACTTCCCAAATTGATGGCAAAGAGGCTGTTCTTGCAGGTTCTGGCATCCACGTCCACATGCAAACCGTCCGTTTCGTTACCAAAAACATGTACCGTACCGTCTGCAAAGATGGTAGTATAGTAAAGATCTTGACCGGTATTAGGAACATAATATCCCAAAGCGCCATTATCCTTAATGTGAAGGTCATAAGCCCAGTCCTGCAGCTTTTTATGCGTTATGATGCCGTCAAAGTCAACTCTATTGTCATAGATGTCTCTCAGTTGAATACTATCGAAACGCAACGTGCCCGGGCGGAAACGAATCACATCGGCAAAACGGTATCGCACGCCTGTTGGAGCAAGCAGGAACGACGTTCCTCCTGTCGACATATCTCCTTCCATATCAAGCGCATTGAAAGGACCTGAGATGCGCAAGCTACCACTTGCCTTTCCTCTCACATCAGCCATCACATCCGGCAAGAGCCCTGAAACAAACGCCAGATTCGTACTATCGGCATCGACGGTAAGATCCAAGCTGTTGTTTTGAACCGAAGCATTCCCGTGAATGACAGTATACGGAAGGTGATTGCTGTTTGTCTTAGACGTATCCACAGCCGAAACACGGAACAGGATATCGTTTTCGTCATAGCCGACAACAGCACGCGCATCCCCCAGCAAAGCATTGCAGAAGGAAAGGTCTCGGATGCTCAAGTCTGCCGACACATTGGGATGTTTCGAGAACAAAGCTTTCGCGTGGGCAGTACCCGTAGCACTACCTCCAAAAGAAATGCCGTTCAGTTTGGCCATCGAAACAAGATTTTCAATGTTGATATCTTTCAGCAGTATAGACACGCTGTCAGGATTGTTTTTTCCACCCTTCGCATCAACGGTTCCATCAATAGAAAGATATTGATCACCGCTTGAAACGAGGAAGTCGGAAATGGCGTATAACTCATTATCAATAGCAGCCCTGAAAGGCGACAGATTCCAAGTCGCATTATTGAGCACCATCGAGGAAGGATTACCCTTTATGGAGAGCGCCAACTTATAGTCGGGGGTTTTTGCGAAAGCTGCATCCAAGTCAACGGAGCCGGAGAACAGCGAAGCGTCTGACGTATTCCACTCCAAATCCAACGCAACTCCGTCATCCTCCATTTTCACGACTCCCCCAGCCTGTAAAAATGATGTTACCGAAGTATACTTTCTTCCTTTTGCAGTCAACTCCAAAGGACCTTTCTCGTTCGACAACTCAACCTTGACGTCTCGATAACGATCCTCTCCCAGCAACACCATCGGTGCCTCCACATCTATATTAACATTGTTGGAACCCTCAAACAAAAAACCGCTTACAGAAATAGGACTCACAGCTACAAGTGGTATGTCGAACAACTTGTCAAACATCTGCAAGTCAGTCATCTGTAAGTTGAGCGACAGGTTGTTAGCATCGTCAGCAGGTTTTTCCGCTTTCCTAAGAAGACTGGGAGGGAACAAAACACTCACAAGAGTAGGCTCGTATCGGTTTACCATACGGCAAAGAGCCACAGGGAGGTCTTCGAACGAGAAATCGCCTGAGACATTTCCCTCAGTATTGTCGGAGCGAAGAGTGAAAATTTTCCGTCTTTCGTCAGGCATAGAACGTAATGTGATGTTCCTTACCTGCCACGGGCCCTTCTCGTCGGCAACAATCAGGCTGTCAACCGATATCGTTCCTGCTATATTCTCTATTTCCTTCCAGGTCACATTCCCTCTCAGCTTGAAGCTTGTGCGGGTATTCTCATGCGAGTCGATCAAGTGCAGAGCATGCAGATTCACGTCCTTCACAGCCATATCAATCTTGCACGCAGTATTGTCTTTTCCAGCTGAAGGATTCCAATCCACATTGCCAACAACAGCTCCGTTTTCATCGTTCATTGCGAGCGATGCTATCACCCTACCATTATCAAAGCGCCCTTCGGCTGAAATCGGATTATAGGAGTATCCTTTGTATTGTACTTGAGGAATCTGCGCATTGAAGTCGGCAGTATAAAGCTTTCCTTTTAACAAATCCGCCTTTGCCTTCACTTGAGCCTCAGCCGTAAGCATTCCTAAATCGGAAAGCCCCGTAAGTCGTCTCATGTCGGCTTCTTTTGTTTCCACAACGGCATCAATGTCTCCTTTGCTGTCAGCCACGCCTTTTACTGACATTTCGCCCGCGTCACTTAGCAACACAGCATCCAAACTGGCGCTCTGAGGAGAGAAATCGAAATCGCCTTTCAAAGAGACATTTCCCAAAGCATTGCCAATCTGCTGCCCCACTCCGGCAAGGGATTTGTCGGCAGACGCAGAAGATGTCATCATATCGATTGACGAAAGCAGGGTGTTGATAACAGTCCATCCGTTTTCGGTAACGTTGCAGCGCGAAAGGGTTCCATCCAGATGAGGGCGCTTTGGATCGCGTATGTCACACTTTCCTTTCAGCAAGATATCCACATCTTTTCGCTCCGTCCGGAGAGCAAGAGAGGGAATATCTATGCGCCGGACGTCTGTCTTGAACTGAGTATCCAGCAGGAAAGGAGTCTTAGCGCCCTTCAGCGCAGGGAAAACAGCTACCAGATCGGAAGGCACCAGTTTGGAATCCTTTACGTTACCTTGAACACACAAAGAATTGAGAAAAACATTGGAAGAGTCGCCTTTAGTTGGAATCTGATAATCAGCATGAAGCAGATCGGAGTGTAGCACAGAGTTTGGCAACTTGATCACAAAGTCAGAAATAGATGCGCCTTCCCTATTGGCAACCATACGGAAGCGAAGATCCTTAAGCTGAAGTCCCGACTGCTCGGCAAATGACATATTCCTCAGCGCCACGCTCAAAGAATCGGAAGTGAGTTTCTTGAGCGAAGCCTGCACACACAAGTCGGAAACAGCCAGATGGTTAGGATTGAGTTGTCCTGGAGTGTCGGGCTCGTTTTTTACGTCGTAGCGGATGTCGGCATTGCGGATGACTATGGAGTTAACGCAAATGTCGGGGAGCGATGTCTCTTTTTCCGAGTCGGATGAAAAAGCGTCGAGCAGGAACTGATAGTTAGACTTGCCTCCGACTGAGTCGGTGGAGAGGCGAAGAGTCGGATTAAAGAGGCGAACGTTGCGCACGAGCAGCCGTCGGTCACGCAGCAGAGGCATCCACTCCACCTTCACAGCCATTCTGTCAACCGCCAGCAAGGTATCTCCCTCCAAATCGTTCACACAGACGTTGCGCAGCACCACATCGGTAGGCAGATGCCAACGAAGTCCTCCCACCTCGACGTGAGCTCCCGTCTTACGCTCGAGCATACTGCCAATCCACTCCCCAGCCTTCTTCTGCACGGAGGGGGTATTGACGAGGAACATCACCAGGAACACCAACATTCCCAGGATGATTACCACGTTGCGTAAGCGTCTGTTTGCCTTGCCCACTTTAAGCCACTTTAGTAATTAATCTGCAAAAATAAAGAAAAAAAAGGAACTTTCAACGCCCTTGTCGATTTTTTTCACCCGCACACCACTTTTTTAATAAGATTTCACGCTTCGGTACGCCTTTGTCAGCAAACGTGAAAATGACGGAAAGAAAGCACTTTTTCTCTTTTCTCCGACCTTCGCGATCATCTGAAAAAAGCCTGCCCACAGATGGTTTTGAAAACGATTTTTTGGGGGCAAAGAAAACGGCGATATGAAGAAGGGAAAAAATTTTTTGGAGAACAAATATCGCGCGCTGAAGAAGGAAAAAATTTTTCTGGAGAGCACATGTTTTCAATCCGACAAAACACGCCGCTCTCCATCTTCTACGCCTTTCGCCGCGCGTTGTCTGTTGCTCCCGTCTCTCAGCGTTCCCCTCTTCGCCGACAAAAACGAGAGCGCACAAGTTTTTTTGAACAAATAATCGAATAAATCTTCATTTCTTTTGAGTTATTAGAGAAATTTTACTAATTTTGCAAAGTTTTACGGGAAGTATATTTAAAAGTACATTCATCATAATTATTAACTATTTATGCCAGAGGTAATTAAATTACGAAAAGGCTTAGACATCAAACTGAAGGGCGCTGCCCCCAAAGAAGAATATGTCGAGATGAAAGCGGCTTCCAGCTACGCGCTGGTTCCCGACGATTTCACCGGCGTCATTCCAAAGGTGGTTGTCTCTGCAGGACAAGAGGTCAAAGCAGGCGATGCCTTGTTTGTCAACAAGATGCATCCCGAGATAAAGTTCGTCAGCCCTGTTGCAGGAACAGTTACCGCCGTCAATCGCGGTGCACGCCGCAAGGTGCTGAGCATCGAGGTTGCCCCCAGCGCTAAGCAGGAGGCTGTAGACTTTGGGGTAAAGAGCGTACATTCACTCTCCGCCGAGCAGGTGAAGTCGATCCTGCTCGAAAGCGGTGTGTTCGCCTTCGTGCGCCAACGTCCCTACGACATCGTTGCAAACCCCGACGACACGCCAAAGGCCGTGTTTGTGAGCGCTTTTGACAGCGCCCCCCTCGCCCCCGACTTCGAGGTAGTGCTGCAAGGCCACGAGGCCGACTTCCAGGCCGGCTTGAGCGCACTTGCAAAGTTGGCACCCACATTCCTAGGCATCAGCAACAAGCAGACATCGAAGGCTCTGTGCGAAGCCAACAACGTGGAGATAACCGTTTTCAAGGGTCCCCACCCTGCTGGTAACGTTGGAGTGCAGATCAATCACGTGAAACCCGTCAACAAGGGCGAAGTCGTATGGACAGTAGCTGCTCAAGACGTCATCCTCATCGGACACGTGTTCCAGCACGGCACCGTCGACTTCACGCGCACCATTGCCCTCGCAGGCACTCAGCTTGAGCATCCCTGCTATGCCAAAGTGGTGATGGGAGCACAGGTGAGCAGCATCATCGGGCTCAATGCCAAGATCGACCGTCACAACCGCATCATCAACGGCAACGTGCTCACGGGCACTCCCGTGAAGATGGAAGGATGGCTCGGGGCATTTGCCAACATGCTCACCGTCATCCCCGAAGGAGACGACGTGAACGAATTTATCGGATGGATGGCTCCACGCTTCAATCACTTCAGCGTGAGCCGTTCCTTCTTCAGCTTCCTCACCCCCAAGCGCAAGTACGACATCGACGCCCGCATCAAGGGAGGAGAACGACACATGATTGCTTCGGGAGAATACGACAAGGTGTTCCCTATGGACATTTATCCCGAGTACCTTATCAAAGCTATCATCACCGGCGACGTCGACAAGATGGAAGCTATGGGCATCTACGAGGTTGCACCCGAAGACTTTGCCCTCTGTGAGTTTGTAGATTCATCAAAACTGGAACTGCAGCGCATCGTCCGCGAAGGACTCGACAAGCTGCGCAAAGAAATGGAATAAGAGTATGGGACTGAAACAATTTAACTACCAACTGCGCCGCTTTGTCAACCAGATAAAGCCAAACGTAATGGAAGGTGGCAAGTTCCATGCCTTCCGCTCTCTTTTCGAAGGCTTTGAGACTTTCCTCTTCGTGCCTAACGAGACAAGCAAGTCGGGAGTAAACATCCACGACTCGTTCGACTCGAAACGACTCATGATTCTTGTGGTTATCGCCCTTTGCCCTGCTATGCTCTTCGGCATGTACAACGTGGGATATCAGAACGTTCTTGCCGGCGGCGAACTGGCTACGACAGGGTTCTGGGAGATATTCGGCTACGGCCTTCTCGCCTACCTGCCAAACATCATCATTTCCTACCTCGTCGGTCTGGGTATCGAATTCACCGTTGCTCAGTGGAAAGGCGAAGAAATCCACGAGGGATACCTTGTGACGGGATTCATCATCCCCCTCATCATCCCTATCACCACCCCGTGGTGGATTTTGGTTCTGGCAACCGCCTTTGCTGTCATTTTGGCCAAAGAGATTTTCGGTGGCACGGGTATGAACATCTTTAACGTGGCACTTATTGCACGCGCGTTCATCTTCTTTGCCTACCCGAGCGTCATCAGCGGCGACAAGGTATGGGTGATGGATCACAAGATTCTCGGATTGGGATGTGACCTTCCCGACGGATTTACCTGCGCCACAGCCCTTGGACAGACAGCAACGACAGGAGCTGTTCCCTTCGACATGAACATGATTTGGGGCTTCATCCCAGGCAGCGTGGGTGAGACAAGCATCATTGCTATCGCACTCGGTGCCATACTGCTCATAGCAACAGGCATCAGCAGCTGGAAGACTACCTTCAGCGTATTCGCAGGAGGTGCCCTCATGGCATTCATCTTCAACAAATGTGGCTCGGCAGACAATGCTGTCGCAATGATGCCTTGGTATCAACATCTCGTGCTGGGCGGCTTTGCCTTCGGAGCTGTGTTTATGGCTACCGACCCTGTAACCTCCGCTCGTACGGAAACTGGCAAGTGGATATACGGTTTCCTCATCGGTGTGATGGCTATCCTCATCCGTGTTGCCAATCCTGGCTACCCCGAAGGAATGATGCTCGCCATCCTTCTCATGAACCTCTTCGCTCCGCTCATCGACCACTGCGTTTATCAAGCCAACATAAGCCGCAGAGCTAAACGAGTGGCTAAAAGTAAATAATCCATAATTATCAGGCACTATGAATACTAATAAAAATACGTATACATTTATCTATGCTTCGATAGTTGTGATTATCGTTGCATTCTTGCTTGCCTTCGTTTCAAGCGCGCTGCGTCAGCGTCAGCAAGATAACATCGCCTTGGATAAGAAAAAGCACATTCTCGCATCACTCAACATCTTTGAGAAAGATGCAGCATCTGCCTTTGACAAATACATTACTTCCGAACAACTTCTTAACAACGACGGCACCGTTGCATCCGAAGAGAAGAACTGTGCTTTTGAGTGCGGAACCTCTGACATCGCCACCAAACGTCCTCTCTATATTGCCGAAGTCAACGGTGAGAAGAAATACATCTTCCCTCTCTCAGGGCAAGGACTCTGGGGACCCATTTCCGGGTACATTGCTTTGAATAGTGACAAGAACACCGTCTACGGCGTTGACTTCTCACACGATAGCGAAACTCCAGGCTTGGGCGCAGAAATCACAAACCGTGACAAGTTTCAGAAACCCTTCCAGGGAAAAGCAGTCATGAAAGACGGGGAAGTTGCCCTCTCTGTGGTAAAAAATGGGAATGTGAAGAATCCCACGTTTGAAGTTGACGGTCTCAGTGGTGCTACGTTCACGTCTGTAGGCGTCAGCAAGATGATTCAAGGTGTTCTTTCGAATTATGCAGCTTTCCTTGGCAGCTCCTGTGAAAAGAATTGCGAAGGAAAAGCATGTTGTGAAGCCCATGCTGAAGAGCATGAATCAAACAATTAATTTAAATAGGAGGATAAGAATATGAATAAGAAAAATAAAGAAGCATTCATCGCTCCTCTTGGCACTAACAACCCTGTTACTGTGCAGGTACTCGGTATCTGCTCCGCACTTGCCGTAACAGCTCAGTTGAAACCAGCCATTGTCATGGGACTTTCCGTCACAATTATCGTGGCCCTATCAAATTTAGTGATATCTCTCCTTCGCAACACCATACCCAATCGCATCCGCATCATCATCCAGCTGGTTGTCTGCGCAGCGCTTGTTACTATGGTAAGTGAAATTCTGAAAGCATTTGCTTACGATGTCAGCGTACAACTCTCCGTTTACGTAGGACTTATTATTACGAACTGTATCCTCATGGGACGCCTTGAGGCTTTTGCCATGAGTAATGGTCCTTGGGAGAGCCTCCTTGACGGTCTGGGAAACGGACTCGGTTATGCAAAGATACTTGTCATCGTGGCTTTCTTCCGCGAACTGCTCGGCTCTGGTTGCCTTTTCGGCTACCAAGTCATACCACAGTGGTGCTATGAGCACGGCTACATCAACAATGGCCTTATGCTCATGCCTCCGATGGCACTTATTATAGTAGGATGCATCATTTGGTGGCAACGGTACCATAACAAACAACTCCAGGAACAGTAATACTAACCCTTAAAAGAAACGTAGAAAATGGAACACTTTTTCAGTTTGTTCGTTCGGTCCATTTTTGTGGACAATATGATTTTCGCATTCTTCCTGGGTATGTGTTCTTACCTGGCAGTATCGAAAACCGTCAAGACCGCTTTTGGTCTTGGCATAGCCGTAACCTTTGTTGAACTTATAACCCTCCCCGTAAACTATCTCCTTCAGACGAAGGTGCTCGCTTTGGGAGGCGCTCTCAACCCTGGTGTCGACCTAACATTCCTCTCATTCATCCTGTTTATTGCCGTCATTGCCGGTATAGTTCAGCTTGTTGAGATGATTGTTGAGAAATTTGCCCCAGCTCTTTATAATAGCTTGGGTATCTTCCTTCCTCTCATTGCTGTAAACTGCGCCATCATGGGTGCTTCACTTTTCATGCAGCAGCGCATCGGTCTTGACCCAAGCAACACGCAGGCCATTACCTGCTTAGGCGATTCCATCGCCTACGCACTCGGTAGTGGTATCGGTTGGGCACTTGCAATCGTATGCCTCGCAGCTATTCGCGAGAAAATGGCTTACAGCGATGTACCCAAGGCGCTTAAGGGCCTCGGAATTACGTTCATCACTGTCGGCCTCATGGCTATGGCCTTCATGTGCTTCTCTGGTTTAACTATTTAATGGAAAGGAGGAAAACAGACTATGAATATCAATTTGATTCTTTGGAGTATTGTAGTATTCCTCGCTATCATCCTCGTCCTCGTAGCTGTGCTGCTTTTTGCTAAGAGTAAGCTAGTTGCCTCTGGCCCTGTGAAACTCGCCATTAATGGTGACACGGAGATGGAGGTAGAAAGTGGTAGCACACTACTCAACACGCTTGCTGTTAACGGAGTACACCTTCCCTCCGCTTGTGGTGGAAAAGGCTCTTGTGGTCAGTGCAAATGCCAAGTTGTAAGTGGTGGAGGTGAAATCCTTCCTTCTGAAGTCAGTCATTTCACTCGCAAGCAACAACAAGACCACTGGCGCCTTGGCTGCCAAGTTAAGGTTAAAGGCGATTTAGGTATAAAGGTGCCTGAGAGCGTTCTTGGCGTCAAGGAATGGGAGTGCGAAGTTATCAGTAACAAGAACGTGGCTACCTTTATCAAGGAGTTTATCGTTCAGCTACCTCCTGGCGAGCATATGGATTTCCTCCCTGGATCTTATGCCCAAATCAAGATACCTGCCTATGAGATGGACTACGACAAAGACATTGACAAGTCACTTATCGGTGACGAGTATCTTCCCGCTTGGGAGAAGTTCGGACTTTTTACACTCAAGTGCAAAAACACTGAGCCTACTATCCGCGCTTACTCAATGGCAAACTATCCAGCTGAAGGCGACCGTATTATGCTTACAGTACGTATTGCCACTCCTCCCTTTAAGCCCAAACCACAAGTCGGTTTCATGGACGTTATGCCGGGTATTGCCTCAAGCTATATCTTCTCGCTGAAACCAGGCGACAAAGTTGTGATGAGTGGACCTTATGGAGAATTCCATCCTAACTTTACCAGCGGACGTGAGATGATTTGGGTTGGTGGTGGAGCAGGTATGGCACCGTTGCGCGCACAAATAATGCATATGACAAAGACCCTTCACACTACCGATCGCGAGATGCATTACTTCTACGGGGCACGCGCTTTGAACGAAGTATTCTATCTTGAGGATTTCCTCGAAATAGAAAAGGAATTCCCCAACTTCCACTTCCACCTTGCCCTCGACCGTCCCGATCCCGCAGCCGATGCTGCTGGCATCAAATACACGCCCGGATTTGTGGCTCCTGTTATGGGCAACACTTACCTCAAGCAACATGAGGCACCCGAAGACATTGAATACTACCTCTGCGGTCCTCCAATGATGGCCAAGACAGTTCTCGACCTTCTCGATAGTTTAGGTGTTGATCCCAGCATGATTAGCTTCGATAACTTCGGTGGCTAATGAAAGCAAAGAAGAAAGAGCAAGTCGTAGGACTTGCTCTTTCTTTATCACACGAATTAGTCTATCTATGATGCCACCACATTTTGATTCGCTTTAAAATGTTTTAGAGGGATAGCCGATGCCTTTCCCTCTTTTTCCTAAAATAAAAAAGGCTAATACTTACCCTAGATTTTTTTTAGTAATAATTGTTTTTTATTGTCTAACTCTATGACTTCAGAGTTAAACTATAACATTTTGTAGTTTTATAAATAAACACTAGGGTTTGGAATCTAATTAAAACGATTAAAAAAAAGATTTGTTTTAATTTTCAATTACACACGTAAAAAGATTCTTTTTCTGTACATATAATAAAGGAGGAAAAAGAGAATAGTTGCATTCGAAAGGTGAACTAATACTGGATAGTAGTCACCGATGTATTGCTCAAAACCATGAAAGAGTGAGCGGCTGATACTGGAGAAGCTAATAATATGTGATACAGAATAAGCTACGATGCTATTCATGCCATAAACCTTAAACAAAGTTAAGTAGCGTTTATGCCCTCGGACGTCTATTCAATTATAAAGTAGTGCCATCAAAAGCATACTTAATCCAAAACTAACAAGAACCATTGAACCAGTCCATATATGCTTAATGACAGGATGCACAAATCCCCAAATCCAACCAAGTGCAATCATAGCGACTCCTATTGCCAGCAGTAGCCACACTTTTTTTCTTCCCCTCAATGAACTCTTCAATAGTTCACCAGTAAGGACTCCAGACAATACAGTCACAACGAAATTGAGACTACTTAGAATCCATGTATAAGTGTACCAACTTGAGAAAATGACCTGCCCATCTTCCACTCGTGCTGCATCACGGAATCGCCCTAACACCATGCGATCAATCCCCTCTGCCAAATTCCCTTGTGGGGTATAGCTTCCTCCTCCAAAACCACCTATGGTGATGAATTCCATAGCAGCCCAAAACGTCATCAATAAGACAACAGCAATCCCAATCTGCGTTTTCCAACTAGTATATAGAAAAATGATAGCGCTGAAAAGATATCCCACAGCAATAGCTTGGAGAGTATTAGAAAACAAATAGATGCGATTGGGGTCAAGCCCCAAGAGGTTTCCTTGACACGCCATGCCAAGCAGCCAAAGCAAGATAAAACGCCTTGACAAACGCTTCCATAGCGCTTTCCGCGAAAGAGAATTTATTGGTTTGGAATCTCCAAGCTTATTTTTACGATATTTCTCCATCGAAAAGGGGATCGTCACTCCTGCCATAAACATAAATAAAGGCATCACTAAGTCCCATGGCGAAAAACCTTCCCATGTCTTATGAGTAAAGGCATTCAGTATGGGCTGATACCATGAGGCATCTATCGCATCACCAAGTTTATGAACAAAATCTTCGAGAACAACCAGACAGAATAGGTCAATTCCTCGCAGAACGTCAAGAGATTCCAGTCTGTTTTGCATGGTATTAAATTTCTTTATTCTTTCTGCAAAGATAAATGATTTTCATATTATTTTCCCAAGAAAAACATGACGCAATTTATTGGTATCAGAAAAAAAAGATATCTTTGCAAACAGGATAAGTTGGAAACAAGCATATAATAAGTTCAAAAGCTTTTTTAGCCACAAAAAGAGCCTTATAAAAAAGGAAAAACCATGATAGACAAAGAAGATACAGAGAGAATCATTGCGCTCATTCAACAAGAGGTAGTCCCCGCCATCGGGTGTACTGAGCCAATGGCTGTTGCTTTGTGTACAGCCCGCGCTACTGAACAGCTTGGGAGGCGGCCCGATAGTATTGAAGTCTTCTTAAGCGCCAACGTACTCAAAAATGCTATGGGCGTCGGCATCCCTGGCACGGGAATGATCGGCCTACCCATCGCGATATCTTTAGGGGCATTGATTGGGAAGTCAGAATATCAACTTGAGGTACTTCGCGACCTAACTCCTTCAGCATTAGAGGAGGGAAAGCAGTACGTTCAAGAAAAGCACATAGCCATTCATCTAAAAGAAAATATTAGTGAAAAACTGTATATAGAAGTACGTTGCTCGTCCAAAGGCGATTCTGCGACAGCTATTATCTCTGGCGGACATACGCGCTTTGTATATATAGGCCAAAGTTCCACTGTGCCTGAAAACATATCCTCCTCTATAGAAATATGCGAAAGAGATGAGATCCAACTCAACATGCAAATGGTGTATGATTTCGCCACGACAGCCCCTTTGGAAAAACTACGCTTCATTTTATTGACACGTGACTACAATATGCGTGCAGCCAACGATGCCCTCAAAGGGAACTATGGCCATAATTTAGGAAAAACAATAGATCGTCCGCTCTCAAAAGGTATTTTTGGAAATTCCATCTTCAGCCACATCATCGCAAAGACTGCTTCTGCATGTGATGCTCGAATGGGAGGAGCCATGATACCCGTGATGAGCAATAGCGGTTCGGGTAATCAAGGTATCTGCGCCACTAATCCCGTTGCCGTCTTTGCCGAAGAGAACGAAAACACCGAAGAGGAACTCATCCGAGCATTGACTCTCAGCCACCTCACCGCTATCTACATCAAGCAAAGCCTGGGTTGTTTGTCGGCTCTGTGCGGATGTGTGGTAGCTGGCATAGGAAGTAGTGTAGGAATAACTCTATTAATGGGCGGTGACTATGGGCATGTATGCCGAAGTGTAAAAAACATGATTGCTAACTTGACAGGAATGATTTGCGATGGGGCGAAACCCTCGTGCTCCCTTAAGATCGCCTCTGGAGTTTCCACGGCTGTTCTTTCGGCATTGCTTTCAATGGAAGGAAAATGCGTAACCTCTGCAGAAGGTATCGTTGACGACAGCGTTGACAAAAGCATACACAACCTCACCAGCATCGGAGCTGAGGCAATGAACGCGACAGATGAGATGGTGCTTAATATCATGACAAATAAATGTTAGGAAACGCATTATGGGAACAAAGTCATTTAAGATAATATTTACCTTCTTTTTGCTCTGTGCACTCGCTTCATCAACAAAAGCGCAGAGCGAGTTGTATCCGAGGCATTTTGACTTAAAAGAAGTATTGTTGCTTGACGGACCTTTTAAGTCCTCATTAGAACTTAACAACAAGCATCTATTAGGATATGACGTAGACAGGTTACTAACACCATTTATTCGACAGGCAGGACTTTCTGACAATATTGACTCTCCTTACTTCGGTTGGCAGGATAAACATCCAAAATTTATTAATTGGGGTGATAATAGCTTCAATTTAGAAGGACATGTGGGTAGTCACTATTTGTCAGCGTTGTCATTAGCCTATGCAGCAACCACCGATGTAACTATGAGGAACGCTTTGAAAGAGAGATTAGACTATATGATCAGTGTTCTGAAAGACTGTCAAAACGTATTTGATAATAACTCAGACGGACTTTATGGTTTCATCGGAGGGCAGCCCATCAACGAGATGTGGAAAGAACTCTATAACGGCAATCTCGAAGCCTTCAACAAAAAAGGAGGCTGGGTTCCTTTTTACTGCCAGCACAAACTGCTAGCGGGATTACGCGATGCCTACATTTATGGCGAGAACGATACCGCAAAAGAACTATTCCACAAATTAGCAGACTGGAGTGTCAATATCATATCAAAATTGTCTGCAGAAAAAATGGAAGCAATGTTGAATTGGGAACATGGGGGTATGAACGAGAGCATGCTCGATGCCTATCAGTTATTTCGTGAAAACAAATATCTAGAGGCTGCAAAAAAATATAGCCACAAGACCATGTTGAATGGGATGCAGTCGCTGAATACTACGTTTCTTGATGGCAAGCATGCCAATACACAAGTGCCAAAATACATCGGATTTGAACGCATCTATGAGAATGACACTACGGCTGTCAACTATGGTATAGCTGCAACAAACTTCTGGGAGGATGTGGCTAACAACCGTACCGTATGCATCGGGGGGAACAGTGTGAACGAACATTTCCTACATGCAGATAGAGGCTATCGATACATCGATCAGCTGGATGGGCCTGAAAGCTGTAATTCAAACAATATGTTGAAACTTTCCGAAATGTTGAATGACAGAACTCATGATGCCAAGTACGCCGATTTCTACGAGAATACGATGTGGAATCATATCTTAACCACGCAAGATCCCCTCACGGGAGGATATGTCTATTTTACTACGTTGCGTCCACAAGGCTACCGTATATATTCACAAGTGAATCAAGGCATGTGGTGCTGCGTAGGTACGGGAATGGAAAATCACTCCAAATACGGGCATTTTATCTACACTCACGAAGGAGAAGAGATTCTCTATGTGAACCTTTTCACTCCGAGTGAGCTACAAAATGAGACTTTCCGTATTCGCCAAGAAACCATTTTCCCTTATATCGATACGAATGCTCCAGATCTGCCTACAGCCAATACAGCAACCACAAACCTTACAATCCTGAAAGCAGGCACCTATAAACTAGCCGTACGCCATCCCGCATGGGTTGGAGGAGAATATCTAATTACTGTCAATGGCATACCTGTAAAAACGGATGTAACAAAAGGCGAAGCATCATATGTTACAATCGATCGTTCTTGGAAGGAAGGCGATGTGGTTCGCGTTTTTCTACCTATGGAACTCAGATACGAGGAATGCCCCAATTATACGGATTACATCGCCTTCAAGTTTGGGCCAATACTATTGGGAGCTCAGACGACTGCCGTTTCACAAGAAGAAGCAGCACTGACTAATTTGCCTTTCGAACCTCTACATAACGAGTATGCTGGAGAAGGGCGCATGGATCACGCTCCTGGGAGCAGAGCGACATCATTGAGCCTCACCAAAGCTCCTTTGTTAATAGGGGACCGTAGGGATGTGCTGAGCAAAATCTGCGCCAAAGACCTTAGGCAACTGCGCTTTTCCATCGATGTCAGTCGCCCAGAAGTTTCCTCCTATGCATGGAAACAGTTAGAGTTGCGCCCCTTCTTCGACATTCATCATTCTCGCTATATGTGCTATTGGTATCAGCAGACAGCGGAAAATTTTGCAAAAAGCGAGATGGCAACAAGCGAGGCTGCCAACGAGAAACTGCTGAAACGCACTCTTGACTTTGTGGCTCCAGGGGAACAGCAAAGCGAAGCGGGACACGAATACAGCTACGGTACTCATTCCACAACAGGTCTCTTCAATTCAGAACGTTATCGTGATGTGAAGCGAAACGAATTTATTCAATACACTCTCTACAATAATCAAGGTGTAAAAAAGGGACTGAGCATACTTTGCAGATTCACTACCGCTGACAAAGGACGTAAGGCAACGCTCTTGGTAGACGGGACAGCTATCGCTGAAATTACGATTCCTGATTCGTACGAGAGTGCCGAGAAGAACGGATTCTACAACATTGAATTTCCTATACCCGATAAGCTTTTGACTGCAAAAAGAGGAAAGGCGAAAAAGCAATTTGTCGTGAAACTTCAGGCTTCCCCCAACACTTTCTGCCCGGGATTATATTCTCTTCGCTTGATGAAAAACTAATCAACAGACCTTATTGCCTTTGCTGCTCTATCAGGAGTTTCCCTTAATTCTCTTTGCGAATTACCTGATTATAGTAAGGATAAGGAATTTCTATTCCTTCAGCATCGAAACGCTCTTTAATGCTCTTCAGAAGATCGCACTTCATTTCGAAAGCATTGAGAGTGGAAGCTGCCCAAGCCCAGGCACGCAATCGTATTGAGCTGTCGTCGAGGGAGATAACTTTTATCCTAATTTGCGGTTCCCCATTTTCTTTTGCCTCTTCGGTGCGCACATCGATAAGCAGCGGATGTTTCATGATTTCATCGCGCATCACATCCATAGCCTTATCTATATCGACAGTATAAGCGACGTTAATCTCCACGAAGGCGCACGTCTTTGGGTCGATGGCTGTGGAGTTGACTATCGTGTTTGAATTGATTTTGCTATTGGGCACGATGATGGTACGATTCTCGGGATTGAGGATAACGGTGTGGCGCAGAGTTATCTCGCGCACGGTGCCTCGGTTTTCTGCATCAATCTGGATATAGTCGCCCACGCGGAAAGGCTTGCTGATGATGATGAAAAGTCCCCCGATAAAGTTCGAAAGCGCTTCCTGCGCTGCCAAGCCTACTGCCGCAGCGATGATTCCCGCGCTTGTCAGCACCGAGTTGCCTATTTTTTCCATACCGGGAATGAGGACCAAGACGGAGGAAACGGCAATAACGTAAATGATGAACTTGCAGATGCGCTCGAAGTATCTTCTCCCCGTGACGTCGAGCATCGGGTTGGCTCGCTTATCGGCACGCTTGAAAAGGCGATGGATGATTAAGAGCGCAATTTTTGCTACAATGATGATTATGAGGACCTTTATCACAAAAAACAGAGGTTCCGTAACGGGTATTCCAAAAATCTTATGATCTAACAGTTGCTGCATTTTCCAATAATTAAAAAAGGTGCATAGGGAATTATTCGGATAAAATCATTACCTTTGCTCCGACAAAGATAGTGCAAGGCGAGAGGAGAACAAAATAAATCCCGATTTATTTTTTTCCCCGAGCCGAAACCTATCTAAAACCGAAGGTTAAATATCGAGAAGGAATCTCGCCATATGAAGAAGGGAAAAAAATTTATTTGTTCTCCAAAAAAATTTTTCCCTTCTCCATATCAGAAAATGTTTTGACAAAAAAGAATTCAGCTAAATGGATCCTTTGCGCATTATAGAAAAGTACTACGTAGGCCAACCTGAGTTGCAGCAACTGCTTCTTCGCCACAGCACAGCCGTTGCCGAGCGAGCCCTACGCATTGCAGATGCACATCCGGAGCTATGTCTCGACAAGGATTTCCTATGGGAGGCTGCAATGTTGCACGACATCGGCATTGTGCGAACCAACGCCCCATCCATTCTCTGCACGGGAAACGAGCCATACATTTGTCACGGGTTCATAGGAGCCGAAATGATGCGAAGCGAAGGATATGAGAGGCACGCGCTCGTGTGCGAACGACACACGGGAACGGGACTCACACTTGAGCAGATCATCAGCAACCGATGGCCTCTTCCACATCGCGACATGCAACCCGTGAGTATGGAGGAAAAAGTCATTTGTTACGCAGATAAATTCTATTCGAAAACGCGTCTCGACCATGAGAAAAGCGTAGAGGAAGCCCGGAAGAGCCTTCTGAAGTTCGGAGAGGCTGGAATAGAGAAGTTTGACCGTTGGAACAAGCTGTTCGGATAGCCAAACAAATGTAAAAACGGCAACAAGAACTATTGGATGAGAAAAATAAAAGTTAAAAAACGGCAGCAAAGCATTGCTATAAGGCGTGTTTGAAGTAATTTTACGCGCTCTTATTATGAATAGGAAGAAGGACGTAGCTAAAAAGAGAGACTTAGTTATCCTCTGCATGATGCTAATGTTGCTCGTCGCAAACACTGCAAACGCGCAGGGATTGCGACTAGGGCGTCGTGCACGCAACACTACAGCTACAGCCGACAGCACCTTCTCCCCCACTCCAAGCGACAGTCTTTCTATCATTCCGGCAGACAGCCTCACAACCGACAGCGTGCCTACCGACAGCGTGCGAAAGGAAGTAGTCGACGCCCCTGTGCACTACGAGTCCTCCGACAGTATGGTGTGGACGAGAGGCGGTTTTGCCTATCTCTATGGAAGCGGAAAAGTCAATTATCAGAAAATAGAACTGACAGCAGACCATATTGCCATCAACATCGACAAGAGCGAAGTGTATGCCGAAGGAAAGCGCGACACACTCGGCAACGAAACGGGGCGTCCCGTCTTCAAGGAGGGCGAGACTCCTTACGAAGCACAAACGATGAGCTATAACTTCCACTCGCGCAAGGGATTTATCCACAACGTCACTACCACTCAAGGCGAAGGATACATGATAAGCCGCGACGCAAAGAAGGGAGCAAGCGGTGAATTTTACATACAGGATGGTAAGTACACTACTTGCGAAGATCACGAGAATCCTCACTTCTACCTCAACATGACACGAGGCAAGGTGCGCCCACAGAAAGACGTAGTGTTCGGCCCTGCCTATCTGGTGGTTTGCGATGTACCTCTGCCGCTGGCTATTCCTTTCGGGTTCTTTCCATTTTCAACCGAATATTCTTCAGGATTCATCATGCCCTCCTACGGCGACGAATTGGAACGAGGCTTCTATCTACGCGACGGAGGATATTATTTCGCTTTCAGCGATTATCTGGACCTGAAATTGACTGGAGAAATCTTCACGAAAGGGTCGTGGGGCGTTAACGCGCTCAGTAACTATAGGAAGCGTTACAAATACTCAGGCAGCGTGAACATTAACTACCTTGTAACCATCAATGGCGAAAAGAACATGCCTGATTACACGGAGTCGAAAAACTTCAAAGTCATATGGAGTCATCGACAGGATGCCAAAGCCAACCCTAACTCTAATTTCAGTGCTTCGGTAAACTACGCAACTACTAACTATGAGAAGAAAAACCTCTCGAGCCTTTACAATCCTACCCTCACATCACAGAGCCAACGCACATCATCCATCAGTTACAGTCGCTCCTTCCCAGATCAAAAGCTCAACATAAGCAGTTCGTTCAATATTGCACAGAATATGCGCGACAGCACACTGTCGCTCACACTTCCTTCACTCAACATTTCCCTAAGCCGCATCTATCCCTTCAAGCGGAAAAAAGCAGCCGGAAACGAGCGGTGGTACGAAAAAATTGCCCTTACCTACACAGGAACTCTGAGCAACAGCGTGACAGCAAAGGAGAACCAAATCCTTCATACAAGCCTCACGCGTGACTGGAAAAACGGCATGAAGCACTCTATTCCGATCAGCGCCTCGTTCACCGCTTTTAAATACATAAACATCACGCCCTCGTTCAACTACACTAGTCGATGGTACACATACCATATAGACCAGAGGTGGGACGAGAGCCGGCGAGCAGCAGTGAAGGACACCATCTACGGCTTTAACCGCGTTTGGAACTACAACTTCGCTGTTAGTGCTAACACAAAACTATACGGGTTCTACACTCCTTTGCCTTTCTTAGGTGACAAGGTAAAAATGGTTAGACACGTGTTGACACCATCAGTAAGCTATACTTTGTCGCCCGACTTCAGCGACTCGCGATACGGATTCTGGAAGTCATACACTTATACCGACGCCAACGGCGAAGTTCACACGGTAGACTATTCGCCCTACACCGGCTCTCTGTACGGCACTGTGGGGCAAGGGAAATCGGGGACTGTAAGCGTCGACCTCTCTAATAATGTTGAGATGAAGGTAAAAACCGACAAAGACTCAACTGGCGTGAGGAAAGTAAGCCTCATCGATGAATTAGGAATGTCGATGTCGTACAATATGGCAGCCAAGACAAGGCCTTGGAGCAACTTGACCACTCGACTTCGTATGAAATTTACCAAGAGCTATACCTTTAGCCTCAACACTACATGGCCTACTTACGGATATGTATGGACAGAAGATGCAAGTGGTAAACTTGCCATTACGGGCGATGATCAGGAGATGTGGGTAAGAGGACACCTGCCTAGGTTCCCAGGAATGAGCCAGAACCTCTCCTATACCTTTAACAACAACTCGTGGAACGAATGGAAAGAGAAGATAAATAAGCTCCTAAATCCAGACAAGTCTGACAAAGACGAAGGGGAAGAAGGCGACAACGCCGATGCTTCGGATGCATCAGCACCCAAGGCTCCCGACAAAGGACGTTTTTCCAACAGATCAGGAGGAGGAAACAATGAGAAAGCAAAAGCCGAATACGACGAAGACGGATACATGGCATTCAACATACCTTGGAGTCTATCCCTTTCTTACGGAGTGACGCTTCGTGAAAACACTTCCCCTAATGCTTTCCACAAACGCGACGACGGCACTGGATACTACGGATATAAGATTACTCAGAACCTCAACATCTCGGGAAACGTAAAGATCTCCAACAAATGGAACATGAACTTTTCCTCTGGATGGGATTTTATTGATCACGACTTTACAACCACTACACTTAATATCTCGCGTGACCTCCATTGCTTCAGCATGTCGTGTGGCGTAGTGCTCAGCCCATACGTCAGCTACAATTTCAGCATCCGTGCTAATAGCTCCATGCTTGCAGACGCGCTTAAATATGACCAAAAGTCATCTGCCGGAACCAACGTCGACTGGTATTAAGAAAGAAACCTCTCAATAAGATACGACTCATTCATACACTCTCAACGATAAACCATTCGCAAATGAAGACACACAAAGCAATAATAATCCTTCTGCTGTTCTTATTTCCTCTTCATGCAATCCACGCCGATGAAACGCCAGCCTTTCCTGGTGCTGAAGGCGGAGGAAGATATACCACAGGCGGAAGAGGAGGCACCGTTTATTTTGTTACCTCCCTTGCCGACAATAGTACGGGCGACAGCAAGACACGCTGCGGCACACTGCGTTGGTGTGTAGAACAAAAAGGGAAACGAACCATACTCTTTCGCGTGAGCGGCATCATCGAACTGAAGAGCAGACTCAACATTAAAAATGGCGATTTAACTATTGCAGGTCAGAGCGCTCCAGGCGACGGAATCTGTCTGAAAGACAACAGCGTGTGCATTCAGGCTGACAATGTTATCATCCGATACATCCGTTTCCGTCCAGGCGATGCGAACCAAAACTTCGAAGATGATGCAGTTTGGGGAAGATATCGGAAAGACATCATCCTCGATCACTGCTCTATGAGCTTTTCTGTTGACGAGTGTGCCTCCTTCTACGGCAATCAGAACTTCACTATGCAATGGTGCCTCTTGAGTGAGTCGCTCCGTTGCTCACTTCACGGCAAAGGGAATCATGGTTACGGAGGTTTGTGGGGAGGAGAAAACGCTTCGTTCCATCACAATCTGCTGGCACACCACGATAGCCGCAATGCTCGTTTGAACGGTTGGCAGCGGAGCGGTTTAGACTATGCGCATGGAAACACTACCGAAGAGCGCGTCGACTATCGCAACAATGTAGTTTACAACTGGGGTTCTAACAGCACTTATGGAGGCGAATCAGCAGGAAAGTATAACATCATCAACAACTATTACAAATATGGCCCAGCAACCAGTCAGGGCGTGAGGAGCCGTCTGGTACAGATGGACAAAGACGCAAAGTCTTTTGTCATCGACGTCAACGGAAAGAACGTTACTACCAATCACGGCATCTACTACCTTAGCGGGAACTATATGTGGGGAAATGCCACAGTCACCGACAACAACTGGAGCACTCAGGGAGTGAAGAACAATACAGGCAAAAGCCTATCGGAATGCCGTACTGACCAGCCTTTTGAGTTCGAGCCCATTCCGACACACACTGCCGAACAGGCTTTCGAAAAAGTGTTGGCCTTCGCTGGAGCCAGCTTTGCCCGTGATGCACAAGATGCCCGTGTGGCTTACGAAGCAGAAGAAGGTACTTATACCTACGAAGGCTCAAAGGGAGGGACAAAGGGAATTATCGATACCCCCGATGATGTGGGAGGCTATTGCACCTATAATTCTACTCAGGCTCCGAAGGACTCTGATTCCGACGGCATTCCCGACGCCTGGGAGTTTGCGCACGATTTGTCGCCCTCCGATTCCTCCGATGCCAACGAGATTGCCGATGACGGCTACACTTGGCTTGAGCACTATCTCAACGAGCTTGTTGCTGACATAACTGCAGCCCAATACGAAGGAGCCACTATCAATGGAGTGCCTCTCTCCATCAATACCCTCTTGCTGGAAGGAGAACAAGCATACTTGCGCAGCAAAGATGGGACACCCGCAGATGTAGTCCTCAGCCCCGAAGCAGGAGGAAGGCTTAGCATCCGTGCCTCTCGCCCCATAAAGAAAGTCGTTGTTTACAGCCCGTCCGGCAGCCTGCTTGCTGCAAAAACGGCAGCCGACGATGCGATGCACGACATAGTTCTCTCCCCTATCGGCTCAACGTCGCCCTTGCTAATTGTTCACGTCACGCTAACAGACGGAACAGTGCTGACAGGCAAATGCAAGCCCTGAAAAATTTGATTAACTAAAAAAAATTTATTCTTTCTTCATCTCGCGCGCTTCCTTCTCCAAAAAAAATTATTCGTTCTCCAAAAAAACTCATGAAAAAAACAACTATCCTTTTCCTCATTGCTTGCCTGAGCCTGGCAACTAAAGCAACCGATATCCGCTTAGCAGATCCTACCGTCTTTTGTCACGACGGCGTGTATTACCTCACAGGCACGGGTGAAGTGGATGGAGGATTCACTCTTTATACTTCCGAAGACCTTGTTCATTGGACTCCAAAGGCAGGACTTGCCGCAGACGGGCGCCTATTGCACAATAGCCAGTCGTTCGGCTCATCAAAGTTCTGGGCTCCTCAGATTTTCAGGGTAAAAGATTCCTCTTCCTTTGGATTAGCCTATGCTGCCGATGAGAAGATTGCTATTGCCTATGCCGACGACCCTCACGGGCCTTTCAAACAGGAGGAAATCGGTGCAATAGACCCTAATAGCAGCATGATAGACCCTTTCTACTTCGTGGATGACAATGGGAAACAATACCTCTATTATGTTCGTGTGGATGGCTCAAATTCCATCTACGTAGCCGACCTGTCAGACAACAGGCAATCTCTTTCAAATGCTAAGCAATGTGTTTCAGCCGCTTACGGTACTTGGCAAAACGTCACTAACGGTTACGCCGTAGCTGAAGGGCCTACTGTTTTCAAGGACGGAGACTACTATTATCTCGTTTATTCTTGCAACGATTATCGCAATATCAACTATGCTGTGGGTTACGCTTATGCAACCTCTCCCAAAGGTCCTTGGACGAAGGTTACTTCTCCTATCTTGACAAGACATCATCTTGGCTTAAACGGCACTGGACACGGGGATATCTTCTGCGATAAAGAAGGGCAGATGTGGTATGTTTTCCACGTGCATAACAACAAAACTGTCGCTGAGACGAGAAGAACAGCACTCATTCCCTTTACCCTAACCGACAACCCAGACGAAAAGTTCTGCTTCAACTACAGCAGGGCTTTCATCTTACAGAAGGATGCTCCAGCTGAGGCAACTCTCCCTGAAAGTGCATCAATCTTTACAGTCGATAGCATTACTTACCAAGTGACAAGCGCCACTTCTTGCGCCGTCACCTTCCCCGAAGGGAAACGCTTTGGCTACAAGGGCGATATCGTGATACCCGAAACTGTCACCTACGACAACAAAACTTACATAGTAGATGAAATCGGGCACGATGCTTTCTATAAATCATCAGCCAACAGCATCTCCCTCCCCTCCTCTATCAAAAGAGTGGGCTATAACGCATTTGAGGGTTGCAACAAACTCTCCGACATCTTTTTATTAGGAGAGACTCCCCCAGAGACGGACTTGCACGTTGCCGACTTCGGCACTTTGCACGATGTGATGCTGAACGTTCCCGATGGCAGTAAACTTAGTTTTCAGCGTGCTGACGGATGGAAAGAATTCCTTCATATCAAAGACTCCCAGCCCGAAGAAGAAAAAGCGCTCCTCACTCCTACTATGGGCTGGAGTTCGTGGAACACATACGGAATCAACATCAATGAAAACCTCATCAAACAACAGGCAAATGCTTGTGTGAACAGGGGATTCGCCGATGCTGGTTACCAATACATCAACATCGATGATGGCTATTTCTATCATCATGACGAATCCGACGGGCATCTCCTTATCCATCCTCAAAAGTTCCCTAACGGGCTTAAGCCCCTTGTGGATTACATCCATAGCAAGAATCTGAAAGCGGGCATCTATACCGATGCGGGCGACAACACTTGTGCTTCAGCTCAGGGCACGGCTTCTTGGGGTGACCCTTGGGGAATGGGAAGCGGCATTTGGCAACACGAACAGCAGGATATGGACTTCTGGTTTGTGGATTGCGGATTCGATTTCATTAAAGTGGACTACTGCGGCGCCTCCAGATTAACAGAAGAGGGCTACGTGACTGATGAAGAAGAGCGATATAGCATCATTGCTGCTGCAATGCGTGCAGCAGCGGCAAAGGCAGGAAGAAGCGATTTACGTATGAATATCTGCCGCTGGTCTTTCCCTGGAACATGGGCATACGACATTGCAGGCTCTTGGCGCACGACAGGAGATATTTACAACGACTGGGTTTCCGTAAAGGGCATCATCGACGAGAATATCGCACTCTCAGCCTTCTGCCGCGAAGGGCACTATAACGATATGGACATGCTGGAAGTGGGACGCGGCATGTCGGAAGAGGAAGACAAAACGCATTTCGGCATGTGGTGCATCATGGATTCTCCCCTTCTCATCGGCTGCGATATGAGTAACGTGTCAGAGCAAGCTCGCAAACTAATGACGAATAGCGACTTGATTGCTATCAACCAAGACAGCCTGCATCTTCAGGCTTATCCTGCTTACTACGACGGACATGTTTACACGATGGTAAAAGACTTCGAGCAGCTCTTTGGCACCAAGCGTGTGGTTGCCCTTTACAACCCCACAGACAATGAACGCACAACAAAACTGAAATGGGAGAGCATTGACTTGGCAGGAACCATCAAGATGCGCGACTTATTTGAGCAGAAAGACCTTAGCGACTGCACAACGACATCTTTCTCCGTTACTATTCCCGCTCATGCCACTCGCATCTATCTTGTGGAAGGCGAAGAGCGTCTTGAGCGCACGTGTTACGAGGCTGAGACAGCCTATCTGAGCGACTTCAGCAAAGTAGGCAAGAACGATGTTGCCTCTTGGAAAAACGACTCAGGTTTTTCATGCGGAAAAGGTGTCGGATGGTTAGGAAGGCGCGCCAACAATGATTTACAATGGCAAAACGTGTGGAGCAAAGAAGGAGGCCAGTATAAAATTGTCATCTACTTCGCAAGCCAAGATACCCGGAAAATATTCCTCCAAGTCAACGACGGACAACCCAAATCGAAAAACTGTAACAGCGGAAGTTGGACGCGCACCGATTCATGGAGCACCTTTATTGACTTAGAGCCTGGATTGAACACCATTCGCCTGTACAACGAAAGCAACTGGATGCCCGACATCGACTATATGACGCTGAAGTGTATCGTCCCCGCAAGCGTTGAGCCTATTACCGATAGCCGAAGCAACGCTCCCAAGTACATCGTCGACATGCTGGGACGTGTTGTCTGCGATCCTTCCCTGCTTCCTTCGGGTACTATCTACATTGAAGGGAACCAGAAAAGAATTGCCAAATAAATCTCTCTTTTCTGTTCTGGAAGAAACTTTTTACAAGGCATCGTCTTTTCCAGAATTTGGTTGAGGGCGACCCATTCTTTGTCATAACTCAGCAGGATTCAAGTAAATTTACTTGCTAACTTTTACCTCTATCATTATGAAGAAAGAAAAAAATTTTTTTCCTTCTTCAGCGCGCGAGATGAAGAAGGGAAAATTTTTTTTCCTTTGAGAATAATCGTCTATGGAAGGCGCTCTGCTCTACCCGCTTAAACCTACTCTGTGTAAGTGAAGATGAACCAGTCGGGAGCATTCCAAGTAAGGTATCCCAACGCGAGGATAACGCCTACGGCAACAAGTATCCATATCCACCAAGTCTTGCGCACCCAAGCCACCCGACTCAAACGCTCGCCCCAAACAAGGGCAAGAACCATCACGGAAGTATAAATGATGATGTCGAGGAGAAGTACGGGATGGTGGAAAAAGGGCCAATAGCAGAAGAAAAGGGCAATCTGCGCCAGCATAGCGGGAAAGGCAACAACGACAGGCCCCCCAAACGGATGAATGCTGCGAGAACGAATGCACAGATAGAGGGCAAGCAGCAGCAAAGGGTAAAAAACCATCTTCATGTGTTCCCATACACACTCGTTTACGGGGAAAATGTTTCCCATCCAATGCGTGAAGCCCGGGAGGTGACACACAAAGTGCATGCATGTCCCTATTACTGTCAGAAGGATGATAACAAGTAGACGTTCTGTCTTCTTCATATGATGCGTTTGCCTGATTTTCGATTCTGCTGCAAAGATAGCCATTCAAAAATGCAACTGAGTTGCAAAAATGAGGTAAAGCGTTACTTTTTTTCGAAAACCATCTACACTCCTATCCCCTACGATGGAAGGTACTGATTCCCATTGCATTAAATAAGTGTAGATGAGTATAAACATCTACACCCATCTACACAAAAGGAGAAATGTGCCCACTACCTGTCGCGGGAATTCCCGTCGAGCAAGCGTTCAAGAGTGTAGGTGCCGTACATCAATCCGAAATCGAAACCCAGCACAAGCGTCTGCGACGTGAGCGTTTGTATTTCGTAAACTGCATAGTTGGCATCACCATCGTCGGTAGAGAGAGAGAGCGAACGCCCGTTTTCGTTGCGGTATTCCCAAATGCCATACGACTTGGAACCGTCAGCTTCAATCACTGAATAGTTGCCACCCGTATGGAAGTTAAACACGTCGCCAATGGAAGGCGAGAAATCGGAACCGTGAATTTCGCTTTTCACCACTTTCCACGAACCAACAATCATATCACTTTCGTCTGCCACACACGAGATGAGCATCAGCGCAACGGCTGGCAGCATCAGGCAAATCTTTTTCAAACTTTTCATATCATATTGTTTTTGAGATTCTGTCATTTCACTTCCATAAGGAAATTCTTTAGGTCTACTTCTGAAGAGGAGGAGCCGTAATAGATACGATAGGTGCCGGGAAGGGTAACAAGAGAGCCAGAATTATTATCGTAGGAACGGAAGAACTGCTCCGTAAGATTGAAACGCACTTTCACGGTCTCACCCGCTGCGATAGGCACACGGCGGAACTGTCGCAACGAATAGCAGGGGCCTTCGGTGTCATTTTCACGCTTAACGTACAACTGTACCACTTCCTCACCGTCGCGGGAACCCACGTTGGAGATGGGAATGGTGATGCGATAGCGTCTGCCTGTCTTCATCGAGGGATTAGCATCTGCCTCTCCATACTCAAAAGTGGTGTAGCTCAAGCCAAAACCAAACGGGAAGAGAGGATCTGCTTTCGTGTAGCGATAGGTATGTCCAGAAGCCATGTGATAATCTTCGAAGCCTGCCAGTTGTGCATCGTTGCGATAGAATGTAACGGGAAGCCTACCAGCAGGATTATATTCACCGAAGAGCACATCAGCAACGGCTGTGCCAGCTCTCTGTCCTCCGTACCAAGCCTGAAGAATGGCGTCGCAACTCTCTGTCTCGGGCTCCAACGCCAATGCCGAACCAGACAAATTGACAAAGACTACTCGTTTGCCCGCATCATGGAGCAGCTGAAGAGCGTGGCGCTGTACGACAGGAAGTTCAATGCTCGTTCTGTCTCCTCCGAAGAAACCTTCGAAATGAACATTCATCTCCTCGCCTTCGAGCTGAGGAGAGATGCCTCCCACATATATCACATCGTCAATGCCCTCGAGACTTGCCAGCAGGGCTTCGTCGGAGAAGGCTTGCTTCATGCCAAGATCAACGTTAAGCTGAGCATCAGGCTGGAAAAACGCGAAGTTGATGGTAATGTCATACATTTTTCCTTTCTCAGCATGGAAAACACCATATTTCTTGCGAGAACCGTGCCCTTCACGGAAACTGCAAATCTGCTTATCATTCACAACGACGTCACCAGAACCATTGACGAACAGTTGAACCTCGACATCTCCCGTTATAGGAGCAAGATAAGTTGCTTTGTAAACGGCTGAAAAACGCTCAAGATTCACTCCTGGCGCAAACACGGTACCTCCCGAAGTGCAGAGGCGGAAAGGAGCTGTGTAATGGGCAGTAGCCACAGGCCTACCTGAGGGTTGGGGAGTATTGAAATAAGTAGCATAGAAGCCAGGTTCTCCGTTAAAAGAACAATAGTTGAAATGGCTCTCGAAACTCTCAGGGGAAACCCACTCGCTCACCCTATCATAAAGCACAACCGAGGGATCGGCACCCTGTTGCTGAAGATACTTGGTGATACCCTCGAGAACTGTCACGCTGTGACGAGGAGTTCCGTTATAATTACCCGACAGGCAAACACTATCGGCAGCATTAGGTCCCAGCACGGCAAGACGACGTCCTCCCACATAATCGGAAGCATTAAGTGGAAGAATATTATCCTTGTTCTGCAACAGCACCATCGTCTCACGCGCCATCTTAAGTGCAAGAGCATCGTGTTCCTTCGAGGCAACAACGCTCATCGGTATCTTAGTCCACTCTACAAGGCTATCTGGATCCATCTCTCCCAATTGGAAACGAGCTCTCAGTAGGCGATGCAGTGACTTGTTTATCTGCTCCTCAGTAATCAACCCCTTCTGAACTGCAGCAGGAAGAGCACGATAGTTTCCTCCGCACTCCAAGTCGGTACCCGAAAGTACAGCATCAGCAGAAGCAGAGGCTGCATCAGGATGAGTGCGATGGTTTCGATAATTAGGGGAAAAGAAATCACCGATAGCTCCACAGTCTGAAACTACCACATCGTCATACCCCCATTTATTGCGAAGAATTTGCATCAGCAACTGATCGCTGTTACAGCAAGGCTGTCCCTCGAAAGCATTATACGCACACATAACTTCGTGGACATGCGCCTCTTTCACGAGACGTTCAAAGGCATAGAGATATGTCTCATTCAAGTCGCGCCACGAAATCGAATCGGCGTTGAAAAAGTGTCTCTCGTACTCGGGCCCACTATGTACGGCATAATGCTTTGCGCATGCATGCAACTTATCGTACTTGCTGTTCTCCGGACCTTGGAGTCCTCTGACTACCGACAAGCCCATCTCAGATGTTAAGAATGGATCTTCGCCATAGGTTTCCTGCCCGCGTCCCCAACGGGGATCACGGAAGATGTTGATATTGGGAGTCCATACCGTTAAACCTTGATAACGTCCCAGTCCTCCGTCGCCCTCTTGTGCGAAATGATGACTTTTGGCACGTGCTTCATCAGAAACAGCCGTGAAAACTTCTTCCACCAACGAAGGGTCGAAAGAAGCAGCCATTCCTATCGACTGCGGGAAGACGGTAGCCAAACCCGAGCGTGCATAGCCGTGAAGGGCCTCGCTCCACCAGTCGTAGCGTTTAATTCCAAACTCCGGGATTGCAGGGGAACTGTTCATCATGAGGGATGTCTTCTGTTCCAGCGTCAGACGGGAAACCAAATCAGCAGCACGCTCATCGGGAGAGAGCGAAGGATTCTGAAAAGGAAACTCATACGTTGTCGACGTGTGGTTGCATGCTACAAACAGTAGCGCAGCGACAAAGGGGATACAAATCTTTTTCATGTGTACTCTATTGTGATATTTACTTATTAGTCAATTCTTTTGCAAGCGGATTCCATCCTAGCAACACTTTTTCTAAGGTAATTTCAGATGCTTCTTTTTTACTTAGTTGCCGTGCCCAAGACACACGATCTTCAGTTCGGGCAGAAGAACCCGTGCATCCGTACTCTGCGTACCTTACGGTTTGCTCCGGATGGGGAACGTTCCACGAAACCCATCCAACGGGAGCAATCAACTCACCCAAATCACAGTTAATAAAAAGCGTGTAGGCGTAGTCGCGCCAAGGGCGTCCCAACTTCACATTTGTAACATTTGAAGCATACGTGACACGACATTTATTGAACACATAGCCATATTTCACATCAGCAGGAGTAGAAGCTGCGGTGATGTAGCTATCACGTTTGCAATGAATGGTACAATTCTCGAACCACGCTGTTGCAGGGCCGAAAATGAAGTCAGTAGTACCTTCTATATAGCAGTTGCTGAAGTAAAGACGTGCTCCTCCGTGCCCCGTGAACACAGTGTCTTGATTACCGAGAATCCGACAGCCGATAAACACCAATCTGTCACCTTCAGTATGAAGAGCTACTGCCTGCCCCATCTGTGGAGCACTGTTCTCGATAGTTATATTGCGAAACGTGATAGCATTACCGTCAACTCGCAGGGTATATGTGCGGAAAGTGCCCATATTATTGATGTTAGCATGGTCATCATAGTTGATGATGGTGTTTTCAACATCTTCCCCTTCGATAACAATGTTCTCCAGCCACGAAGGAACGATTACCTTCTCCTTATAAAAACCCTTCTTCACGAGAATATGGACGGTGTAATCCATATAAGCACGACAATGCTCAAATGCCTCCGTCAGCGTACGGTAATCTCCTGTACCATCGCGAGCTACAACTATCGTATCCTTGTATCCAGGACTTGCGCCCCATGTTTCCATACTTCCGCATAACAGAAGAAACGCCAGAATAAACAATGACTTTCTTTTCATTATCAGGCAAATAGTTTTATGATGTGAAAACAACATTACTCTTTTGGATTTTCAGTTGACGATTGTTATTCCTTTCTGTAAACTGGAAGCATTACTATCGCGGAACTAGAGTGCCTACTTCTTCGAGACGTGGAAGAAATCAACGTCACACCATCCTCCATCCACCTTCTCTTTTGCAGGGCGGTTGCAGAAGATTCCCGTCTTGCAACCAATCCATTTCCCTTGCCGAGCAGCAAAAGTCTTGCCCAGAGGGACGAACTTCTTGCCGTCGGTACTGTATGAAAACATCACCTCCACATGTTGGTCAAGTTTGTTCTTGGCATCCATACCGTTCTGCGTGTATTTGCAACGGAGCCAAACGGTTGAAGAAGGTGTCTTATCGCCGTTAGAAGCCTCTGCCAGCTTTTTCGATTCTTCCACCGTTTCCGTCTTTCCTTTGTCGGCATTTTGGCAAACAACCTTGCTCAGCACGATGCCCTCAGCTGTATTCTCCAATACCAATCCGGCATAATCCAGTCCCATCACAACAAGCCCGCATCTCTCGCCAAAGTATTTCTCTGAAGGACAGAACGTAAGCTTTGTGGTGCAAGTGAATTCAGGAGCCGTCGGTTTCTGCAGAAGGAGATTGCTCACATCCCAGAGACTCACGGCATCATCGGGCACAGGAGAAGCAAACAGGCGGAGCAAACCTTTGTCGGCTGCGCAATAGTGCCATTTCTCGCTGAAGTTTCCTTGCCACTGCCATTGAGGACCAATCGTCGTGCCGTCGAACTCATCCGACTCAACTGGATTGCACACCGCAACGGGATGTCCCACGTTGGGCTTTCGATACTTCTCCACAGGGTCTCCACATCCGTCTCCATCCTTGTCGATACCTATCACGGGCCAACCTTCCTTCCACTCCATAGGCTGAAGATGTACGATACGCCCGAGGGGGCCCACATCCTGGAAGTGCAGAAACCAGTCCTCACCCGTTGGAGTTGTCACCCATCCACCTTGATGAGGACCGTTCACTTTTGTCTTTCCCTGAGCCAGCACCGTGCGCTTCTCGTAGGGTCCAAACACGTTCTTCGAGCGCAAGACAACTTGCCAGCCTGTCTGCACGCCTCCTGCCGGATGGAAAATATAATAGTACCCGTCTTTCTTATAAAACTTCGGCCCTTCGCACGTAGGGTCTGTGCCGTGCCCGTCGTACACCACGCGAGAGGGAGTTATCGCCTTCGTCGCATCGGCATTAAGTTCGCACACGGAGATAACGCTCTTGAAGCCCGCACGGCTTCCGGCGTATGCATGCACCATCCACACACGCCCATCATCGTCCCAAAGCGGCGTCGTATCAATAATTCCCTTCCCTTCCTTAACTAATACGGGCTCAGTCCAAGGGCCCTCGGCGGTTTGGGCGCTTACTTGATAGACGCCCTCGTCAGGGTCACCCCAGAAGATATAGAATCTGCCGTCGTGATATCGGATAGAGGGAGCCCATATATGGTTGCCGTGCTGGGGCTTAACGTCGCTGAACGGATGGAGGGCCCAGGGAACCGCATGCCCTATAATCTCCCAATTGACAAGGTCTTGCGAGTGCAGGATGGGAAGACCGGGAATGCAGTTGAAGCTCGATGCTGTCATATAGAAATCGTTGCCTACGCGGCAGACGTCAGGATCGCTATAGTCGGCATAGAGCACAGGATTCTTGTACTGCCCGTTACCCAAGTCGGCACACCATACTTCCGACACATAAGGTTTCTGAGCAGCGAGAGCTATACCCCACAGGGCAAGCAAGGAAAAGACTAGCCAATTTCTCATAATTTGCATACAATTAAAGGTCTTGCCCAGCGCGGCAAGCTAACGCAGGGACATATTTCGCATAATACTCCACAAAGATAGAGAATCTTTTCGCTTTTTCCAAATCTTTTCGTTTGAATTGAACACTTTTTTTTGTCGCTTCCCTTAATGAAAGGGATGCCTCGCTTCCCTACTCTACCTGATTTGCTCTTTCGTGCCGAAACTGGAGAAAGGAGGTTTTCGCCTCAAGCACGCAACGCAAAATATGAAGAAGGGAAAAATTTTTATTTGTTCTCCAAAAAAAATTTTCCCTTCTCCAAAAATAATTATTTGTTGCGCAAAACAAATCGCGAGAAAACAACATCTTCGAAATCGCTCATTCCCCTCGTACGTTGCTTGTAGATTACACTTGGGAAACTGATGTGCCGACTACGGCAAGGACATATTCTGGGTGAAATCTATAGAGAAGCGGAAAATGCTTTGCTTCCCCTTCGACACGAACACTGCATGCACCACGTTCACTTATGGCTCCATCAGGAATCACTTGCACGTTGTGAAGCAAGTCAAGCCCTCGTCTGTCGAGAAGTTTGTACAGCGACTCTTTTGCTGCCCATATCAGCAGTTCGTACTCGGGCGACGTAAGATTGCCAAACGTTTGAGCTGCCTCACGCTCGCTCTCGTTGATAAACCGGCTCGACACCCGTAACACCCTATTCGAACGGCGCTCGATGTCAATGCCCACACCCTGCTGCTTACTCCACGCAAGGGCAGCCCACTCCGATGTGTGCGAGACGCTTATCTGCCAACTGCCGTCGACAAGAACGGGACGTCCCGAAGGAAGATTATTGATGATATGCTCCCTGCCTAGCGTTTGGGCAAGAAGGGCGCGCACAGCCAGTCGCTCCAAACGACGCGCCTTGCTCTTCGCCTTCATGATATCGGAAAAATCCACATCCGAAGGAAGCAGGCTCAGCAACTCCTCCTCCGACTCGGTGATGTGCCACACGGCAAATCCCGATAGCCCGTCAGCCGACAACGCCCGCTCAGACAGCATGCACAATCACTTTAACCTTCACTATGTGCCGATCGTCCATCTCGAGCACCTCGAAAGAAAAGTTCCTATATCGGATAACTTCGTTCAGGCGCGGGAAGTCTCCTTTCAGCTCAAGCAGAAGTCCTGCCAGCGAATCGGCGTCTCCCGATACTTCGTCGAAGGTAACGTCGTCGATGTCAAGCACCTTGCAGACATCGGAGAGAAGAGTCTTCGCCTCGAAGATGTAAGTGTTGTTGTTCAGGCGAGTATAGCTCTTATCTGCATCGTCATATTCGTCATTTATCTCCCCTACTATCTCTTCAAGAATGTCCTCCATCGTAACCATCCCGAGAGTACCTCCATACTCGTCGACAACGATAGCGATGTGACGCTTATCTCGCTGAAACTCACGGAGAAGATCGTCGATTTGTTTCGTATCTGGTACGAAGACGGGAGGGCGCATCAGCTTCTGCCAGGCAAAGGAGGGCGCCTCGTGAAGGTGAGGCAGCAAATCCTTAATATAGAGTATGCCCTTGATGTTGTCCACCGTGTCTTCGTAGACAGGGATGCGCGAGTAGATGTTTTCAGCCACTTGGCGCAACACTTCGGAATAGTCGTCGGCAACGTCCAACGCCATCATATCGAGCCTGGAAGTCATCACCTCGCGAACAGTCTCGTCGCCGAAACGAATGATGCCCTCCAGAATGTTCTGCTCAGCCGAAATCTCCTTTTTATCCGTCAGTTCAAGCGCTTGCTCCAAGTCGTCGACGGAAAGGTTTTCCTGCCCGGAGGCAATCTTGTCGGCAAGAGCAGAAGAGTGCGCCAGCAGATTGGCAAGGGGCGAAAACACCTTCGTAAGGGCGAAAATGCCGGGAGCCGCTTTCCTGCAGAAATGGAGAGGACGGCTGGCCGAATAGAGCTTCGGCAAAATCTCGCCGAAAAGCAAAAGGATGAAGGTAAGCAGCACCGTGATGCACAGAAACTCCACCCACGGGGCGCCGAAATGGAAGATGTTCATCAACGCAAAGTTGCTCAGCAGAACAATTGTCACGTTGATAAGGTTGTTTGAGATGAGGATGGTGGCGAGCAGCTTCTCGGGGTTGCCGAGAAGGCGCTGGATGATTTGGTCATGCATGCTGTCGCTCTCTTCAACCAACGCTTTGTCGGAAGGAGAGAGTGCGAAGAAAGCCGTTTCGGATGCTGAGACGAATCCCGAACATACGAGCAGCAAAACAACGAGGCACAACGCAACGATAGCTCCCGCCGACGGCGCAGTTACCGACAGCGCAGCAGAGACAAGGATTAATGGCGTCAACACTCAGCAGCTCTTTTAGTTAAGGCAGATTATCAGCCGTTGTATCCTCAGGCAGAGGAGCCGAAGTGCCCATCGAGCTCTGCTGAGAACGGGGCATCATCTCAAACGTATCGACGGCAATTTCCGTAACACTCCGCTGGATGCCGTTCGCATCGTCGAAGTTGCGCGTGCGGAGTTTCCCTTCAACATACATCTTGTCGCCTTTGTGAACATACTTCTCCACAATTTCTGCGTTCTTCCCCCAGAAGACAACATTATGCCATTCGGTGCGCTCGGGCACTTCCGTGCCGTTTTGAAGAGTGTAGCCGCGCTCGGTGGTTGCCATACGGAACGTGGCGATAGCGCTGCCTTTGTCGAAGTAACGGACTTTAGGGTCGGTGCCAACGTTTCCGACCAGAATAACTTTATTTACTGACATATAGTTTCGGTTGTTTGATTTGTAATCATTCTTGAGTGCAAAGATAGTAAAATCTACGGGTAGAACAAAAAGATTGAGGCTCTTTTTACGAGAAAACGATTTCTTTTTCTTTCTACATACGGAGCGCTGAAGAAGGAAGCGCGCGAGATGAAGAAGGAAAAACGGATTATTCCAAAAGAATCTGCACGAGGCGAGGAAGGGCGTAGTCGTCTAAATCACTCCAGCGGACCACGAGACAACCCTCACGAGGAGGCAGAGGAGGAACAACCGTCTGACGATAGAGCGAGGCGTGTATTACCTGATGCGAAAGGACGTGACGCACACTCTTCACGGGAGGCATCTCCTCTTCCGCATCCTGAGTAGCGACTTCCTTCAGCGGCAGTTCATACAAACCTTGCCAGATATCATCGTCGGTACGCTTTCGCAAATAGAGGCTCTCGCCGTCTTCGATGAGAAAGTAGTGAAAATAGCGCTCGGTGACTTTTGTGCGATGACTTTTGCGAGGAAGAGCCTCAACCCTTCCCTGCGACAAAGCGAGGCATTTGTCAGCCAAAGGACACTCTTCGCATCGAGGAGAGGAAGGCACACATTGCAAAGCGCCGAATTCCATAACTGCCTGATTAAAAAGCGCCGACTGCTCCTCGGGCATCAACGCCTTCGCAAGGCTTTCCACTTGCGACTTTCCCTTGCTGGTATCAATCGGCTCCTCAACGGCAAACAGACGCGCCATCAAGCGACATACGTTGCCGTCGACGACAGCATGAGGCAGCCCAAATGCGAAAGAAGCGATTGCAGCTGCAGTATAAGGCCCTACTCCTTTTAAATTTAAAAGGGCATCGTACGTCCTTGGGAAACTTCCCTGCGCAACAATCTGCTTGGCAGCAGCGTGCATGTTGCGGGCACGACTGTAGTATCCCAATCCTTGCCACAAGCGAAGCACTTGATCTTCATCAGCTTCCGCAAGCGCACCAACCGAAGGAAAGGCGTGCATAAAACGGACATAGTAATCATATCCTTGCGCCACTCTGGTTTGCTGCAGAATAATCTCCGACACCCAAATGGCATACGGATCTGAAGTCTCGCGCCAAGGTAGAGCCCGCTTGTGCGATTCATACCAACTGATTAACCTATGGGAAACGTCCTCCATCTCTTTCCGAATCTACGCATAATCCTCATATTTTGAAGAAAACGCCCGAAAAACAGCACAAAAGTAATACCAAAGCCTTTCCAAATAAAATTTTTTTGTAAAAAAAACGCCAATATTTTTTTATATCAGAGAAAAGCTATATATTTGCAGACCAAAAAAATAACGTACATTGTAGAACATATAAAATTTTAGAAAAAATGACAAAGCAAGAAGTTGTAAACGAAATCTCTGCAAAGACTGGTGTTGACAAGGCAGACGCCCTCAAGTGTGTTGAAGCATTCATGGAAGTAGTAAAAGAATCCTTGATGAAGGAAGAGAATGTTTATCTCCGCGGATTCGGTAGCTTCATCCTGAAGAAGAGAGCCGAGAAGACTGCACGCAATATTTCCAAGAACACTACCCTCGTTGTTCCCGAGCATAACATTCCCGCTTTCAAACCCGCCAAGGTTTTCATGCAGGGTGTGAAGAAATAAATAAGATAACCCTATAACATTAACGCTATGCCAAACGGTAAAAAGAAAAAAAGACATAAAATGTCTACGCACAAACGTAAAAAACGTTTGCGCAAGAACAGACATAAGAGCAAGTAAGCACTTATGAATCAAAACAAAGAACAAACTTCTCGGAGCATACGCTCCATTGGAGGTTTGTTCTTTGCTCTTTATTTGAAAACCCATATCAGTTAGTTAGAAAGTGACAAGCGAACTATTTATCGATGTTCAGCCCAAGGAAATAACCATCGCCCTTACCGAAGACAAGGACCTGGTGGAGTTCCAGCGCGAGGGACGCGAGGCGTCATACTCCGTGGGCAACATGTATTGGGGACGTGTCAAGAAAATAATGCCCGCCCTCAATGCCTGCTTCGTTGATGTAGGTTCAGGAAAAGAAGCTTTCCTTCACTATCAAGATCTGGGCAGTCGATTTAACTCCTACCAGAAGTACCTCAAGCAGGTAACTAGCGACAAAAAGAAACTCTATCCTTACTCAAAAGCATCCATCCTCCCTGAACTGCCGAAGGAGGGCAGTATATCCAACATCCTTCAGCAAGGACAGGAGATTATGGTGCAAGTAACCAAGGAGCCCATAAGCACAAAAGGACCACGCATCACTTGCGACCTCTCGTTTGCAGGCCGATTTCTCGTGCTGGTTCCTTTTTCCGACAAAGTGTCGGTATCAACCAAAATCAAGTCATCCGAAGAACGCGCCCGACTCAAGCAACTGCTTCAGAGCATAAAGCCAAAAAACTTCGGAGTGATTGTTCGTACTGTCGCCGAAGGCAAACGCGTTGCCGAGCTTGATGCTGAACTGAACGTCCTTGTTAATCAGTGGGACGACGTGATTCACCGTGTACAGAAAGCAGACAAAGCCCCCTTGCTCATCTACGAAGAATCGAGCCGGGCTGTAGCAATGCTGCGCGATCTGTTCAATCCCTCGTACGAAAACATATACATCAACGACGAGGACACCTTCAAACAGATAAAAGATTACGTCACCCTCATCGCACCCGAAAGAGCCGCCATAGTAAAACACTACACCGGGAACTTACCCATTTTCGATAATTTCGGGCTGACAAAACAAATCAAATCTTCTTTTGGACGTATCGTTCCTTACAAAGGAGGAGCCTATCTTGTCATAGACCATACAGAAGCGCTGCATGCCGTAGACGTCAACAGTGGAAATCGCTCGCGCGGCAATACCAACCAAGAAGAGAATGCTATTGACGTAAACCTCGGCGCTGCTGACGAACTGGCTCGCCAACTTAGGCTCAGAGACATGGGAGGTATCATTATCGTTGATTTCATCGATATGGATACTGCCGAGAACAGGCAGAAACTCTACGAGCGCATGTGTGCCAATATGAAAAAGGACCGCGCCAAGCACAACATCCTTCCTCTGAGTAAGTTCGGGCTCATGCAAATCACGCGCCAAAGAGTCCGTCCTGCTATGGACGTTGACGTAGAGGAAACATGCCCTACCTGCTTCGGCACGGGCACAATCAAGGCATCCATCCTTTTCACCGATACGCTTGAAAGCAAAATCGATTGTCTGGTAAAGAAACTGAACGTAAAGCGTTTCGACCTACATATCCATCCTTACGTTGCTGCATACGTCAATCAAGGTTTTCCTTCGTTGGCAATGAAGTGGAAAATGAGGTATGGATTAGGCATCCGCATTATTCCAAATCAATCTCTCGCTTTGCTTCAATATCAATTCTATGACAGCAAGCACAACGAAATAGATATGAAAGAGGAACATGAATTTATCGGAAAGCCGAAGGATTAAGTGTAACTATCGTATAATAACAAAGTAAACGACAAAAAGTTACACATTAAAGTTTAAACCAAAAGAGAAGACTGATCTTAAAGTATCAGTCTTCTCTTTTTTTATAAATGGAAGATTCATGATTTCCACAGAAAAGAAATACTTTTCATTCCCAACCTTCCAGTTTATCGCTAATTTCGGGGAAGAGTTCTCTCTTGCGGAAAACAGGACTTTTGTTTCCTTCTTTCTTCTGAGAACGATAGTCGTCTAATAGTCGAAAAGCGTAATGCCCAAGTAATGCTATCGAAAGCAGGTTAAACGTTGTCATCAGAGCCATAAACAAGTCTGCTATTGCCCAGACTGTTGTCAAACTTGCTAAAGCCCCAAACAAAACCATTCCGGCAGAGCAGCAGCGGAAAATATTTAGAAGGAGACGTTCACTTTTGTGTCCTTTCAGCATGAAATGCAGATTTGCCTCACCATAATAGTAATTACCTATCAGACTGCTGAAAACGAAGAAAAGAAGCGCTATTGCCACAAAGTAGACGCCGAAAGAGCCGAATTGCGTGGAAAGAGCATGCTGCGTGAGCTGCACGCCTTCTACGTCAGGATTAAGGGTGTCGCCACTACAGAGAATAATGAACGCCGTGCAAGAGCATATCACCAACGTATCGGTGAAAACTCCCAGCGCCTGGATGAGCCCTTGCTTCACAGGATGGGAAGTATGCGCTGTTGCGGCAGCATTCGGCGCAGAACCCTCCCCTGCCTCATTGCTGAAGAGCCCTCTCTTCACTCCTTGCATAATTGCCGAGCCGACAAGGCCTCCTGCTGCCTGGCGCAAGCCGAAAGCCCCCTCGAAAATCATCTTTAACACGTGTGGCAGCGAATGAATATTTATTGCTACAACTACAAAAGCCAGCGTAATATACCCTAACGCCATAATCGGCACGATAGCGCTGCTGAAACGGGCAATTCGGCGTATTCCCCCGAAAATTATCACCAGCATCACAGCACAAACTATCAGTCCTACGACAAGCCTATTCCAGCCGAAAGCACTATCTAATGCAGCACAGAGCGTGTTGCTCTGCACGGAGTTGTAGGAGAGCCCAAAGGTAAGAGTTATCAACACAGCGAAAACGACTCCCATCCAGCGTTTTCCCAAGCCCCGCTCCATATAATAGGCGGGCCCGCCGACAAAGGAATCTTTCCCCTTAATCTTAAACAGTTGCGCCAGCGTGCTTTCGACAAAGGCTGTCGCTGAGCCGAGAAGGGCTGTCACCCACATCCAGAAGACAGCACCAGGTCCTCCCACAGCGATAGCACACGCTACTCCTGCCAGATTACCCGTTCCCACACGCGTAGCAAGCGATACAGCAAAAGCCTGAAAGGAACTGATATGTCCCTTGTGCCCGACCGCCTTCAGCCGGAAACGAGTTTTCTTTTCTTTCGTAGATGCCTTCTCGACTGGTGTCGATTCTTTCTCGATAGCCGAAGATGTTTTCTCGGCAGGCTTGTCGGCAGATTCTCCCAGCAGACGGAACATCTCCCTTATCATCGTAAACTGCACACCTTTCGTGCGGAGGGTAAACCACAAGGCGCACAGGATAAGTCCGGCTATCAAGAAATAGCCCCAGAAGATATCGTTGACTTTATCGATGAAATGTATCATTTGATACCGCGTGCGTTGAGTGCGGCCTGATAGCGTGCCGCGTTTCGACTATGCTCCGACAAGGTAGCAGCAAAGTTGTGATAGCCGCTAAAATCCTCTTTGGCGCACATATACAGATAGTTGTGTTGCGCAGGATTGAGCACCGCTTCTAAAGACTGCACGGTAGGAATACGAATAGGAGTTGGAGGAAGTCCCGCGTGCACGTATGTATTATAAGGAGAATCCACTTTCAAATGTTCGAAGAGGATTCGCCTGAGGGTAGGATCGCCCACAGCATACTTCACGGTAGGATCTGCCTGCAGCAACATGCCTTGTTTCAGGCGGTTGAGGTAAAGTCCTGCCACAACGGGTTTTTCGTTTCCCTTTGCTGTCTCTTCATCCACAATGGAAGCCAGCGTGGCAACCTCATCGGGCGTAAGTCCTTGAGTACGAGCCTTTGCCAGACGCTTCTCGTTCCAAAACTTGTCGTGCTCAGCTTGCATGCGCTGAACAAAAGCTTCGGGAGAAACAGTCCAATACACTTCGTACGTATTCGGGATGAGCATAGCCATTTGCTCGGGTTGATGAAGGACTGCCGAGAAGGCAGCAGAGTCGGCCATCAGCTTGTCTCCCAGCACTCCCGCCACTTTGTCAAGGGTACGAGCAGCAGGAATCACCACCTTCACGGGAGTCTGATTGCCCGCAACGAGTCGCTGCCAAATATCGCGCATACTATCGCCCTGACGGATGGCATAGTTGCCCGCCTTGAAGGATGACGAGCGACGGCAGAGCAGCCGAAAGCCTCTCACGTCGCATCCAGCAGCCTCCTGGACCTTTGCCGAAACCTCCTCGACGGAAGCGTTGGGCATCAGCTGCACAAAGTGCTCCTCGGCATTCTTTACCAAAGGGCTCAACACGAAATAGTATCCGGCGCCAACTGCCGCGCAAGCCAACACAAGCAGCACGACAAGGAAGAAAAGCAGGTTTTTTGTCGATTTTCTCATAATTGATGCAAAAATAAAGAAAAAACGCCACTTCCTAAAGAAAAATAAAGAAAAAACTCGTATATTTGCCTTCCGAATCAGAATAAGCAAAAACAACCTCAAATTATGTATTGACGAAATAAAAATATTCCTTCTCCAAAAAAATTTTTCCCTTCTTCATACGGCGATATTTGTTCTCCAAAAAAAATTATCTATTAAGCATATCACAATGAAACGAATTCTTATCCTCAGCATGCTGCTGCCCCTTTCGCTGATGGCAGCGAAAACAGAGCGAACGGCAACAGTTAACGTGCAAACAACAAAAGGCGAAACCGTCATCAGCCGCAACATCTACGGGCAGTTTGCCGAACATCTCGGCACTTGCATCTACGGAGGCCTCTGGGTAGGCGAAGACTCCCCCATCCCAAACACCAACGGCTACCGCAACGATGTGCTCGGTGCACTCAAAGATCTTCACATCCCCGTGCTTCGATGGCCAGGAGGATGCTTTGCCGACGACTATCACTGGATGGACGGAATAGGTCCGCGCGACAAGCGCCCCGCAAAAGTGAATAGCACTTGGGGAGGCACGCTTGAAGATAACAGCTTCGGCACGCACGAATTCCTCAACCTCTGCGAACTTCTTGAGTGTGAACCTTATGTATCCATGAATATCGGCAGCGGAACCGTGCGCGAGACTTCCGAATGGGTTGAATACATGACTGCTTCGGACGGCCCTATGGCTGAACTGCGACACAAGAACGGACGCAACGAACCTTGGAAAGTGAAGTTCATCGGCGTTGGCAACGAAAGCTGGGGCTGCGGAGGAAACATGACGCCCGAATATTACTCCAACGAGTATCGACGTTACGCAACCTACTGCAAAGACTTCAGCGGCAACCGTTTATATAAAATCGCCAGCGGAGCAAGCGACTACGACTACACTTGGACGGAAACGCTCATGAAGAACATCGGAAACCGCATGCATGCACTCTCTCTCCACTACTACACGGTGCTTGGCTGGAACGGAAGCAAAGGAAAGGCTACCAAATTCTCCGACGAAGACTACTACTGGTGCTTAGGCAAATGTCTCGGCATCGAGCCCGTGCTGAAAAAACATATTGACATCATGGACCGTTACGATGCACGCAAGAGAATTGACCTTCTTGTTGACGAATGGGGAACCTGGTGGGACGAAGAAGAAGGAACCATCCCAGGACACTTGTTCCAGCAGAACACCATGCGCGATGCCTTCGTGGCAGCGCTCTCCCTCAACGTGTTCCACAAATACGCCGAGCGTGTCAAGATGTGTAACATCGCGCAGATAGCAAACGTCCTCCAGTCGATGATATTAACCAACAACGAAAAGATGGTTCTTACTCCCACGTACCACGTTTTCAAGATGTACGTACCGCATCAGGATGCCATCAGTTTGCCTCTCGACGTCACTTGCGACAACATGCAAGTGCCCAACGAACGTTTCAACGGAGGGCGCAACGAGGAAGAACCCACTCGCACGCTGCCCCTCCTCTCGGCAACAGCTTCTCGCGACGACAAGGGACTTATCCACGTCTCGCTGGCAAACGTCGACCTTGCTCAGGAACAGACAGTTACCGTCAATTTGGAAGGAACTAAGGTAAAAAGTGTTAGCGGCACCATCCTAACGTCAAAGAATATCGCAGACCACAACACCTTTGAGAAGCCCAACTCAGTTCAGACAGAGCCGTTCAAAGGCTTCAAGACGAACAAGAAAGACGCTTCTATGATTACGGTTACGATGCCTGCGAAATCGATTGTAACCCTTGAGGTAACAACAAAGTAAACGAAAGGAAGGTTTCTAACGAAGCCCTCTTTCCTAAAACTAAACACTTGATAAACTGAAGAAATGACTTATTTGCTAATTGCTATACTTTGCGGCTCGCTCTTCTGCATCATACTGAAACTGTGCCAGAAAGGCGACACTATGCAAGCCGTGTTTGTGAACTATCTGACAGCCGTGATAGTAACATTCCTTCCACAGCTGATAAGGAACGACTTCCCCGTCAATCCTTTCGCTGAAAGCTGGTTAGGATTCTCCGTGCTGCAGGGATTCTTCTTTATGGCAGGATTTCTTGTTATGTCCTACAGCATAAGCCTCAGCGGAATGGCCCTGACTACCGCTGCCTCGCGTGCAAGTCTTATCGTGCCAGTCATTTGCGGCTGGCTGCTGTTGGCTCAACCCGCACCGTCGTGGATTCCCGTCATACTGGTAGTTACAGCCATGCTGATGTTCTCGCTTGGCGAAAAATCTGCATCAAAAGGGGAAAAGGATCTTGTCGATAGAAAAAAGCATCGGGGCGGTATGGCTTTCCTGTTTGTTGTCTTCCTTTTCTACGGCGCTTCCGACTTCTCCCTCAAGTTTGTTCAACAAAGGATTTCAGATACGTATGCCTCTGCAGGCGATGCAGTCATCGATCAGCAGTTAGATGCTCTTGCTGGCACCATTTTCCTTATGGCTATGCTGCTGACGCTGCTTGCCATACTGCTGAGGAGCATCAAGCAGCCGTTCCGACTCTCGTGGAAAAGCGTAGGATTGGGTGTTGCGTTGGGCTTGGCAAATCTCGGATGTACCCGAAGCGTGCTCAATGGACTGCTCACACTTGATACAGGCACGTTCTATCCTCTTTACAACGTGGGCATCATCCTTGTCACGACGCTGATTGGAGTCCTCTTCTTCAAAGAAAAGTTGCGCCCCATACAATACGTCGGATTGGTAATTTCTATTCTTGCTATCGTGCTGTTCTTTAAACTTTGACAGAGAAAAACTATCAAAATAGAGGTATCAACAACACAGATTCTACTATCTCCTTTTCAAAAAATATGATGAAAAAGACATTTGCCATACTCACTTGCTGCCTTTTCTGTCTTGTGGCTCAAGCCAGCTTGGAAGTAGGAAAAACCTATAGCGTCAAGTCTCAAAAGTTCCCTGCGAAGTCTCTTTTCTGCAAGAACTCTTCGTATGAGATTGGTGCCGAGATTGTTTTGTGGACCGAAACGGATGTACCTTCCTCGCAGTGGAGCCTTGTTTATACCGGCGATTCGGCATTCGCCCTGCAGAGTGTCTATTCTGGTTACTACGCTACTCCTCGCAGCCAAAAGGTAGGGGGAAGCCTTCGTCTTAACCGAGTTCTGAACAATTCGAAACTCGTTTTCATCCCCGTAGACGAAGAAGAGGGGATTTTCCATATCATGTCTCGCGACAGCACTTTATATCTTACCGTGCAGACAGGAAAAGATGGCGAGACTCCCGTCTGGAGCGAAAAAATCGACGACTCCGACTGCCAGAGATGGAAGATGGAAGAAGTAGAACCGAAACCTATATTCACTGCCGCAATGAGAGACGAGATGGTGGACAACTATCTGAAGAAGTTTGCCAAGAGAATCAGCTCTTCTTCTCGGACTTTCAGCTACGGAGGATGGGGCGAGAGTGAGCAATTAGAAGTCGTACTCGATGCTTACGAAAGCACAGGCAACGAAGAGTACCTCAAAATGGCTACTTACGTTTATAACTATTTCAACACACACGTCGGCAACAGCTGGGACAAGCTTGTTTACAAAGATGCCTACAAATGGTATGGGCACGACTTCAACGACGACGTCATGTGGCAGATTATTGCTGTTGCGCGTCTCGGTTGGCTCACAGGCAATAAGTCTTACACCAACGTAGCCAAGAAGAATTTCGACGTCATCTACAAACGAGCCTACATTCCCTTTACTGGAATGATGCGCTGGGCTGAGAATTCAGGCGACAGATATGGAACAAACTCATGTAGCACAGGTCCAACCGAAGTGGCTGCTTGTTATCTTGGAATGTCGGGTTGTGGAGAAGAGTACTTCGAGAAGGCTCGTGATCTTTACTCAGCTCAGCGTAAGATTATGACCAACAACATGTCTACGGGAAAGATTTGGGACAGCGTGGTTTGGGATCCGGAAACTGAAACAGTCAAATCAAAAAACGAATGGTCTTCTACATACAATCAGGGGACTATGCTCGGCGCTGCCTGTCTTCTCTACGATCATTATGGAGACGAACAATACCTACGTGATGCAAAAAAGATTGTAAGCTATACAAAAACCAGCCTCTGCAACTCAAAGGGGGTCATCACCGCTTGCCAAAACAACGACGGAGATTTGTGCGGTTTCAAGGGCATCTTGATGAGGTATGTGCGGCGCTTCGTGCTTGATTTGAACCAGCCTGACTATAAGGCCTGGCTTTTGACAAACGCTATGCATTCCTACTGTAACCGTACTGTAGAGGGAGTTACCGCCTCTGCCTGGCTAACAAAATCTACGCCCGAGACAGCTTCCAACCCCTTCAGTTGCTCAACTGCTGTGTCTGCGGCAGTTAATGCCGTGCTGGGCGACGTTGTCAAAAATGGATTCGACACACTCCAAATCGAGAAATTCGACTATCATAGTGGATTATCGGTTGTCGATGAGGAAGGGAGAGGAAACAATCGTGTGGCTAACGTTACGGATGGCTGCTGGGTGAAGTATGATAATGTGGACTTTGGAGAAGAAACCGCGCGTAGTATTTCCATCGACATATCGCCTTTAGCAAGCAACATCACCCGAAGTGTTGAAGTCTACTTCGACAAGATGGAAGGCACGCCCGCATGTGTTATCGAGCCGAATGAATTAGATCAAGCCCAGCCCTGGTACACTCTCTTTGCCGACATAACGCCTACTACCGGCTTGCACCACGTTTACGTCCGTTTCAATTGCAGCAATTCGCGTGCTAAATCCAAAGTGGATCAGATTCGGTTCTTTACAGAACAGGCATCCGAGCTTGAAACGGCTATCAAGTCCATTTCCGACGACATCACGCCTGAAGCTGACGCTCCCGTTTCCTACTATGACTTGAGTGGAAGACGTCTCCACGATGCACCGCCAGCAGGATACTACATCATGCAGAAGGGTAATCAGTCGCGCACCTTAATGAAGAGATAAGTCAGCAGCACACACATTGCGACATCGAAGCTATGCTCCTCTGGGTGAAATGAGAATTCATTCGGGGGAGCAGCATTTTTTCCGAAACCCAAAAGTATGCGAGCCTTGTGCATGAGGCAGGAGAAGATATGCTTTCTACATATCGGATTATTTGTTCTCCATATCGCGATATGTGTTCTCCAAAATATTTTTTCCCTTCTTCATAGCGCGATATTTGTTCTCCAAAATGAGATATGCTTTGCCCAAAAAAGAATATGCACTACGCATAATTCTTTTGGCTTCCTTCAAATCGTTGGCACCCGTGAGAATTAGGGTGTTTTGTCTTTTCGGCTTGAGAGAAGCTTTACTTCTGCTGCAGGATAGCTTTTCGCCTCAAGGGGATACCAAACTGATTATCTGAGATGTGCCTTTATCCAACGCATCTGCAGAAGGCGCGTCTCAGTAGAAACCCAATGCTCGTTGACGGGAGTCAGGAGCGCCTCTTTTTCCGAAGGGATGACATTGTAGACGGCATAGCTGGTTGTCGGGGGGCAGGTATTATCGTTGTAGCCCCAGGTGAGATAGCACGGGATGGAGAGTCGGCGCGCAAAGTTCACCACATCGTAATAGCGCAAAGTATTGACTTTCTCGGGCGTTAGCTGCTCGTTGAAACGCCGATTCAAATGCGGATAGCCCCCTGCCCTCCCGTGCAGATAGCCTTCCATATCGCTGAGGGCTGGATGGTTTGCCACACAGAGGGTTACCCTCTCGTCGAGCGAAGCTGTGACTATCGCAAGTGCGCCTCCTTGACTTCCCCCTTGTGCGATAAGGTTCACGCCGTCCCACTCAGGAAGGGACGTGAGGTAGTCGAGAGCTCTCACGCACGCCATATAAACTTTCCGCATGTAGTAGTTTTCTCGATTGTCGATGCCGTTTACTAGATAACTGTTGTTTTCGGTGCCAAATGCTGCAGAAATCTCCTTGTAAGTGGCAGCATCCAGATCGGGACGGATGCCGTGAATCTCCATATTGAAGCAAACAATCCCGTTTTCGGCAAAATAGTTAGTCTTGGAGGGCTCCATAGGCTTGATGCCGGCGCCTGGAGGATTGAAAACGACAGGACAGGACTTGGGCTGAGCGTTTTTCGGCATTGTGAGGTAGCCGTAAACATATTGCCCGCGACGATAACACTGCAGCTTGACGAGCCAACAATCTATCTTATCGTTGCTGTACTCGGGAACATACGTTCGCTCCACCGTCATCGGACATTTAGCAGCCTCAGCCTTTGTTTCGTTCCAGAACGCCTCGAAGTCTTTGGGCATCGCAACGGTTGGTTCAATCTTGTCGGGTGAAAAGCCCACTTTCACATGATGCCGATAGACTTTGTCGTGAAAAGTCACCGACATACGGCAGTCGCGAAAACCGGGCTTCTTCATAGTGCCGACAACGACGCGGGCGCGTCCTTCGGAATTGGTTGTAACACTCCCCTTCTCATCCGCATCCAGCTCGTCGGGACCCAACTCATAACTTATCTCCAATCCTGCAGCAGGCATCCCGTAGGCAAGAATCTGCACGTCAACCGTTGCCTTCTCGCCCGTCTTGTAAAGCCAGTCGGCATGATTGGGCTGAGCATAGAAGACGACGTCGGTTTGCGGAACCGTGTTCTGCGCCAAGAGCACGATTGGCGCCAGCAAAGCAAGCAGGAGAGTGAGTTTTTTCATACGCGGAGTTGGGACAATCATTTCATCCTTGCAAAGATAATAAATATTTTTTCGAAAACCAAATCAGGATGAAATCTTTTCAACAAGAAAAGCCGCTTTCTCCCTATTGTTCTTCCTATAAGGCGATTATTTCTCTTGAGAAAGATGTTTTTCAGCTGCTCTCTTCTTTTTTAAAAAGGAATAGTGTAATTTTGCACCCCGAAATGATTTCCGTTGAAAACCTCAAAGTAGAATTCGGCGCCACGCCTCTATTTGCCGGCATCAGCTACGTTATCAATCCCAAAGACCGAATTGCCCTCGTGGGCAAAAACGGAGCCGGAAAGACGACGATGCTTCGCATTCTGGCTGGGCTGCAAACGCCTACGGAGGGCACAGTAACTGTGCCTCACGGTTGCCGAATCTGCTATCTTCCTCAGGTAATGAAGATTGCCGACACTTGTTCGGTGCGCGAGGAAACGGAAAAAGTGTTTGCCGGCAACACATCCGACGACGATGAGGGAGAAGTCTATCGCCAGAAGGCAGAAATGGCAAAGACCCTCAAGGGATTGGGATTCAAAGAAGAAGATTTGGACCGTCCCACAAGTGAATTCAGCGGAGGATGGAGAATGCGCATCGAGTTGGCGAAACTTCTGCTGCAGAAGCCTGACGTTCTTCTGCTCGACGAGCCTACCAACCACCTCGACATTGACTCTATCCAATGGCTCGAGAACTTTCTTGCCCGTAGCGCAAAGGCAGTAATCATCGTTAGTCACGACAGAGCGTTCATCAACAACGTAACAACTCGCACTATCGAGATTAGCTGCGGCACTATCTATGACTATCGCGTGAAGTACGACGAATTTGTCACCCTGCGGAAGGAACGTCGCGAGCAACAGCTCAGGGCTTACGAAAACCAGCAGAAGGAAATCAGCGACATCAAGGAGTTTATCGAACGTTTCCGCTACAAGCCCACAAAGGCGATACAAGTGCAGAGCCGCATCAAGCAGTTGGAGAAGATTGTCCCTATTCAAATCGACGAGGAAGACAGGAGCCAGCTCAGGCTGAAGTTCCGTCCCGCGCAAAGGAGCGGAAACTACCCCATTATCTGTGATGAAGTGCGCAAAGCTTACGGCTCACACGTTGTTTTCGACAAAGTAACGCTCACTATCAAGCGCGGAGAAAAAGTGGCTTTCGTAGGCAAAAACGGAGAAGGAAAGACCACCTTGGTGAAATGCATCATGAACGAAATCCCCTTCGACGGGAAGCTGACGATAGGACATAACGTTCAGATTGGCTACTTTGCCCAGAATCAGGCTCAGCTTCTCGACGAGAGCCTCACGGTGTTCGACACCATCGACAGAGTTGCCGTTGGCGACATCAGGACAAAGATCCGCGACATATTGGGAGCCTTCATGTTTGGCGGAGAAGCTTCCGACAAGAAGGTGAAAGTGCTTAGCGGAGGCGAGAGAAGCCGTCTGGCAATGATAAAGCTGCTGCTCGAGTCGGTGAACCTGCTTATCCTCGACGAGCCTACGAATCATCTCGACATGCGTTCGAAAGACGTTTTGAAGGAGGCTATCCGCGACTTCGACGGAACCGTCATCGTGGTGAGTCACGATAGGGAATTCCTCGACGGGCTGGTAACAAAGGTATATGAGTTTGCCGACGGGCACGTGAGAGAGCACTTGGGAGGCATTTACGACTACCTTCGCTCGCGCAACTTGACGTCACTCGACGCGCAGCAAAGAACTTTAAGCCCTTCGTCAAGCAGCGATACAGGTACTTCCCCTTCCCCTCAGCAAGCCAAGCAGGGAGCCATCGATTTCGAAGCACGCAAAGAGCGTCAACGCGCGCGCCGAAAGCTTGAAAAAGTGGTAAGCGAGGCAGAGAAAAAGGTTTCGAAGCTCGAAGCCGACTTGAAGGAGATGGAAGAATGGATGGCAACGCCTTCCGGAGCTTCCAACACAGCTCTCTTCGAGAGCTATGCCAGACAAAAAGAGGAGCTGGCGCGCGCCGAAGAGGAATGGGAGCGATGCATGCTCGAGCTGGAACAGACGCCAAGCGAATGAACCGCATCGAGAAGCATTCTTGTACCATCAGCAAGGAGGAAAAAGATATGAACAGAGCATACCGATTTTTCGAGAAGGAAGCGCGCGATATGAAGAAGGGAAAAAAATTTTTGGAGAACAAATATCGCGAGATGAAGAAAGAAAAAAATCTTTTGCTCAAAGAAAAAATGACTATCGACTGAGACAACAATAATTTGGACAATTAACAAAATTGCATCAACAAATGAAAAAATTGTATCTACTAATCGCAGCTGTGGCTCTCTGCCTCGCTGCATGTTCAGGAAAAAAGACTATGGACGCAGGTATCAAAACCGAAAATCTTGACTTGACGGCCGTTGCAGGCGACGATTTCTATCAGTACGCATGCGGAGGCTGGATGGCGCTTCATCCCATCGCACCCGAGTATTCACGCTACGGCAGCTTCGACAAAGTAGCCGAAGACACACGCGAACAGCTCAAGGGCATAATAGAGGAAGTCGTTTCGAAGAAATCGACTGAAGGAAACGTGCAGAAGATTGCCGATCTGTACAACATCTATATGGATACGCTGCGCAGAGACAAGGAGGGCATCGAGCCCATTCGTCCCATACTGAATCGCATTGCCGCTATCAGCACGAAGGAAGACCTTGCAAAAGAGATGGTTAACCTCACGTTCAACGGAGTTGACGGCTACTTCGGGATGTACATCGGCGCCGACATGATGGATAGCAAGAGCAACATCCTGCAAATCGGGCAAGGCGGGTTGACTCTCGGGCAGAAAGACTACTATCTCGACACCGACGAGGCAACAACTGCCATCCGCGAGGCATACAAGCAGCACATCGTCAAGATGTTCACCCTCTGCGGATTTTCCGAGGAGGAGGCCCAGCAGAAAATGAACGACGTAATGGAGATTGAAACCCGCATCGCAAAAGCTTCATACAGCCGCGTACAAATGCGCGATCCAGCCGCTAACTATCACAAGATGAGCTACGACGAACTGAAGGCTCAGTTCCCGGGAATCGACTGGAACTACCTCTTTACCAAGCTCGGCTTGGAAGGAGTGGAGGAAGTGGACATGAACCAGCCCGAGCCCATACATGAAGTCGAGGCTCTGATGGCAGAAACTCCCGTTGAGAAGCAGAAGTCATATATGCTTTGGCAAGTTATTACCGGCAATGCATCTTCTCTCAACCACGAACTCGACGAGGAGAACTTCCACTTCTTCGGAACTATCCTCAGTGGACGTCAGGAGCAGCAGCCCACATGGAAAAGGGCTACAAGCCTCGTGAGCGGCGTTATGGGTGAGGCAATTGGACAAATCTACGTGGAGAAATACTTCCCCGCAGAGGCAAAAGCCCGCATGGAACAGTTGGTTCGCAATCTGCAGATAGCACTTGGCGAGCGCATCGACGCTCAGGAGTGGATGAGCGACTCCACAAAAGCCCGCGCACACGAGAAGCTCGACGCATTCTACGTGAAAGTCGGCTATCCCGACAAATGGAAAGACTATTCTAAACTGACAGTCGACCCATCCAAGAGCCTTTACGAAAATCTTGTGGAAGTAGGCAAATTCAGCTGGAACGATATGGTTGAGCGCAAATTCAAAAAGCCTGTCGACAACACCGAATGGCATATGACTCCGCAGACAGTCAACGCCTACTACAACCCAACTACCAACGAGATATGCTTCCCTGCCGGCATCCTGCAGTATCCTTTCTTCGACATGAATGCTGACGATGCTTTCAACTATGGAGCCATCGGCGTAGTAATCGGGCATGAAATGACGCACGGATTTGACGATCAGGGACGACAGTTTGACAAAGACGGCAACTTCACGGATTGGTGGGCTGCAGGCGACGGAGAAAAATTTAAGGAACGTGCTCAAGTGCTTGTCGATCATTTCGACAACATCGTAGTTCTGAAAAGCGACAGCCTTCATGGAAACGGTTCCCTCACTTTGGGAGAAAACATCGCCGATCATGGAGGTTTGATGGTAGCCTATCAAGCCTTCAAAAACGCTACGAAAGATGCCCCGCTGGAGGATAAATTCGGCTTCACACCCGATCAACGCTTCTTCTTGGCTTATGCAGGAGTCTGGGCAGGACAAATCAGAGATGAGGCCATCCGTCAGTTAACAAAGAGTGACCCGCACTCCTTGGGACGTTGGCGCGTGAACGGTACTCTGCCTCACATCGATGCTTGGTACGACGCTTTCAACATCACTCCAGACAACGCCCTCTATCTCGCTCCCGAGAAGAGAGCTCAAATCTGGTAATTACCTTATTCATATACATCGGGCACGGGAGAAAAACCGTGCTCGATGTATTCTCAAAACATTTCATAGACTGATAAAATGATACGTCTTGCTCTTCTCAACCTCATGCCTGACAAAGATGTCACGGAGGCAAACTTCGCTCGCGCCTTCTCAAAGGCAGAAACGCCCGTAGAGTTTGTCCTCACCAAAATGAAGAGCCACGTCAGCAAGAACAAGAGCGCACACGATGAGATGTATATCGATTCTGTGGAATTGAGGAAACAACACGACAGCGGAGAGAATCCCATCGACGGATTTGTTTTCTCTGGAGCGCCCTTCGACTATGTTTTCTTCGACGAAGTTGACTACTGGCCTGAGGCTTGCGAACTGATGGATTGGCTTCGAGAAAGACGTATCCCCACTCTTTACGTCTGCTGGGGTGCGCAAGCAGCCTTATACCATTTCTTCGGCATCAGCAGATTCGAAGAATACGTCGTCAAATTGTCAGGAGTTTATCCTCAGCAAGTTGTAGAACCCACCCATCCACTTTTCAAAGGCATCGTGGAACCACTCTTTATTCCCCACAGCAGGCACACCTCGATGACAAATGCGGAGATTGACGAAAATTCCAGCATTAGAGTACTCGCGCGCTCCCCGAGAAGCGGAATCTCCATTGCCGAGAACTCCGACGGTACGGAACTCTATCTGGTAGGACATCAGGAGTATGCAATCGACACGCTCGACAAAGAATATTATCGTGATGTGGAGCGAAGACAAACGGTAACCCTACCTGAGCACTATTATGAGAACGACGACCCAACTCTTCCTATTATAAATAGCTGGCAAGAGAACGGGCAGATAATGTTCAGCAACTGGCTGAACTATATGATACTGCATCGTAGAGAGAAATGAGCCCCAGACGCATCGAACTCCTCTCCCCCGCAAAGAATCTCGAATGCGGAATAGCGGCTGTAGAACACGGCGCTGATGCTGTGTATATCGGCGCGCCACGATTCGGAGCTCGCGCGTCGGCATGCAATACTCTCGAAGACTTGAAAGCTCTCGTCGACTACGCACATCCTTTCGGCGTGCGCATATATGCTACCATCAACACGATACTCTTTGACGATGAGCTGGAGGAGGCTGAGAAACTGATCTGGGACCTTTATCACATCGGCGTAGATGCTATCATCGCGCAGGATTTAGCTCTTCTCCGCATGAACATGCCTCCTATCGCGCTGCACGCAAGCACGCAGATGGACAATCGGAGTGCAGAGAAGGTACGTTTCCTTCAAGAGCTGGGATTCAGCCAAACAGTTCTCGCGAGGGAACTTAGCCTCAGCGAGATAGGAAGCATACATAATGCCGTTCCGGAAATGAAACTGGAGGCATTCGTTCACGGAGCGCTCTGCGTGAGCTACAGCGGGCAATGCTATGCTTCTCAATACTGTTTCGGACGTTCTGCAAATAGGGGCGAATGTGCTCAATTCTGCCGTTTGCCTTTCTCTCTTGAAGACGAGAAGGGAGAAACTCTTGCCGTCAACAGTCATCTGCTGTCGCTGAAGGACATGAACCGCAGCGATTCTCTGGAGGAGATGATGGATGCCGGCATAAGCTCGTTCAAGATAGAAGGGCGCCTCAAGGATGTAAGCTACGTGAAGAACATTACAGCCTTCTACCGGCAGCGGATTGACTTTATCCTGGAGCGCCGAAAAGAATTCGTGCGCGCTTCAGAAGGGGAAATATCCCTTTCCTTTACTCCCCAGCCTGCGAAAAGTTTCAATAGAGGGTTTACCGACTATTTCCTGCATGGAAGGACAAAGGATATCTTCTCGTTTGCGACTCCCAAGTCGATGGGAGAGCCTGTGGGGCACACGAAAGCTATTCTGCGCGACTCTATCGTCATCGAAAGCAAGCAGATGTTCCATAATGGAGACGGAATCTGTTTTATCGACGACAGGGAACAGTTGCAAGGATGCCGTGTGAACCGAGCTGAGGGCACGAAACTTTATTTAGAACCCAGTTTTATTCAATCCAACCGACTGGGACTTCAGAAAGCGCTCATTTATCGAAACTACGACATCGAATTTGAACGAACTCTCAGCAAGCCTTCTTCAACGCGCTGCATTCCGATGGATATACTTCTGCGCGAGACGCCTTTCGGCTACGCCCTCTCCCTTGACGATACCACCGTTTCCTTTCCTTGCGAGAAAGAGGAAGCACGCAGCCCGCAGACGGAGAATATTCGTGCACAACTTTCGCGCCTGGGAGGCACCATTTTCCGTGCTCGAACCGTTGAAATCAATTTGGAAGGCAACCGTTTTATTCCCTCCTCGAAGTTGGCAGAATGGCGCAGAAAAGTGGTTGAAGCAGCTCTGCGCAGCAGGAGAATTATGCGCGAAGAGACGTTGAGAAAATATTCTCACGGGGGCTTTGACGAGAAATATTTTTCCCTTCTTCAAAAAAAATTTTCCCTTCTCGATAGCGCGAGATTCCTTCTCGAAAAAAACAGAAGTGTTCTCCAAAATCAACCGAATGCAAAACCCAGCACTACCCTCTCCTATCTTGCCAACGTTTCGAACCGGCAGTCAGCGGAGTTCTACAAGGAACTGGGCTATGAGAAGATTGAAAAGGCATTTGAGCTGAAGAAACCCGATGCCGGCACGTTGATGTTTTGCAAGCATTGCCTTCGATATGCCTTCGGTCTTTGCCCAAAGCAACATCCGAAGAACTCGCCGAAAGCGCTCACTTTGGTTTCGAATGACGGGAGGAGATTTCCCCTCCGTTTCGACTGTCAGCGCTGCATTATGGAGGTAACTTTCTGAAAACTAATCTGTCTTCTGTCCTCTCCGGGTTGACGTCGCTCCTTAGTCGTCAATATGTAGCAGCTTTTTGAACATCGCAAACGTCTCGGGCTTTCCCGTGTATTTGCCTTTGTCCTCGCTCATCTTGCACGTATCGTTCCAATGACGTTTTTCTGTTATCTTCGACGCTACCAGCTTGATTACCATGTTGGCAGGCTCAATTCCCAAATCGCGGAAGTCACATGTGATATGCGTGCCGATTCCGTAGCTGTCTTGCACGCGCCCGTTTACAGCCTTATGCAAGGCGATTGCTCGCTCGGTGTCAAGGGCGTTGCTGAAAACGACTTGCTTGCTGGCAGGGTCGATGCCGAACGACTTGTACTTTTCACATATCTTCTCAAGCTGCTCAAGGTTGTCTCCGCTATCCACACGTAATCCGCTGAAAACGCGTGCGAAGTGCTCGGAGAAGTTATCGGAGAAGGCGTCGAAGCCGTATGTGTCGTAGAGGAAGATTCCGAGGCTGCCGATAAATGTTTTCTGCCACATGTCCATCGCTATGTTGTTGGCTTCCTGCGGGCCATACATGCCGGCGATAGCTGAGATAAACTCGTGGGCCATTGTCCCGATGGGCTGGAGGTTATATTTCATAGCAAACCAGACTGTGCTGGAGCCGGTAAACTTTCCCGGGCCTTTCACATCCCTATTTGCGTCGATGAAGCCACGAACTGCGGCATCCTCCGCATCGTGCGAGAGACGGCGCCGGCAGCCAAAGTCAGCAACGAGGAGCCCGTTCTCAATCATGCGCTTTGCCTTCTCGTACGACTTGCGGTAGTAAGCATCGTAGTCAACCTTCTCAATGTCACCCTTCAGAATGTGGAACAGCTCCGAAACAATCGCCAGCACTTTTACCTCAAGCAACACCGTCTCGTGCCAGTATCCCTCGAACGAGATGGAAAGGTGCCCTTCGGCATCCTGGCTCACCTTCACCCAGTCGGCATTGTAGCGGAAGCCCTTCAGGTAGGTGTAGAACCAGCGGGGAATGTATGTGCACTTCCTCTCCATGAAAGCCTGCTCCTCGTCGGTGAAACGCAGGTCTTCGAGATATTTCACCTGCTCTTTCACTAAGTCTGCAAAGCCCTTGGGATAGACCGTGTTGTTGCGGTCAACAAACTGATAGCGCACCATTGCGCGCGGATAGCAGTTGAGAATGGCGCAGCACATGCTGAACTTGTACAGGTCGTCGTCGGTAAAATGTGTGATGATAGGTTTCATGATTGCGATAAGATTAAGAAGTTTCGTTTCCAGCGCAAAAATAATGATTTTTCTTTACATCACATAAAAAAACTTTTCTTCTCTCCTCCCCGCCTGCAGAATAAGCGAAAAGACAGCCTTTTCTCCCCCCTTCAGGCTATCTTCTGGACAGCAGAAAATATGAAGAAGGAAACGCGCGATATGAAGAAGGGAAAAATTTTTTTGAAGAAAGAAAAAAATTTTTTGCTCAATAAAAAAAACGCCCATTCTTTTTGGCCCACAAGGCACAGCAATTCACAAAAAAAATGTACTTTTGCGAAAAATTTCGGAAAGTATGAAGAAGACTTGGCGTTGGTTCGGCAAAAAGGACAACATCACGCTGCCCATGCTGCGGCAAATAGGTGTGGAGGGCATCGTTACCGCCCTTCACGACATCCCTAACGGCGAGATATGGCCCTACGAGGATATCGTGGAAATGAAAGAATACATCGAGAGCTTCGGGCTCGAATGGTCGGTGGTGGAAAGTCTCCCTGTGAGCGAGGAAATAAAGTACGCCGGCGCAAAGCGCGACGAGCTCATCGAGAAATACAAGGTGAGCCTGGCAAACCTCGGGCGTGCCGGCATCCACTGCATCTGCTACAACTTCATGCCCGTGCTCGACTGGGCAAGAACGGATCTGAACCACCCGTGGGACGACGGCTCCACATCGCTTTACTTCGACAGAGTGAAGTTTGTGTATTTCGACCGTTACATCCTTCAGCGCGAGGGTTGCGAGAAGGATTACCCGCAGCACGAGCTGGATGCCGCAGCGGAAATGCACCGAAAGGCTCAAGCCGAAGGAACTCTGAATGAGCTGCATGCTCAACTGACCGACGCCATCATAGTGAAAACGCAGGGTTTCGTCAACGGCAACATCAGAGAAGACGAAAGCGCACCCGTTGCGCACTTCCGCCAACTGCTTTCTCTCTACGACGGCATCGGACGAGATGAGCTGCGTGCCAACATGAAGTACTTCCTCGAAGCCATCATGCCCGTCTGCGACGAGTGGGCAATGGATATGTGCGTACATCCCGACGATCCTCCTATGCCCCTTCTCGGCCTGCCGCGCATTGTTTGTTGCGACGCCGACATCGAGTGGTTTCTCAATGCTGTTCCCAACCCACACAACGGGCTCACTTTCTGTTGCGGCAGTCTCTCTGCAGGAAGCCATAACGATGTTCCTGCATTAGCAAAGAAGTATTGTCACCGCACCCATTTCGTACACCTTCGCAGCACGGATGTATTGCCCAACGGCAATTTTATCGAAGCCGATCATCTGCACGGAAGGGCAAACCTCATAGATGTAGTACGAATCTTTGAAAAAGAACGTCCCGACGTACCCATGAGAGTTGATCACGGGCGCACGATGCTAGGAGATGCCGACAAGGGATATAACGCAGGCTATTCGTTTCACGGACGAATGTTGGGGCTTGCGCAGATGGACGGCGTTATCGCTACGGTGCGCAACGAGCTGGGGAAAGAATAAGACTTGTAAAACTGAATAATCGATGAAATGATTAATCGACGAGACCATTCAGCGATTCATCCATTCCACGAATTCTCAACACTAAACTATATACGTTAGGCACATGAAGCTGATACAGTTTCTGAAAAATTGGGCGTTAGTTATCTCCATCACGCTGGGAATCGTCTCCTATTTTATATTTGTCGCCCTGCCCCTCTCGACTGAGGTTCACGCTGCGACAAATAGGATTGTGAGCGTGGTGCAGCCTCTGCTCATTGCCTCGATGCTGTTCTTGTCGTTCTGCAAAATCAAGCCCACCGACTTGCGTCTCTGCGGCTGGCATTTGTGGCTTCTGCTCTTGCAGACTGTGCTTTTCGTCATCTTCTGCACTGCGCTTCTGTTGCTGCCGGAAGGTCCCGCGAGAATCATCCTTGAGGGCACTATGCTATGCCTTATCTGCCCTACAGCGACAGCTGCTGCCGTCATCGTGGATAAGCTCGGGGGCAATGCGGCACACCTTGTTACCTACACGGTGCTTATCAACCTCACCGTATCCATTCTTGTGCCGTTAGCGGTACCTCTCATCCATCCCCAGCCGGATATGAATTTTGTCAGCGCCTTTGCTGCCATCATTGCGAAGGTTTTCCCCTTGCTGATATGCCCCCTGCTGCTGGCTTGGTTGATTCGCTTCGTCTGCCCGAAATTAAACGAGCATCTGCAGCACACAGGCGACTTGGCATTTTACCTTTGGGCGGTGTCGCTCTGCATAGCTATCGCCGTTTCCACTCGAAGCATCGTCCACAGCTCGGTAGGGATTGTCGTGCTGGCACTTATCGCGCTCATGAGTTTCCTAAGCTGCATCTTCCAGTTCTGGGCAGGCAAGCGCATAGGGAAAAGATACGACATCGCAAACGATACGAATCATCCCGAGAAGACAACTGCCGGGCAGGCTTTAGGGCAGAAAAACACCGTCTTCCTTATCTGGATGTGCTACACGTTTTTCACCCCCGTCACAGCCATTGCCGGCGGATTCTACTGCATTTGGCACAACGTCATCAACTCCTGGCAGCTCTATCAGCGAAGAATGCAAATCCAAAGAGAGGGAAACAAATAGCCGACATCCCTGCTATGCAAACCATCATCGAAGTCAAAGACGGCATCACGGGCAACCCAGCGCACCGTATGGCAAGTCCTGTGAATCTCCGCATCAACGAAGGGGAACAGATTGCTATTGCCGGGCCCAACGCTGCGGGGAAATCGCGTCTGGTAGATATTCTCACAGGCAGTCATCCGCTTGTAGGGGATGCTATACACTTTGATTTTGCGCCCTCCGAGAAACCTCTCGTAAGCGATAATATTCGATACATCACTTTCCGCGACTCATACGGTGCTTTCGACGACAATTACTTCCTGCAACAGCGATGGAATCAGCTGGAGATTGACGATGACACTCCTACGGTGAATCAACTGCTTGAACTGACTTGTTTACGGCTCGGGCTCGACATCAAGAAAACTCTGCGCGATGAACTCTTCGATCTGTTTCAACTGCGCCCGCTGAAGGATCGACTCATTATCAGCCTCTCAAGTGGAGAGTTACGCAAGTTTCAACTGACTCGCGCACTCATCAGTCAGCCTCGTGTGCTCATCATCGACAATCCCTACATCGGGCTCGATAGCAACACGCGAAGGGAACTTACCGACGTGCTCACAAAGCTAACGCGCGAGACACAGACTCTTGTCATACTTGTCGTGTCGAGGCTGGAGGACATCCCCGACTTTGTCACCCACGTCATTCCCGTAGAGAACCTGCAAGTGATGCCCAAGCAGACACGAAGGGAATATTTCCAAATGCAATTATCGAGAAGGAATCTCGCCGTATCGAGAAGGAATACGGAGAGATTTGTTCTCCATAATTCAGCATCGAGAATAAATACTCTCATCCAGTCTATCGAGCCCAAAGACATCTCCTCCGAGTCGTTCTATCCGCAGGAAGGAGGAGCCATCCTGACTTTCCGAAACGTGAGCATCAGCTACGGAGCTCACACTATTCTGAAAGACCTCAGCTGGCAAGTGAACGAAGGCGAGCGCTGGGCAGTATATGGCGCCAACGGCTCGGGGAAAAGCACGCTTCTGAGCCTTGTCTGTGCCGACAATCCTCAGGCATACGCTTGTGACATAGAACTTTTCGGGCACGCGCGAGGCTCTGGCGAGAGCATTTGGGAAATAAAACGCCATATCGGCTATGTCAGCCCCGAGATGCACAGAGCATACAACAAGGATCTTCCTGCTGCCAACATCGTTGCAAGCGGACTCTTCGATACCATAGGACTCTACCGTCGCCCCCAACCTGAGCAGCTCGACATTTGCCTTACATGGATGGAGTTATTCGGCATCCGCCATCTGGCTGAGAAGACCTTCCTGCAGCTCTCAAGCGGAGAGCAACGTATGTGTCTGCTGGCTCGTGCTTTTGTAAAAGATCCCGAACTGCTCATCCTCGACGAACCTCTTCACGGGCTGGATGCCCAGCGGCGTGCTTTGGTGCGCGACATCATCGAGGCTTTCTGCCGTCGCCCCCACAAGACTCTCATCATGGTGACGCACTACCTTGAGGAGCTTCCTTCTTGCATCAATCAGAAGCTTTTTCTGCAAAAGGATTGACGCTGAGAAAAAGGCCCTTCCCTCTCAACAACAGCGCCGCATGCGGCAGATTACCAGCGCGTTGGCAGAAAACGGAATTAGCTTTATTCAACTATTTGCGCACATTGCTCGTATCGACGTCTCGTCCCAAAAGGAACCTGTCGATAAAAGCCTGCACCTCGGGCCATTGACTCTCGGGCAGCTGACAATGTCCGTGTCCCCCAACGATACTCCAGCCCATACGATCGGCTATTCCGAAGCGCTCCCACACTTTAGCAGCAGCCTCAGCAGATACTCTCATCGACTCATCAGCCAGCCACTCGTAATCGGGATTTCCCAAAAGCAGCAATGCGCGCGGACAAACCATCGCGCACAGTTCGTGCTGATCGTAGGGAAGTCGATAGACGCTATCGCCGTGAAAATACTCCTTCTGACTCTCCAGAAACCAATGGTAGTCTGTTTTATCCAAATCCTCCACTCTTTTCGTTGACTCGTGCGAAGCTCGCCAAGCTGCCGCACCGCCTCCTCCCGGCTCCTGGGCGATTGTCAACGCCACACGCTCGTCAAAAGCACCGCAATAGAGCGCCATCTTCCCGGCGTACGAACATCCCGTGACTCCGATGCGGCTCATATCAATCTTTGTCACGTCAGGTCCCAACTTCTGCAAGCCATCGAGGAGCCGACTGAGCCCCCAAGCCCATTCGCTGTAGGCTCCATTATCTTTCAGCGCTGGATAAAGACGATCGAAATCATGTTCTCCCCTCTCGTGATGCTCTCCCCACTGCCCGTAGTCGTTTACTTGCTTCTCGTGATAAGTCATCAAAGCAATAGGACGCCCTGCAAAAAGCTGGAAGGGCAGAGATATCATGCTGGTGCCTATCATCAAAGCGTAGGGAGCAGGCTCTTCCGTCTCGGGATAGTGGATAACAGAGCGGAGCGTCAGCGTCTGCCCGTTTACGGTGACGTCGACAATGAGCGTGTCGCCATCCATTCGCGCCTCTATCTGCTCCGTTGACACCTCGGGCTTCTCCCCTATCCCGTAGTGCTGAATCTGAGAACTGATGACGTTGCGCCTCCATTCCCAGTCGGCGAAATGACTCACCCCTTCCAGCGCATCAGGAAGCGTGCGTATGAAAGGCAACTGCTCGGGAGGCAACAGTCGCGTCTTGGCAAGATGCCTTCCCATATTCTCCTGCTGATACACCAAGGGTATCTGCGCTGTTGTTATCGTAGCCATACAGGCAAACAACGTCGACACGATTATCTTCTGCAAAATGATTGGAGTTTGTTTCATGACTGCAATTATAATGAATTTATTCCTTTTTACTAACATCACGCACGTTGAGAATCTCTTCCGGTAATTATTCTTAGCTTTCGCTCTCGTATGCTTTCTTCATCTCGCGCGCTTCTTTCTTCAAATCGTCTGATTCTTTCTTCATATCGGGAAGCGCTCCGTAGGTAGCTTGCTCTTCAGCTGCCAACATCATTTCTCCATCCTCAACCTCCGAAGGATAAGAAACCTTCACCGCATGATCTTCAAGCCAAATTTTGTTAAGCGTGTACGCCAGCGACGAGAGAGTTTGCTCGCGCACGGAGGGCTTAAGGGAACATTCCCACACGGTGATGCAATGCCAGCCGAGCCTTGCCAACTGATGCTGTTGCTCAATGTCGCGCATCTGATTGCGCCTAATCTTGTCCACCCAGAAAGCTCTGTTGGTATGCGGAATTTTACAACACGCCGAGTTGACGATTCCTTCCAACGCCGTGCTTTCTTCAGTCGACACAGCATCATCGAGAGCCTCGAACGACACTTCGTGTCCGTGCCAGAAACATCCGTTAACGAAGATGCATGATCTATACTTCTTGAGCACTAAGTCGGGATGCCCGGGCAATCGAGGAGAGTTCAACCGATAACGAAAACCCCTTCTCCACAATCCACTACGCACTATCATCTCGGGCTTCGTGCCTTTCGAGTGGATAGCCGCCATATTTGCATGTCGCTGCTGCGGAGAGAGTTTGTCCATATACCTATTTCATTAGAAACTTACAACTAATTTTTTTCAGTGCATCTTGAATACTGTTTTTCCTACATTTTTTGCGATGAGATGATGCATTGGAAGAACTCCTCGCTACTCCAGCAGAAATGGGAAGAAAAATCCGCTTCAAATGTAATGAATCAATTTGAATACGATGCGGGGAGGTTGCATTTTTGTGAATTAGTGCGATGCCTCTTTCTGAAAATCATTACGCTCCGAAGTTGCCCCGCGCGGGAATGTAGATGCGGGCGTTGCGTGCTCCGAGGGGCTGGAGGACGCCTTCGTCGGTAAGGATTTTGAGCCAGCGGATGGCCTGGTTTCGAGAGAGTGAGAAATGCTCTTCAAGCTGTCGGCGTTGGAGGGCTGGCTGCGTTGCGAAATGCTGCGAGAGGAACGTGTCGAGCTCTTCGCGCGAGAGGGTATCGGCAGCATCCACCCCGCTGCTTACAAAAACAGCGCGCTTCAGCGCCTTCTGCAGCTCGCTGCTGGGAGTGAAAATGACGCGGCTGATGCAGACGTCCTCGGCACGAACGGTGTCGGACATCGTCTTTGGCTGATGTTCCGTCCCGTCGGCTTGCAAGTCCTTCTGTTTCAGCGAGATGTCGAAGGTACCCACTCCGTCCACCCGAAGGCGGTTGCCGTCGAGAAGCGTCTCTGCCAGCACTTGCGAGAGCGCCATAAGCGTGGCGTACACGTCGGGCTCCTTCACCGTGCAACGCCCGGAGATGATTTCAGCCAGTTCCTGTGTGCTGATTGTCGCTTGGTTGTAGGGCATCAGGCGGATAGGCTCCTGCCCTGCGGGAAGTTGCTCGCCGCGCACGGCAGAACGGCGCACCGTCTGGAAGAGTATCTTCCCGCTCTTCTTTGTCTTGGATGATGGTTTCATATGCTTTGTTTTTTGGTATTATGTTCAGACTTTTTTGTTGCACCAACACGTTGCGCAAGCTTTCCCAACGTGTTGTGCAAGGTGTCCCAACGTGTTGGGTAAGGTGTCCCAACGTGTTGCAACAACAAAAATCCTTCTTTTGCAAAGATAGTGAACAAATTTGAACAATGCAAGTTTTTCCCCTAAAAACGGCAGACAAAGGCGACGATTTCCCCTACTCCGACTATGAAGCAAGAAACTCCTTCGAGCCGACAATGTTTCTTCGCAATTGTTGGGAAAAAAGAAAGAATCTGCCTAAATTTGCACAGCACGAAAGAGAGAACACCCTGAACAGCATGAGAAACACTATGAGCAGCACGAGAAAATCCCTCCTCCGATGCCTCCTGACAGCCTTTGCCGTCGGGCTCCTGCTGCCAGCAGCAGCTCAGCAGGCGCAGCCCTCTCTGCGCGCGAAGGAACTGCATCGCTACACTTCGTCGCTACCCGCTACCGACGAGCTGGGGCGCCGTCTGCCCTCTCACGAGGAGGTGGGCGACGAGCGGCAAGACCGTTTCGTGGGACTCTTCTACTGGACTTGGCATACAAACTTTGCCAACATGATGGAACCCTTCGACGTCACGAAGTTTCTGCGCGAGCATCCGAAGGCCATCGACGATTTCCACGACCCGGCGTGGGGAGGAGTAAAAGCCACCCACTTCTGGGGAGAACCGCTCTTCGGCTATTACAGGGACACCGACGAATGGGTGCTTCGCAAACACGCCGAAATGCTTGGCGAGGCAGGCGTGGACGTTATCATCTTCGACTGCACCAACGGCGATATGCTGTGGACGGAATCGTACATGAAGCTGTGCGAAGTGTTCACCCAAGCGCGCCTTGACGGGGTGAAGACGCCGCAGATAGCCTTCATACTCGCCTTTGCCCCCACGCCCGACAGCAGAAGGGCCATCACTCAGCTGTACAACGAACTCTACAAGCCGAAGAAATACCAAGACCTCTGGTTCTACTGGAAAGGCAAGCCGCTCATTCTTGCCTACGACGACGACCTGTCGCCCGAGATACAAGACTTCTTCACCTTCCGCCCTGGGCAACCCACCTATCAGGGAGGTCCGCAGAACAACCGTCAATGGGGCTGGCTGGAGATTTATCCTCAGAACGGCTATGTGCGAAATGCCGACGGCAGCTACGAAGAAATGCCCGTAGGAGTGGCTCAGAACTGGTCGGCAGAGCGAGGGCTGACGGCAATGAACGCTCCCGGCTCGTTCGGGCGCAGCTATACACACAAAAACGGACAATCCCCCTCGCCCGAAGCGACAGGAAAAGGTCTTAACTTCCAGGAACAATGGGACCACGCGCTGAAGGTTGACCCCGAGTTCATATTCATTACCGGCTGGAACGAATGGATTGCCGGGCGCTACGAGATGTGGATGCAGCAACCCAATGCCTTCCCCGATGAATTCAGCCAGGAGAAGAGCCGCGACATAGAACCTATGCGAGGGGGACACGGCGACAACTATTACTATCAGATGATAGCCAACATACGGCGTTTCAAGGGAATGCCGAGCGAGGCAGACGACATTTGCGCCACGAAGGAGAAGATTGACTGGGTTTTCTGGAAGGGAGTGGACAACGGATTCGGCACACACAAGGGCAACACCCTTTATCGCAGCAGTCAGGGTTGGAAAGGCTGCTATATGACAAATGAAACGGGGCGCAACGACCTTGTGGAAGCGAAGGTGGCGCACGACAAACGGAATGTCTATTTCTACATCGAGTGCGCCGACGAAATCACCTCTCCGCAAGACTCCGCGTGGATGCGGCTTTTCATCGACATCGACTGCCGTCACGAAACGGGATGGGAGGGTTACGACTTCATAGTCAACAGATTATCCCCCTCCTCAGGCAAGGCTCTTCTCGAGCGGAACAGCAAGAGCCAGAGCCCCGACGGGAAGAGCTGGAGCTGGAAGCGCGTGAGGGAAATCCCCTACTACCTGAGGGGCAACAAGCTCGTCATAAGCATCCCCAAGCGATTGCTCGGAATAGACGGCAGCAGGGAGTTTCGGCTGGAGTTCAAATGGGCAGACAACATGCAGGAGGAAGGCAATATTGCCGACTTTCTGGTGAACGGCGACGTGGCTCCGCTGGGACGATTCAACTATGTGCTGAGAGGAAAACCATAAATCACTCCTACAAACGATAGAACGAACTATGACTCAAACAGAAAACGCCCTCAGTATCAGACAGAGACTTCGCGAGATGAGCGACGAGAAGTATGCCGAGTTTCAGCGCAAGCTGTTGCCTAACATAAGTCCCGAAACTATTATCGGCGTGCGAACTCCCGCGCTGCGCACGATGGCGAAGGAGCTGATAGCCAGCGGGGAAGCGGCGCCGTTTATCAGCAACACCGCGCATTCCCTCTTCGAGGAGAACCAGTTGCACGCCTTCATCCTCTCGGCAACAAAGGACTTCGACGTATGCCTGCGCGAGGTGAAGCGATTCCTTCCTCACATCGACAACTGGGCAACCTGCGACCAACTGTCGCCCAAGTGTTTCAAGAAGGACAAGCCTGCGCTGCTGCAGGCCATCAGGGAATGGATGGCTGACGAGCATGAATACACCGTGCGTTTCGGAATAGGCATGCTGATGCAGCACTTTCTCGACGACGACTTCTCGCCCGCCTACCCCGGGATGGTGGCAGCCATACGGCGGGAGGAGTACTACATCCGCATGATGCAAGCGTGGTATTTCGCAACGGCTCTCGCCAAGCAGTACGAGAGCACTCTGCCCTACATCGAGAAGGGAAGGCTGGAGAAATGGACGCACAACAAGGCCATCCAAAAGGCAATTGAGAGCTATCGCATTTCCGACGAACAGAAAGCTTTTCTTCGCTCGCTCCGCAGAAAATAGCCTTGTGTTGCCGTTTCGCAAAACAGCAGCATTATGCCTTCTGGTGAGCCTCTCTCCTGTCTTTCGCCAAGCTGTCGGCAAGAGGCGCAGAAGGAGATTTCGCAATAATCCTGTATTGAGAAGGGAAAAACTGTTATCGAAAAGGGAAAAAACATTTAGGAAAGGAAAAAAGCTGTTGTATAAAAAAGTTGCTATCTTTGCCCCGAAAAAAAGAGTTTGATTATGAAATATTTCGCTAAAACGTTTTTTTATTTGGTCGTTTTGTCTTTAGTGCTGAGCAGTTGCACGCAGGATGACGACACCCGCACACAGGATGACGATACGAGCACACTTGGATTTGAGGATGTCACTTGGGAAGAATGGCCTAATACAGACTGTTCTACGAGTACGAGCCCTCTGCGAGACATCCTTGCCTATAAACTGCTTGGGATTCCTTACCATTGGTCCATTAATCCGATTAATATGGGCACGTATGAGATATACGCTAATTTGAACGTGAAGGAATTGTCTAGCTACCCCTTGGACTTTAGACGTAAGAATCAGCGCAACGGCACGCACGGAGCCTATATGAATCTTTTAAAAGGAGAGGCGGACTTGATAATTGCGAGTCGCGACATTTCGCGTAACGAAAAAGATTCTGCGGCAGCTCTTGGAGTTGAGCTCCTTACCACACCCTTGGCGACTGATGCGCTTGTGTTTATCGTGAATCCGAAAAATCCCGTCAATAACTTGACGACAGAACAGTTGCAGAAGATTTACACAGGCGAGATTACTAACTGGAAAGAGGTTGGCGGAGTGGACCACGCCATTACTCCGTTTATTCGCGATGCCGATTCAGGAAGTCAGGAGAAAATGGAGACAATGGTTATGAAAGGCTTGACGATGTTAGACGAATCGAGCACGTGGGTGATGAAAGGCAGCTCGATGTTCTCCCCTTATTCGTGCATCGCTCACGATGAATACGCCATTGGCTACTCTCCTTACTTCTACTGCACCTCTATGGTACGCGACTTGATAGAAGTGAAAATGATTTCTATCGATGGAGTGAAACCCAACAAAAAAAGCTTGAAGGAAAACAGCTACCCCTTCACGTCGTATATCTATGCAGCTGTCCGCAAGTCAGAGCCACACGAGAGCATGGCCTATCGTCTGTTCCAGTACCTCTATACAAAAGAGGGAGCCAAGATTGTGAACGAAAGCGGATACATTGACATAGGCGAATGAAAGCAGTCGCAACTACTGTTACTCGTATTCTTTCGCCCGGCGACGAAGCATAAAAGAAATGTAAACTATAACCCTATCATCCATACAAAAACTATGAGACGCACTCTCACCATCCTAATCTTGACGATAGCATCCACCCTTCTCTGCGTGGCGCAAAACAACCCTACAGACGGGCAAAGAAGCAGGCGAAGGACGCCGGAAACTTTTGTCACCGACACGCCAATGGTGCACGACCCCGTGATGGCTTACGAGGACGGCACATACTATCTCTTCTCAACGGGATGGGGCATCCAGATGATGTCGAGCCAGAATCGCAAATTATGGAGAACACATACGGGCGTATCGAGAATAAATACGCCCGAATGGGCAACAGATAGTGTGCCGGGATTTCGCGGGCATATGTGGGCACCCGACGTTATCCGCTACGCAGGAAAGTGGTGGATGGCATACTCCTGCTCCACATTCGGAAGAAACACCTCCGCCATCGGATTGGCTTCGACGCCCACGCTGAACCCTAACGACAGCATCAACTACCACTGGGAAGACCACGGGCCGATAGTGTGCTCACGCGAGGGAAGAGACCATTGGAACGCTATCGACCCTTGCTTTGTGCTCGACGAGAAGGGAGAACCTTGGCTGACGTGGGGTTCGTTTTGGGACGGCATACAACTCATCCGTCTCAACCCCGAAACGATGCTCGTGGCTTCGGGAGAGAAGCCCGTCACGATAGCACGGCGCATCCCAATGGCTGATACCCTGAAGGTGGAGGCTAATCCCACGTCGAAACATGCGGGGCGCAATGCCATCGAGGCTCCATTCGTCCTGCGGCACGGCAGTTACTACTATCTCTTCGTCTCGCACGACTACTGCTGCAGAGGAATGCAGAGCAACTATAAAGTAGTTGTCGGGCGCAGCAAATCAATCTGTGGGCCCTACCTGGACCGTGACGGGCGTGATATGGCTCAAGGCGGGGGAACGCTGGTAATTGAGGGCGACAAGAAGGAATTTGAGGCTGCCGGACATTGCGCAGCGTATAATCTTGCTTCGTTCGACCCTGCCCTCCCCGATGAGGACATTTTCATCTGTCACGGCTACAGCATCTCTCACGGAGGGCAGTCGATTCTTATTCAGCGCACCATCCGTTGGACGGCAGACGGCTGGCCTGAGATTTAACTAAAACGGCACAACAAGACATCTCATCGCAAAAAGAAGGCCGGTGGTTCAGAAGAGAACCACCGGCCTTGATTTCAGTACTTGCCAGGCAGGCTTCCGTTACTTGCGGATAACGGCAACCTTTTGGCCATTGACAATGTAAAGTCCCGGAGCGAGGTGCTCAGCATCGGAGATGCGCTGGCCTTGCATGTTGTAAACGGCATTTGACGCGGGAGCATCGGCAGGAACGAAGTCAACCATATCAGTAATATCGATGTGGTCGATAATACTCTGTGCCCAGAAGCCGCCAAGGTGCTCGGCGCCATCGGGATTGGGATGCAGATAGAAGATTCCGTCGTAGCCATTCTCCGCAAAGAAGTACTCTGGCTTTCCTTCGAAGAATCCGAAGGCATCCTTACTACCAGTCCAGATGAGAATGCCCTCTGCTGCCAAGTCGGCAACTACCTGGTCGATGATAGGATGATAGCTCTTCAAGCGTGCGAGACCTCCTTCAAGATATACGGCTCCGTTGTGGGTGTTGGGGCTGTACCAGATGGGATAGTTGACGATAAAGCGCGCATCAGGGAATGTCGCGTGAAGCGTAGTGATGATAGTCTTCAGATTAGCACCGTAATCCTCAGGACTTACGGGCGAGCCGGTAGGTCCGCTCTCGGCGCTGTCGTTAGTACCCAGCATGATGCTGAAGAACAGGAATCCTCCGTTGTCAGTCAAGTCGTTAGCTGAGCGGCTAGCATTGCGGAACATGGAAGTCTTCGGCAGCCAGTTGAGGGTAGTAGCACCGCTCACTCCTCCATTCTGGAAGAATACGGGACGTCCTGTCTGCTCGGCAACTTTCTTGGCGCACTGAGCAGGAGGAGCCTGTGTACCACGATCGGAAAGGCCTGCGCCGTAGGTAATACTATTACCGATGAAGTAAATATTCACGGGCTCGTTGCCTGGCTCGATGTTACCGTTAATAATAGTCCAGCGCACAAGCTTAACAGCCTCACGCAGAGTGGCAAGGTTTTCAGCGCTCGGATTAGCCTTCACAGCATCGGAAGCAGCCATCATGGCATCAACAGCATCACTCAGTCCCTTGACAGTAGAATAAGGAGCGTCTTCAACAGCTATATCACCCCACATCTGGAATCTCGCCAGACTGACGTAAGGAACGCCATAAGCTCCCAAACGCATATTCACTGTCTTCAGAATCAGGAAGCGGATGTCGGTATAAGCAGCACCCAGCTCAATGAGAGGCGAAGTGTAGTTAGATGGATGAACGCCGTGCTCGGAAGAAGGAATAAGGTCGGGCATTTCGATAATATCCTTCCAAGAAGCATCGTCGTCGGGAGTATTAGTTGCCTGAATAATGATATGGTCAGGCGTGTCGTATGTGCTTGGCCAATTCGAACCAATCATCGAGAAAATGAAATGTTCTACAGCTTCGTCGAGATGAACTTGAATATAGTTAGTCTCGGTAGAAGGAAGCGGATTGCTCCACGAAGTGTGGAAGATGATAGAGCTATAGTCCTGCGAAGGATCGATAAGTCGGCCAACGTAGAACTGCTCGCTCTCCTCCGAGTTAGCATAGAGCTGATCGTCGCGAAGGATAAGCGGCTGCGTTCCAACACCCATAGCCTTATTGTAGTACATAGCTACAGAGTCGAGAAGCGGATTAACGACAGCATCGACTTCAAGCTGCTTGAGAGAGTCAATGACTGCCTGATCGGTAACCTCGCGCGACTCGTAGAACTGCATACGGGCAAGGCTTACGAAAATGTTGTTCTTGCCGTTGTTACGATTGTTAGTCGTTGCCTTTACTATCATACGCAGATCCGTATAGGGAGCATCGAGGCTAATACGCGGCGACTGATATTGAGCAGGATATGCATCGTGGAGCTCATCGGGAATAAGGTCTGGAAGCTCGATAAGCTTTTTCCACGAAGTCTCCTCGTCGGGAGTGTTCGTCCCGTAGAATACTACCTGGTCAGGCGTATCGTAAGTACCGCTCCAACCTGAGCCGACCATAGTGAATACGAACGCATCGTGAGGTTCGTTGAAGTGGAACTGGAAGTAGTTGTCCACATCAGCTGGCAACGGATTGCTCCACGAAGAGTGGTAGATGATGCCGCTATAGTTGTCGGACTTGTCGATAAGTCTTCCTACACGGAATACTGAGCTCTCTTCGGAGTTGGCATAGAGCTGATCCTCGGAAGTAAGCAAGCCGTCGGCGGGGTTATAGTACCAATAATTGCCGGTATTAAGGTCCTTGGTATAGTTAAACTTGATGAGCGGCTTACCTTCAATCAGTTCTCGCACGGTAGCGATGGCTGCGGTAAGTTCATCGATGTCGGCCTGGGTGACACTCTCCTCGTCCACCTTGAACTGGGCCTCGTCGATAAGGTCAATAAGTGTGTTGCAGGCATATTCCAAACCCTCTACGATGAAGCAGAGAGAATTCTCGTAGTCGATGTCATATCCGTAAATCTGGAACTCGCTGAGTGTGAAGAAGTACGAACCTGTGCTGGCATTGCTGCGCCCGCTGATGGTACGCAAAACATCGAAGCGCAAATAGCGATAAGTATCGTTCATCGTAATGCCCGGCGAGTCGTAATCAACGCCCGAACCGGTGGGAACGCCTTCGGTAATATGAGCAACTTCTACCCAGCTGTCGGGAGTTGAGAGATCGTTGGAAGCATAGATGCGAATATCCGACGGGAAGTCATAGTACGAACTCTGGCGAGAAGTCATGTGGAACACAAACTGGCTCACTGGCTTGTCGCGCAAGTCAATAATGAGATTATGAGGACCTACGTTCTCCGTTTCATTATAGAGCGAGTGGAAATATGTGCTCAGATTGTTGTCGATAAGAGCTCCTATGCTGCCCTCGAGAGGAGACTGAGCATTAGTCCAAATCTGGCTGGCATCGGGATTATCGTCAGCCTCGGTGATGAGGGGATGAGCGGTGTCGACGTCGTAGGCAAATGCCGAGTTATACACTTCACGGCCTGTTTTGGCAAGATCAGAGATGGTTTTGCAGAGAGCACGCTCTTCCTGACGTTCGATAAGCTCTTGGATGAGTTTCTCGTCGTTGATGCGGCGCAGGTACCACGTACAGAAATCCAAGGCGGCGTTCTGCCATTGAGTGACATAGCCGTTTTCTCCTCCGCCCATACCGTGACCTGCAGCATGATACGACTTGTTATTATTCTGATTCGAGATGTGCCACTTGCCTGCGCCCTTGCTGGTGAGAATCTGCCCGACGGTAGGAGTTGAGCTCACCGCAACAGTGGTAGAGGAGGCATCCTGCTCGGTAATATATTCGCCGCTGCTGAAATTACGAATGGTGTAGGTGCCGTTTTTCTGCTCTTCGATGTAGAAGATAAAGCTCTCGTCGAAGGAGTCAAACGTTTTCCAGCTCAATATATTGTCGTCGCTCACGAACATTGCCTTCTCCTCGCCTTGAGTGCTCTCAAAGCGATCGTCGCTATTGACAATGTAATAGAAACCGTCGGTCATAGGAACCACTCCGTTCTGCACAGCCTCGAGAGCTGCCAGCAGGGCCTCTTTTGCTGCGCGGCAGGCTTCAGGATCAGCCGATGCCAATGCTTTCTGGGCATCGAGCATAGCCTTGTTGTAGGCATCTACCAATGCTTGAACGTGGAATCCGGGGTCAGTATCCGTCGGGAAGTCGTAGTCGCCGTTGAGCAACTCTTCTACAGTCATCTGCAACAACAACACAGGGTCGTCGATCAGGATGGGAGGATACATCTGGAAGCGGGCAAGGCTGAAGTAGATATTGCCATTGCCGTTGCTTCGGTTGTTAGTCGTAGCCTTTACGACGAAACGCACGTCGGTGTACTTGCCCCCGAAAGCGATGCGAGGAGAAGTGTAGAAGGCTGGATGCTGGCTGTGCAGCTCGGCAGGAATCATATCGGGCAGTTCAGCCACCGACACCCACGAAAGGTCGTTCTCCGGCTCGTTGGAAACAAGAATCTCCATCTGGTCAGGCGTGTCGTAGGTTGATACCCAGTTGGAGCCGACCATTGTAAAGACCATATCCTCGCGAGCCTCATTGAGGTGTACCTGCAAGTAGTTGTACACACTCGCTGGAAGCGGATTGCTCCACGATGAGTGGAAGATAATGTTGGTGTAGTCGTCGCTGGGATCGATTAGGTTCTCCACATCGAACTGAGCGCTCTCCACCGAGTTGGCATACATCTGCGAAGCGTCTGTAATCAACGCCTCCTCTGGGTTAAAGGTCCAAATGAAATCCTCAGCCCAAGCCGTGCCAAATGCCATCAGTACGGCCACCAAACAAAGTAAACGGGAGTTTTTCATATAGGTACAGTTTTTAAAAAGGTAAAATATGATGATAATTGCTTTCTCTGCATTATCTCTCGCAAAAATAGAGAAAAAATCAAAAACAAAAAATAAATGGAAAATTTTATTATAAAATTTTTTGTCTGCCTTTCTGCATCATTCCCGGAGGGCGTCCGTGCTCGCGCTGTAGGGAGAGAAACGAATAGGGGCGACAGAGTGCTGTAGGCTTGATTTCCGACAGGGCAAAATATGGGCAAAGGAAAAATTTTTTTTCTTTGGGAATAATTTTTTTTTCTTTGAGCAAAAAATTTTTTTCTTTGCCCAAAATATCGCCCTCTTGCAGATGATGAGAAAAACCCGAAAACTCTTGACTGATTTTTCAGAAAAATCGTATATTTGCAAACGGAAAGAGCTTATTATGTCCCTGCCATGAAAAGCTTGGAAAAGAGATTTCTATCGATACTTTTTGCCTTTGCTATGATGAAGGCAATGTGCCTTCCCTCGTTTTGCCAAGAGGGAGGAGAGTGGCTTGTGCACTACTCTTTCCGCCTGGAGCGTGTGGAGTGCAGCAGAGAATGTGGTGCCGAGCCGAATATTCGCTCTGAGGTGTTCTTCGACCTTGATAGCATGATATGCCACCGCTATCACTACAAGGATGATGTCCTCAGCATGTCGTGGTATGTCTCTGACATCGCCTTCAACTACACCATCAAAACCGACTCTCCCCTCCCCTTACTGATTGCATCGAAGGACATATACGCCTCGTACGGGAAGAAGAAGCACGCCCGGCTCGGGTACGACTTGGACGGCAGCAACGACAAGCCTGTCTTCAGTGTGCTAAAGAACTCATTCTTAACCGGATTCCTCGTCCCACGCGACAACTATCCGAAAGCGAAGAACAAGGATATCGCTCCCATCCTGCCCAATACGTTTGATTCAACAGAAACGGCTCTGCAGGTTGCTAACGAGCAGATAGGCAAGCAGATAAAGCTTTTCCTCCCCGTGGTGCAGGGAAATGTGCGCTATAACTATTGCCTTACCTTTACGGTTGAGGATGCATCGGTCTTTAAGAAGAAAACGCATCAGTTCAACGAACAGCCGGCCGACGTGGTGACTTTGGAAGCGTATCAGATGTCTTCGCATATCAACTATTTCAACCGATTGTGCCCTCAGGAGAAGGTATATCTGCATCTCGACAACACGGCATACTTTCAGGGCGAGACTATCTGGTATGCTGCCAACGTGGTAAACGCTTCCGACAACAGGGTGGCAGGCAGCAAAATCCTGTATGTGGAGCTGCTCTCCCCCACAGGCGTCATCCTCAAGCAGCAGAAGCTGAAGGTGGTAAAAGGGCGCTGTCACGGCTCGTTTGCCCTCATCGACACGTCGGTAAAAGAGGCTGTTGAGAAGCGCGGAGCCGTCGGCTATCCGAGCGGATACTATCAGATACGTGCTTACACGAGGGCTATGCTTAACTTCGACGACGCCGGCATCTACTCGCGCGTCATCCCCGTCTACAAAGCGCCTGAGGAGGAAGGGCAATACGACAATCCCGTCATGCGGCAGTACAGCGGAAAGGAGACTTACCGTCCCAAAGAAACGAAAGCCGACAAGCTGAACGTCTCATTCTATCCTGAAGGAGGACATCTCATCGACGGCATTTCTACGCGCATTGCCTTCAAGGCTACAGACGAGCACGGGCAAGGGGTTGAGATTGAGAGGGTTTCGCTTCCCGACGGGACGGAACTGTCTGTTCCCCTGAAGCATAAAGGAATGGGATGTTTTATGCTGACGCCCAACGCTAAAGAGCAGAAAGTGAGAATGTTATATAAAGGAAAGGAACACGTCTTCTCCCTCCCCGCAGTTGAGACGAACGGATATGCCCTGCGCGTGGAGAAACCAGCTGAGCATCAGCTTCTTCTCTCCCTTATGGCAAAAGGAATGACTGCCGGCAAGAAACTTGCCTTTACGATTACTTCATCGGGGCGCTGCTTGCTTACCGACACCATTTCAGCTGGAGAAGGAACAGAACCGGCTGTTCATTCCTTGCAGACAAATAACTATCCCACAGGGGTTTGCCAAGTAACCATCTTCGATAATAACGGAACCATCTATGCCCAACGACTCTTCTTCGTCGACAACGGCATCGCTACGGAGAGCGTTTCCGTCACTTCCGACAAGGCAACCGTAAGCCCCTTCGAAGAAATTCACCTTAACCTGACGACAACTTCTCCCAGACAGAACACTTTCTCCCTTGCCGTGCGCGATGCCTCCGACTACGGGACGGCTTATCATGACGATATACGCACCTACTTGCTCCTCTCCTCCGAGTTGAAAGGGCTCATCGAAGAGCCGCAATGGTATTTCGGTACGGAAGAAAAGTCTGTCAGAGAAAACGCTCTCGACCTGCTGATGATGGTTCAGGGCTGGACGCGCTACAACTGGCAGCAAATGGCGGGGGTAAAACCTTTCGTCGTGCGGCACTATACGGAGGGGCAGCTCGTTGTTGACGGATGGGCATTCAGCCGAATAAAGGAAACCCCGCTAACAGATACGAAAGTGCTAGTTCGCCTCACTTCGCCCGACAGAAGCCAGAGACAGACGGCAACTGTCACCACCGACAGCCTCGGGTACTGGAGCGTAGGCTTGCAGGACTTCGAGGGAGAATGGGACCTCTATATGGAGACGCGTCAAAAGAAAGGAGCAGGCAGCGAAAAGACGACGCGCGTGAGGATGGAGCGCGCTTCACGGCCCAGTCTTTATGCCTACACGCCTCTTGAGAAGTGGCTGCCGAAGTATACTTGGAGCATCGACAGCATGCTCACCGTGGAAAAGGCGGAGGACTCGGAATACAGGCTCCCTACAGATTCACACGTGCTCGATGAGGTGACGATTACGGGAAGAAGGAAGTACATCGACTTCTACACCTTCAAGGCATTCGATGCAGAAAAGGACGCCGAAATGCTTATCGACGAAGGCAGCTACACTTACAAGGTGGAAGACTACTTAAGGGAAAAAGGCTACGACGTTACTCTCTCAACGGGGGACGCAGGGGATTTCATCTCTCCGACGGAATCAACCGAATCGCGCTTTCCTTACTATCGTCAGTTGGTAACTGCCGCACCCATAAATGGTCATCGGACGTTCTGGTATGTCCATGAAGGAAAACAGAACCGTACTTCCCCTGCTTACTTTGCGGGATATGCGCTCGACATTGAGGAAGTAAAAAGCATCATTGTCTACGACAGCCCCATGATTTACTCGACATTCCCCGGGCTGACGCAACTCCTCACACACGATGAAATAGAAACTCTGGCAGGAATGAAAGCACAAGATCGTAACACCGGACTTGCCCCTGGACTGTATATAGTTGATATTGAACTTAACCCATCCCGAAAGCGCCGGACTTATGTTGACAAGAATTCGCGTTATACAACCTTCTCGGGCTATACTCCAGTCGTGGAGTTCTATTCTCCAACTTATCCAGACGGCCCTATCCCAGGCGAAAAAGACTATCGTCGCACGCTCTATTGGAATCCAGAAGTGACTACCGACGACACTGGAAATGCCAACATCTCTTTCTACAACAACGGTTATTCACGTGCCTTCACCATCTCTGCCGAAGGCCTCACACCCGAAGGAACACCCATCCTTAACGAAAAATAAAACGCCCATAAGAAAAAACAAAAACATTTTTTCCCTTCTCAACACAGGCATATTTATTATCAATCAAGTCACAAACTCTCTCCTCCAACTGAACAGCCTTCCCGTCACACCAAAAAACGCACTATACCCATCAATAAACACAAACACCCTATCAGCCAAAAGAGTCAGCTCATCAAGTATCTCAACCAGCTCATCAGAGATACCTGTCATATCACAAAGATTTTCAGTAAAGCCAATAAACTGAATTGCCCCACCCAAGAACATAAAACGAGGAATGGAGCCCCATCTTACGACCTGGACTAAAAAGAAAAGGCCGGGAAAAAGTCATCAGACTGATTCCCGGCCCTCCAGAAAAAGCGGCGGCTACCTACTCTCCCACCTTGGCAGTACCATCGGCGCGGC
>JAGCFO010000027.1 GCA_017650105.1 Bacteroidaceae bacterium | reverse complement strand
TAAAATCGAACTGTAGCACTGTAGCGCTGTAGCGCACGCTTCCGTCATCCCCATCCACAGCACCCTCTCGCCACGATTTTTTCCTCTCCAAGCGTTGCAGTTCCCTCAAAAACCCCGAAAATCCGACTTTTTCTTAAAAAACGAGGAATTACATGCCCAATCCGCTTGTTTTCCGATTTCCATACGGCATTTTGATTATCCGTTTATTTGATCATCCGATTATCTGGCATATCTTCAAAAAGGCCTGCGTTTTTAGATACTCACGCTCGGAAGAAAAAATAAATCGCTAATTTATTTTGTTCTCCTCTCACTTATTCGTATCTTTGCCGATTGAAGAAAACACGAAGTGTCAAATCCGCTTATGGCAAACAAGAATCTAAATGCCGCAAAAGAGGCAAAGAAAGATGAGTTCTACACGCAGTTGGAGGACATCAACAAGGAGTTGAAGTACTACCGCGAACATTTCCGCGGAAAGACGGTGCTTTGCAACTGCGACGACCCACGAATTTCGAACTTCTTTACGTATTTTGCCTATAACTTTGAGTTCCTTGGCTTGAAGCGGCTTATCACCACGTGCTACAAGAACCAAGATGCCGACCTGTTCAGTCAGAACAATTGCGAGCAGGCCATTTATTTGATTTACGACGGCGACAAGAACGGCAACCACTTACCCGACCCCGAGGAGATTGGCATCCATCCTTTGAAGGGCGATGGCGATTTCCGCTCAAAGGAGTGTATTGAACTATTGAAGCAGGCCGACATCGTGGTTACTAACCCACCATTCTCTCTGTTTCGCGAATATGTGGCTCAGCTGATGGAGTACGAGAAGAAGTTTATCATCATCGGAAATGTGAATGCCGTTTCATACAAAGAAATCTTCCCTCTCATCAAGGACAATAAACTTTGGATGGGGCAGAGCATCAAGAGCGGTGACAGAAAGTTTCTCGTTCCTGATGACTACGAATTGAATGCGGCTGGATGTGGCATAGACGAGGATGGTAAAAAGTTCATTCGTGTCAAGGGTGTCCGTTGGTTTACGAACCTCGATTTCAAGGAGCGACACGATGACCTTCCTTTATACCGCCACTATTCGCCCGACTTCTATCCAACGTACGACAACTTTAACGCCATTGAGGTAAGCAAGACCGAGGAAATTCCCGAGGACTACGACGGCATGATGGGCGTCCCTTTGACCTTCCTTGATAAGTATAACCCTGAGCAGTTCGAGATTTTGGGCATCACTCAGTCATGGTTTAAGATGGCATCGAGAATATACCCAGAGCAAATTCAAATAGACAAGAACGGAAAGGAGTCGAAGGTGACCAAATTGAACGACGGCTCAGCTATCAAGATAGACAAACCGCCTGTAGATAAGACATACTATAAGGTGGGCGATGAAATGTTCATCAAAACTTACGCCCGTATCCTCATCCGTAATAAGAATCCTAAGAAGAATCCCTAAAAACCCTTCAATCATGGATATAGAAGAGAATAAAATAAAAGTTTGCGACCTTATCGCAGGCTACGAGAACGACCCAGACACAGGTGTCCGTGCATATAACGGTCGCTTGGACGTGCGCCCTCCATATCAGCGCGAGTTCCGCTACGACGACAAGCAAAAGGAGGCTGTAGTGCATACCATTCTGAAGGGATTTCCTCTGAACATTATGTATTGGAGCGTTGAGGATAATGGAAATTATGAAATGATTGACGGCCAGCAGCGCACATTGAGCATCTGCGAGTTCGTACAGCACGATTTCAACATCAAGGACGAGCAAGGCCACACACGCTTCTTTAATAGTTTGACCGACGAGGACAAGAAGAAATTTATGGACTATGAGCTGACGGTCTATTTCTGCAAGGGAACGGACAAGGAGAAATTAGACTGGTTTCGCGTCATCAACATTGCTGGCGAAAGGTTGTTGGACCAAGAGTTGCTGAACGCCATCTATACTGGCCCGTTCGTGACCGATGCTCGCAAGTACTTCTCTAAGGACAAATGCCCAGCCTACAAGATTGCATCGGACTTATTGAATGGCGTTGCCCGTGAGCAAAGCTACTTGGCAACCATTTTGGCTTGGGCGGCGCGAAAGGAGGGCATCAAGGACGTGAGCGAATACATGTCGAAGCACAAGGACGACGTGAACGCCTCGAAATTGTGGGCTTTCTTCTCGGCCATCGTTACTTGGATACGTACCACGTTCCCCGTTTACCGCAAGGAAATGAAGGGCTTGGACTGGGGCTTGCTTTATGACACTTATCACGAGAACATCTACGACACAGAAGCACTGGAGAAACAAATCCATGAATTGATGGAGGACGATGAGATTATGAAGAAGTCAGGCATCTATAGTTATGTGCTTAGTGGCGACCTACGCGACCTCAGTTTCCGAACCTTCGACAAAAAACAGAAGCGAGAAGCCTATGAACGGCAGCAAGGTATATGCGCCCACTGCGGCAAACACTTTGAGTTGGAGGAAATGGAGGGCGATCATATTACTCCTTGGGCAGAAGGTGGAGTGACAACTGCCGACAACTGTCAGATGCTCTGCCGCGACTGCAATAGGCGTAAGGGTTCAAGCTAACTACTCCCCGTTTCCCTTTATTACCCCCGTCTTCAGCGATGCGAAGACGGGTTTTTTTCTTAATTTTTAGGGATTTGAAGGGGCTTCTTTGAAGTGATTTTTCGCAAAGGACTGCGAAAAATCTGTCCTTCAGCACGATAAAAATTTGTTGAAAAAAAAGGCAAAAATTTCCCTGTTTTTACTTGCAGGAACGGAGCTTTTGTCGTACCTTCGTAGCGTCAAAGAAGATTACTGAAAACGCTTCTTTTTCCTTATTATTAATTAGGCGTGAGAAAGCCTGAAAACGCCTCACGGACTGTTGTGAGTGGTTTTTTTGAAAAGTGTGTCGTTCGGCATGCTTCACGTTTCTCGCGCTGGGACGAAGGGCTTGCCCTTCGGGAATAACCGAATCATCAGATTATCAGATAATCGGATGAAACGAGGAGAACAGGACATTTTTTTTGATAATTTGATAATTTGATTATTTGTAACTATGCGACGCGTCATCTATAACTACTCCGACATTGTCCCTCGCCTGGGCGAGAGGACTGCCGCTGCTGTCTTCCGTCTGGAGGACGAGATGGAGCGCAGGCATAAGTGGTGCTTCGATAACTATAGCGCGCTGGACATGCTGAATGTCGCCCTAGCCCTCGTGGCTCTGCTGCGCCTCGAGTGGGGCATGCGGGAGGCGCGCGCGTGGCTCAAAGACCTGCACCGCAGGGCTACCAGCTCCGACGCGGAAGCGTGGCATAGGGGCGAGCTGGTAGTGAGGCTCGGAGGTATGGAAGAGGAAGATCTGCTGACAGGCTACATGTGGCAGCTCACGGCAACCCTCACCGAAGTAGAGGAACTGCCTGAATGGGCCGAGGAGATGATGCTGGAGGAGATGCCTCACTACCACCGTTCGCATACAGCCGTCTGCACGAAGTGGACTTCAAACAATACACAGCAGCTCCCTTCTTCTGAGGGCAGCACGACAGCCAAGAAAACGGAGCAGACAACAGTCATCATCAACGTCATGCCCGGCGCTGTCTACAACGACATTCACGACAACGATATTTCTAGCTAATTTTTTACATACACAACTATGGCATCGAACTATACAATTAACATGCAACCGGGTGTCATCTATAACGACATCCACGACAATGAGAACGTCTATCTCACCGTCGCCGACGGCAAGGTGACTATCGGAAAGGGGAATGAGCAGATGATCAGGTCATCAAATGATCAGATGATCGGGTCGTCAAATAGGCAGCCGAAGGGGCGCCCTCAGCAGGCGCTCTTCAAGGACGGCAAGGGGCAGAAAGACAAGGCGCTGACGCGCCGCATGGCAGGCGGCTTCGTCGAATACCTTCGCCAGTACGGTGCCGAGAACGACATCGTGGACTGCCGCAAGGACAACCCCGTTTGCAAGGCTTTTGCCGCCTTCTACTGCGTGTGGGCAGAGGAGGGACTGGTGGAACGCAGGCTGAACGGGGGCGCTGCCTGCCGCTTCCTGAAGGAGGACTGCCGTCTGACGGTGGAGCCGAGCGACAGCGCGCTGGGGCGTTTCATGCGGCAGATGACAGACAGCGTGGGGCAGAACCTCATCGCCGACGTGCGAAAGATTGTGCACGAAAATACCGCATAATTTGATGTGCAAAAAAATTTTTTCATTTTTTTCGTGCTGATATCAAGGACTTTCCGAGAAGGGAAGTCCTTTTTTTATCGTGTGGAATTTGATGTATTTTAATGCCAAAAAATAGTCGCCGTACCTTCGTAGCGTCCGAAGTCGGAAAAGGCGCCAGATGACGGAGGACGGAGAGATGTAAGAGGGCAACAGCCACTGAATGTGGCTGTGCTTGCGACGACGCGAGGTTTATCTCGCCAAAGGAGTGCAGAAAGTGCGCAGAGGTGAGATGTAAGAAGTTTTGAACACGGATTTTACGGATTGACACGGATATGAACAAAAACCACAAAAACCCTTCCCGAAAGCATCGCGCTGACGCGCTCGTCCTTTGCTGCCGTCACGCATGGGGCTGTAAGCAAGCTTCCGCCCCATCGCTGCCGAACAGCATAGGCCTTCCTTCGGACGGCAACGCTTCCGGGAAGAAAAACCCCGCTTCGCTGGAAAACCCCATGCAGTTGGCAATTGGTTTTTTCGGTTTTTCTTTTATCGATTTTCGCGGGGCATGCAATGCCTTGTGTGTCGGTGGGGAAGAGCGTGGAAGCTTGCTTCCAACGGGCAGCACCAGCGGTGCACAAAAGAGCGAAGCTCGCGAATCGATGAAAGGGTTTTTCAGGTTTTTATTGTTCTCAGGCATCCGAGAAATCCGAGTCATCTGTGGTCAAAGAATTTATCAAATTGTCAAACAATCAAATGAACGAAAAAATGAATAAGGTAAATCAACTATCAGTTTACAGCCACCCGCAGTTCGGCGACATCCGCACGATGACCGGCGCGCAGGGCGAGCCCCTCTTCGTGGGCAAGGACGTGGCTCTGGCCTTGGGGTACAGCAACACACAAAAAGCTATCCGCGACCATGTGGATGACGAAGACAAAGGGGTGAACGAATCGTTCACCCCCGGTGGAAAGCAGAACTTGGTATTCATCAACGAGAGCGGTGTGTACTCGCTCATCCTCTCGAGCAAGCTGCCGCAGGCGAAGGCCTTCAAGCGCTGGGTGACGAGCGAGGTGCTGCCGCAGATACGCAAGACGGGAGGCTACATTCCTACAAGGAACCCGCGCACGGGCGAGGCGCTCACCGAGGGCGAGATGGTGGAGGCTGCCAACAGGATTATGGCGCGCACCATCGCCCGCACCAACCTGCCCGCCGACGACTGCATGACGGCATCGGACATCGCCCGCAGCCTCGACATGGAGGTGAGGGATCTGAACCGCTTCCTCGTCGACAGAGGGGTGCAGTACTGGAACGGCTCGCGCTACAGGCTCGCCGCCCGCTATGCTGACTGCGGATATGCCGAGGAACGGCTCTTCCACTACTTCGCCCTGAACGGCGAGAAGAAGCAGCGCGCGTACATGGTGTGGACACCGCAGGGAAAGAGTTTCATCCTGTCATTATTTTAACTTCTAATTTCTTCAAACAACTATGAAAATCGAATCAACAGTAAAGGTTATCAATCCTCTTCGCGAGGGTATCAGCCGCAGCACGGGCAATCCGTGGAAGGCTATGGACATCATCATCGAGTGGCCTGACGGGGAACACTACCAGCTCCAGTCGGTGACGCTCTACGGCGAGGACGCCAGGCAGTTCGCCAACAGCGGCATACGCGTGGGCGACGTCATCGAGGGCGACCTGCAGCTCACTACCGACAACTATCACGGACGAGTCTTCAACCGCGCGATATTGCGACGTGTGACGAAGATTATCAATTAACTAATTCATTCATCTGAGTTGGACGGCTGAGTGAGGGAAGAGTACCAGGTTTAAATTGTCGACAGCTAACTACTTCGCTCCTCCCGATGACTCAACTTAACAACTTATGATTATGACAAATAAAAATCAGAAAAACGAACAGAGAGTAATAACGCTGGAGGGCATGATGACCTTCGGCAAGTGTGAAAACGGGCTGCATACGGCTGACTTCGTGTGCTGCGAGGATGTGGAGGCGGAGCCGTTCACGGCAGTGTGCAAGGTGCAGGCCATGAGGGACGGCAACGTCTACGTGACCGAGATGCCCCGCAGGGTGAGGAACAAGGCGCTGTTCCGCGACGACAACTGCTCGCTGTCGCGGGGGCAGAACGGAAGGTACTACTTCGTGTTCTCCATCGACGAGAATCAGCTCGACCAGCTGCCCTTGAGGCTGGTGCGCCAGGCGGGCAACATAGCGCAGAAGGTGCTGAAGGAGGTGATATGCAGGAAATGAGGGCTGGGGAAGTTGAGAGATCGTCAGCGAAAACCATTCAACAGTTAACCAATTAGTTTATTCACCTTTTAAACACACATACACACACATGAGCGTACATGTAATCTACTACGAGGATGGGGCGAAAAGGATGCGCCCCGTCCTCACACGGGACGAATATATGGCCCTGCGCGGCACGGAGAAGCAGAAGGATCTGCTGAAGGCTGTGCGCGAGGGCAACACTGAGCTGAAGCACCGACTGGTGCAGATGAACTACTCGTGCCTGCCTGCCGAGAACGGCATGCTGAAGGGGAGCCGCACGCCGTCGACAACGGTGGGGATGGATATCGACTTTGTGGCACCGAAGGAGCTGAGCGACGCGGAGCGCAGGGCGTGGATGGACGAACGGATGGCGCAGGTGCCCGAACTGGTGCTGTCGAAAAAGGAGGAACTCGGCCTGCTGATGCTGGAAAGGTCGGCCACGAAGGGCTACCACCTGGTGTTCGGCCGACGACAGGGGCTGACGCAGGAGGAGAACCTGCGATGGGCAAGCGAACTGCTGGGCGTGAGGTACGACGAGGGGGCAAAGGACATCACACGCGTGTTCTTCACGACATCAGATTCGGCGGAAGACCTCCTTTATCTCGATGACTCCATCTTTGAGATTGCCGAGGGGGGAGCGAACGCGGAAACGAGCGATGCGACGGATAAGAAAATCTCCAATTCGCCATTTCCTGAGAAGGAGGAAAATCGGTCGACAGGGAGCAACGGGTGTTCAGAAACGGCTTCGCGCTCTTTTCCGACCGACTATAAGGGCATCCCTTATGCCGACATCATAGGCAAGTACTGGGAGCTGTTCAACGAGGGTAAGGAGCCGACGACGGGCGACCGCGACACGCTGACTTATCAGCTGGCTTGTGACCTGAGGCACATCTGCGGGCGCGATGAGGAGTGGCTCTACAGGGTGATACCGTGCTACGACGGGTTCCCGCCCGAGGAGAAGCGCAAGAAGATACAGAGCGCCCTCACGGCGAAGTCGGAGGGGATGCCCTACCGCCTGAAGCAGGTGCTGGCGGCGCTGAAGGCGCAGGCGGGCGTGAGGGCTACGGGCGGCACCCTCACCACACCGCCGCCGATGCCCCGACGGCTGCCGCCTCTCATCAGGCTGCTCACACGTAACGTGCCCGACATCTACAAGCCCGCAGTGGCCAGCGCGGTGTTCCCGGCGCTTGCCGCCCACCTGCACGGAGTGAAGTTCCGCTACTGGGACAACGTGGAGCACGAGGCGACATTCATGAACGTGCTCATCGGAAGGCAGTCGGTAGGCAAGGGAGCCATCAAGAAGCCTATCGAGTATATCATGGACGACATCAGACTGCGCGACATCCCTAACCGCGAGCGCGAGGCGGAGTGGAAGCAAAAGAACCCGACAGCCAAGCAGAAAAAAGACCCGCGGCCGAAGGACATCTGCATACAGATGCTCATCGACAACCTGACGGACGCAGTGTTCAACCAGCGCATCGTGGACGCGCACAACAACGGCGAGCGATACGTCTATACCATCGTGGACGAGATAGACGCCCTGAAGAAGGTGACGTCGCGCGGGACGGTGGACGAGGTGGGGCTGCTCATACGCAAGGCCTTCGACAACTCGCTGGCGGGACAGGAGCGCGTGGGCGCCGACTCGGTATCGGGCATCGCCCCGCTGAGGTGGAACTTCAACGCATCGACCACACCGCCCAACGCCCGCAAGTTCTTCCACAAGATGGTGAACGACGGCACAGTGAGCCGGCTCGACATAGCCACCATCATACGTCCCGACGATGACGACTCAGCACCCATACTGGGCATCTACGACCACTCGTTCGCACAGGAGCTGAAACCCTACCTCGAGCGGCTGGAGGCCGCCAGCGGGCTCATCGAGTGTCGGCAGGCGAGAAGGCTGGCGATGGACATGAGACAGGAGAACAGCGACGCTGCACGCCTCTACGAGTCGGACGCCTACCGCGTGCTGAGCTACCGGGCGAACGTGATTGCCTGGCTGAAAGGAATGGTGCTATACGTGGCCAACGGCGAGAAGTGGGACAAGGCAATAAGCGACTTCGTAAGGTGGGCTGAGCAGTACAACATGTGGTGCAAGATGCTCTACTTCGGCCAGCAGCTGGAGAAGGAGCTGCGCGAGGAGGTGGCCATACAGCGACAGGCAGGACCGCAGAACCTGCTGGAGCTGCTGCCCGACGAGTTCACACGCGAGCAGTACCGGCACATGCGTTCACAGCAGGGCAAGGAGGGCGCGGGCGACTCGACATTGCGCACATGGGTGGCACGCGGATACATCACATACGACGAGGCGACAGGCAACTACTCGAAGACGGCGGAGTATAAGCGGAAGTACAGCGGAAAGGAAAAGAAGGGTGTATAGCTGTGCGTTGAAACAGAAAGCTGTTGGCGGTTGGCGCCTCAGTCCCTCCGAAGGGCGGAAGTGTCTTCTACGGAAGCACCAGCTCGTGATGAGGGGCATTGAGGGCGCCTTCCCCTTTCTGCGGAAGGCTGGCGCGGGGGTTAGGGGTCGAGGAGGTCGGACCAGGCGTCTTCGATGTCGTAGGCAGCGTCTTCGAGGGCGGTGGCGGCATCGTCGAGGGCATCGACGGCTTCATCGAGGGCGTCGAGGGCTTCGTCCATCCTCTCGCCCTGCTCGCAGAGGCGTAGGAAGGCGGGCAGGTAGTTGAAGGCTTCCTCTTCCTCGTCGTGCATAATCTGGAGCACGTCGTGTGCGTCCTTTATCTCGGATAGCAACTGTCTGATGACGGTCAGTTTGTCGCGGTTCATGGTATAGGCTTTTTATCTCGGTAAATAATGGATGGCAAAGGCTGTAGATGGATGGTCTGTTCACTCCTCGGGGGGGATGGGGGCATCTTTGCGAAAGCACTGGCTCGTCATGAGGGCGATGAGGGCGCCTTCGTCGTTGGTGATGCGTGTCTCGATGAGGGGGACTTTGCCGAGGTGCTGCTCGGTGCTCTCGGCCTTGAGGTGCTCGCCGAGGCGGGCGGAACGGACGAAATGGATCTGGCTGTTGATGCTGAGGCAGAGCTTGCCGTGAGCGTTGGAGCAGCCAGCAAGCGCCAGGTCGCCGAGGGTGAAGAGGGCGCCTCCCTGACAGACGCCTCCGCCGTTGAGGTGGCGCGGCTCGACGGTCATCTCGGCGCGGCAGTAGCCCGGGCGCAGCTCGGTGATGTGGATGCCTGAGGTGTGGGCGAAACGGTCGCCTTCGTTGAGGAATTCTTGTAGTGTCATGTTTCTATTTTTGTGTAAACGGGGATGGGTTGAACGGGGGTGTGTCGTAGATGGTTGAACCGATGTGGCGAGTGAACGTGATGCCCACGATTCGGCAATCATTCAGTTTGAAGATTCATCATGTTTTAAGGGGGGATGAAGAGGGTCAGAGGTTGTGGTACCAGCGCTCGGTGCGCAGCGTGGTGGAGGGCCCGTGCCCGGGGTAGATGACGGTGGAGTCGGGGAGGGTGAAGAGGCGTGTGCGGAGCGAGCGCATGAGCTCGGCATAGTCGCCTCCGTGGAGGTCGGTGCGCCCCATACCTCCTGCGGCAAACAGGCTGTCGCCCACGAAGGCTACGCCGTCGTCCTCGTCGTAGAAGGCTACGCCTCCGGGCGAGTGGCCAGGCAGATGGATGCAGCGGAGCGTGGTGCCGAGGCCGAAGCGGATGACGTCGCCGTCGGCGAGGGGGGTGCCGATGACGGGGGGCTCGCCCAGAAAGCGCAGGCCGAAGGAGGCGCACACGGCGGCGTTGTTGGCCTCCCACCAGCTGTCGGCAGGATGGGCGGCGCAGCGTACGCCCCAGGTGGTCTCGACAAAGCGGACACCGAAGACGTGGTCGAAGTGGAAGTGGGTGCAGAGGAGGTGCTTGACGGTGAGGCGCTCGGACTCGATGAACGACTGGAGGGCGCGGCACTCGTCGGGGAAGAAGCAGCCGGCGTCGATGATGACGCACTCGCGGCTGTCGTCCCACAGGACGTAGGTGTTCTCGGCGATGGGGTTGAATTCGAAGCTCTTCAGCTGCATGGGGCTACGGTGAGGAGAGTGTTACTTCAGGATGGGGACGTACACTACCTTCTTCTCGGCGAAGTAGTCCTCGGCGAAGAAGTCCTTGAGGGCGGTGACCTCGGCGACCTTGCGGAAGGCGCCTATCTCGCGCTCCAGCTCGCCTCCCTTGAGGCAGACGAGGCCGTTGGGATGGGCGTTGCGCGAGGTCTTGTTGATGTTTTTACGCACTATCTTGATGATGTCGGCAAGGGGCATGACGGCGCGGCTGACGACGAAGTCGACCATCAGCTTCTCCTCTTCGGCGCGGGTGTGGCGCAGGGTGACATTGTGCAGCCCGATGGCCTGTGCCACCTCGGTGGCGACACGTATCTTCTTGCCTATGCTGTCGATGAGGTGGAAGTGGACGTCGGGGAAGAGGATGGCGAGGGGGATGCCGGGAAAGCCGCCGCCTGTACCGAGATCCATCACGGTGGTGCCCTCGCGGAAGGTTATCACTTTGGCGATGCCCAGCGAGTGGAGCACGTGGTGCTCGTAGAGGTTGCCGATGTCTTTGCGCGAGATGACGTTGATCTTAGCGTTCCAGTCACTGTAGAGCTCTCCCAGCTGCTCGAACTGCTGGCGCATCTCGGGCGTGAGAGTGGGGAAGTATTTGTCGATGATTTCCATCTGAGAGGCGCGTTAAAGGGTGACTCCGTTTTTGAAGATGGCAATCTCGCGATAGTCTTTCTTCTCGTTGTTGACCAGTTCGCCCGAGGCGACGCCGATGACGTAGTCGATGAAGCGCTCGAGGACCTTGTCGATGGGCTCGTCCTCGACGATGACGCCGGCGTTGAAGTCAATCCACGTGGGCTTGGTCTTCGCCAGCGTGCTGTTGGTGCTCACCTTCATGGTGGGCACGAAGGTGCCGAAGGGGGTGCCCCTGCCTGTGGTGAAGAGCACCATGTGGCATCCGCACGAGGCGAGGGCTGTGGAGGCTACGAGGTCGTTGCCGGGGGCGCTGAGGAGGCTCAGCCCCTTGACGGAGAGCCTGTTGCCGTACGACATCACTCCGCGCACGAGGCTCTTGCCGCACTTCTGCGTGCAGCCGAGCGCCTTCTCCTCGAGGGTGGAGATGCCTCCCGCCTTGTTGCCGGGCGAGGGGTTCTCGCCGACAGGCTCGCCGTGTGAGAGGAAGTAGCTCTTGAAGTCGTTGATGAGGCTGACGGTCTGCTGGAAGAGGCTCTGGTCGGCACAGCGGTTCATGAGAATGGTCTCGGCACCGAACATCTCGGGCACCTCGGTGAGCACGCTGGTGCCTCCCTGCGCTATGAGGAAGTCGCTGAACACGCCCAGCAGGGGGTTGGCGGTGATGCCTGAGAAGCCGTCGCTGCCTCCGCACTTGAGCCCCACGCGCAGCTCGCTCAGGGGTACGTCGGTGCGCTGGTCGCGGCGCGCTTCCTTATATATATCGCGAAGGAGCTTCATTCCCTCGGCTATCTCGTCGTCGCACTTCTGCGCCACAAGGTATTTGACGCGCGACTCATCCACCTCGCCCACAAACTGGCGGAAGACGTCGGGCTGGTTGTTCTCGCAGCCGAGGCCCACTACCAGCACGCCTCCGGCGTTGGGGTGGAGCACCATATCGCGCAGTATCTTCTTGGTGTTCTCATGATCGTCGCCCAGCTGCGAGCAGCCGTAGTTGTGGGGGAAGGCCACGATGGCGTCGATGCCCTTGCAGTCGGTCTCCTTGCGCATCTTGTCGGCCAGCTGGTTGGCGATGCCGTTGACGCAGCCCACGGTGGGGATGATCCATATCTCGTTGCGGATGCCCACGTCGCCGTTCTTCCTACGGTAGCCCTTGAAGGTGAGGCCGCGCTCGGGGATGTCGAGGGTGACGGATTTGGGGTTGTAGGTATATTCGAGCAGACCCGAGAGGTTGGTCTTCAGGTGGTTCTCGTTGATCCAACTGCCTTTGGCCTTGTCGGTGATGACGTGCCCGATGGGGTACCCGTACTTAATGACGTTCTCGCCCTGTAGGAAATTCTTCAGGGCTACCTTGTGGCCTGAGGGAACATCCTCGATGACTTTGATGACTACGTCGTCGATGAGCAGGGAGTCGCCCGCCTTGAGGGGCTCGATGGCGACTGCCACGTTGTCCGCTGGGTTGATTTTCAGGAACTTCGTTTTCATAGGTGTAACATTTACCCGTTTTGCTATTTGAAAATTTTGCACGAAAATACATCTTTTTTGTCAAACTTGAAATTTTTTGCACGAAAAAGTCTGTTTTTTCCATATTAAATGTCTATCTTTGTCGGGCAATTGGGGGAAGACAGATGCCCCCTTGCTGATATTTAAGAGATACATTACTTAATTTAGATAGCAATTTTCGATGGCAAAGATTGTAACATTGGGCGAGATAATGCTTCGCCTTTCCCCTGCCGGAAACTACCGTTTCGTGCAGGTTGAGCAGTTTGACGTAATATTCGGTGGCGGTGAGGCAAACGTGGCAGTGAGCTGTGCCAACTACGGGCACGACGCCTACTTCGTCACTAAACTGCCGAAGCACGAGATAGGGCAGAGCGTGGTGAACGCGCTGCGCCGCTATGGTGTGAAGACCGACTTTATAGCCCGCGGAGGCGACAGAGTGGGCATCTACTATTGCGAGACAGGAGCTTCGATGCGCCCCAGCAAGGTGATCTACGACCGCGCACACAGCGCTATCGCTGAGGCCGACAAGGAGGACTTCGACTTTGACGCCATCATGGAGGGCGCCGACTGGTTCCACTGGAGCGGCATCACCCCCGCCATCAGCGACAAGGCCGCCGAGCTGACGAAGCTGGCGTGCGAGGCTGCCAAGCGGCACGGGGTGACGGTGAGCGTCGACCTCAACTTCCGCAAGAAGCTGTGGACAAAGGAGAAGGCGCAGAGCATCATGCGCCCCCTGATGCAGTATGTGGACGTGTGCATAGGCAATGAGGAAGATGCCGAACTGTGTCTGGGATTCAAGCCCGACGCCGACGTGGAGTCGGGGAACACCAACGCCGAAGGGTACAAGGGTATCTTCAAGGCTATGGCCAAAGAGTTCGGCTTCAAGTATGTCATCAGCACCCTGCGCGAGTCGTTCAGCGCTACGCACAACGGCTGGAAGGCAATGATATACAACGGTGAGGAGTTCTACGAATCGAAGCGCTACGACATCAATCCCATCATCGACCGCGTGGGAGGAGGCGACAGCTTCTCGGGAGGCATCATACACGGCCTGCTCACCAAGCCCACACAGGGCGAGGCGCTTGAGTTTGCCGTAGCTGCCAGCGCGCTGAAGCACACCATACCGGGCGACTTCAACATGGTGACTGCCGAAGAGGTGGAAGCTCTGGCTGGAGGCAGCGCCAACGGACGCGTGCAGCGCTGACAGGGCAGCGACGATCCTTTTCCTCAGAGAGAGGGAAAGACACAGTTCCGGCCCTCCGAAACGTAACCCACAAGCCGTTTCCTTCAGGCGGAAATATGGAGAAGGGAAAATTTCTTCTGGAGAAAGAATCTCGCGAGATGAAGAAGGAAAAAACATTTATTTGTAATACATAATTTTTACTGATTGTGGCAAAATTTGACAAACAGGCAGTATTGGCCAAGATGGGGCAGACAGGAATGGTGCCCGTCTTCTATCACAAAGATGCTGAAGTGGCAAAACAGGTAGTGAAGGCTTGTTACGACGGCGGCGTGCGCGCTTTTGAGTTTACCAACAGAGGCGACTTTGCGCACGAGGTGTTTGCCGAAGTGGTGAAATATGCAGCAAAGGCTTGTCCTGAGATGGCTGTCGGCGTAGGCTCGGTGGTGGATGCTCCCACGGCCGCTCTCTACATACAGCTGGGGGCATGCTTCGTGGTAGGCCCGCTCTTCAATCCCGATGTGGCTAAAGTGTGCAACCGCAGACTCGTGCCCTACACGCCCGGATGCGGAAGCGTGAGCGAAGTGGGATTTGCCCAGGAGGCAGGTTGCGACTTGTGCAAGGTGTTCCCCGGCGACGTGCTGGGACCGAAACTCGTGAAGGGGATGATGGCTCCGATGCCCTGGTCGAAACTGATGGTGACGGGCGGCGTGGAACCAACGAAGGAGAATCTCACCTCGTGGTTCAAGGCAGGAGTGTTCTGCGTAGGCATGGGAAGCAAGCTCTTCCCGAAGGACGTCGTCGCTGCCGAAGACTGGGGTGCCATCACTGCCAAATGCGAGGAGGCCTTCGGCTATATCCGCGAGGCTCGCGGCTGACATAGGTGAGCCTCACATAGAAGAGAAGAATCAGAATTTGGGTAGCGGCAGGCATCTCGTCTGCAACGAAGAGAGAAGCAACGCTTGCCGTAACCTCAGAATAATATCGTACCGACAAAAGTTTTTTAACCTGTATGGCGCTTGTCGTTTATACGGAAACTTTTGTCGGTGCTTAAATAAAAGACATTATGCCAAAGAAAAAGAAATCTAATCCGTTGAAAGTGACGCGCGTCGTGCTCGGCACACTCTTCTTCCTGGCTATCACGCTGCTGATGCTGGGAGTGAGCGACGTGCTGCCTCACTATCTCGGCTGGACGGCAAGGCTGCAGTTTATGCCTGCGGTGCTTGCCCTGAATGTGGGCTCCTTCATCGTGGTGCTGCTGCTGACAATCCTTCTGGGAAGGGTTTACTGTTCGGTCATCTGCCCCCTCGGCGTGCTGCAGGACAGCATCTCGTGGCTGGGGCGCAGGCAGAAGAAAAACCGCTACAGCTACAGCCCCGCGAAGAACTGGCTCCGCTACGGTGTGCTGCTGCTCTTCATCGTCGCCCTCGTGGCAGGCGCTGCTGCGCTTGCAGCTCTCATCGAGCCTTACAGCGCCTACGGGCGTATGGTGAGCTCGGTGTCGCATCCTAAGAGTTGGATTCCCGCTGTGGTGGCAGCAGTCACCCTTGCGGTAATCGCCGTGCTGGCTTGGCGCAACGGGCGCACGTGGTGCAACACGATTTGCCCCGTAGGCTCGCTGCTGGGACTGCTGAGCCGTTTCTCGGTATTCAAACCGGTAATCGACACAACGAAATGCAACGGCTGTATGAAGTGCAGCAAGAACTGCAAGGCTGCCTGCATCGACTCGAAGGCTCACTCTATCGACTATAGCCGATGCGTCGTCTGCATGGACTGTCTCGAGCAGTGCAACCAGCACGCTATCAGCTATAAGCTCGCACTCGTGAAGCAGCCCAAGCCTGCCAACGAGAAACCGGCAGCTGCCACTTCGAAGTCTTCTTCCAAGGCAGCAAAGACGGACGAAGGGCGCAGAGCGTTCGTAGTGGGCGCTGCCCTGGCTGTGGGCGCCGGCGTGTTGAAGGCTCAGGAGACGAAGATGGACGGAGGCCTCGCTGACATTATCGATAAGGAGGTTCCCAAGCGTCAGACACGCATCACGCCTCCGGGCTCACAGAGCGCGCAGAACATGTATCAGCATTGTACGGCTTGCCAGCTGTGCGTGTCGAACTGTCCCAACAACGTGCTTCGTCCCTCAACCGACTTGGCCCACTTCATGCAGCCCGAATCGTCCTACGAGAAAGGCTACTGCAGACCAGAATGTACGGTTTGCTCCGACGTGTGCCCCGTGGGTGCCATCAAGCCCATCAGCGTGGAGGAGAAAGCATCGACCCAGGTGGGACACGCCGTGTGGATTCGTGAGAACTGCGTGGTGCTTACCGACGAGGTGACTTGTGGCAACTGCGGGCGACACTGTCCTACGGGCGCTATTCAGATGGTTCGCCTCGATGGTTCGAAACCCGAGAACAGACGGAGTGAGGGCAGTCGTTGGGGAGGAAATCAGAGTGCTCCCGAGCGTCTCATCCCCGTCATCGACGAAGAGCGTTGCATCGGTTGCGGCGCATGCGAGAATCTATGTCCGGCACGTCCCTTCAGTGCTATTTACGTTGAAGGTCATCAAGTTCACAAAACGGTTTAACTATGGATAGAAGAGATTTCCTGAAAAAAACAGCAGCCGGCGCCGGCACATTGGCTCTGGCGTCGTGTGGGGAGAAGAAATCGGGAGCAAAGGCTTCCGGCGCATCTTCCTTTGGCGAAGGCGAAATGACGTATCGTGTTAACCCAAACTCGGGCGACAAGGTTTCTATCCTCGGATACGGATGTATGCGCTGGCCTATGAAGAAAGACGAGAACGGGCGCGACATCATCGACCAAGCCCAAGTGAACACCCTCGTCGACTATGCTTTGGAACACGGTGTGAACTATTTTGACTGTGCTCCCGTCTACCTTCAAGGGCAATGCGAGCGTGCTACGGGAGAGGCGCTGAAGCGTCATCCCCGCTCCTCGTATTATATAGCTACCAAGCTGTCGAACTTCGGCAATCCCAGCCGTGAGGAAGCAATGCGTATGTATCAGAATTCCTTCGAGCAGCTGCAGACCAATTATCTCGACTACTACCTCCTGCATTCCCTCAGCGATGGAAATGACTTTAACCGCAGGTTTGTCGAAAACGGTATGATAGACTTCCTTGTCGAAGAGAGGAAGGCGGGCCGCATCCGCAATCTCGGCTTCTCTTTTCATGGTCCCCAAGAGGGCTTCGACCAGATGATGGCTCATCACGAGAAATATCATTGGGATTTCGTGCAGATACAGCTCAACTACGTCGACTGGCGTTGGGCAAGTGGGCGTAATACGCGTGCCGACTATCTGTACGATGAGTTGCATAAGCGCAACATCCCTGCTGTAATTATGGAGCCGCTTCAGGGCGGGCGTCTTTCAAAGGTTCCCGACAACATTGTTGCACGTCTCAAGAGCCGTGAACCGGAGAAAAGCGTGGCGTCGTGGGCTTTCCGCTTTGCGGGTACTCCCGAGGGCGTGCTCACTGCTCTCAGCGGTATGACGTATATGGAACATCTGCAGGACAACTTGAAATCCTATTGTCCCCTCGTGCCGCTGACGGAAGAGGAGTGCGACTTCCTGTTCGAGACAGCCATCCTCATGCAACAGTATCCTACCATTCCCTGTAACGATTGTAAATACTGCATGCCTTGTCCTTACGGCATCGACATACCTTCCATCTTTGTGTATTACAACAAACGGATTAACGAGTCGACGATTCCTACCGAGAGGGAGAGTAAGGCTTATCGCAAGCTACGCAAATCGTTCCTCGACGAGTACGACAAAGCCGTTCCTGCCCTGCGCCAAGCCGATCACTGCATCGGATGCCGTCAGTGTGTGGAGCATTGCCCGCAGGATATTGACATCCCACGTCAGTTGCGGAGGATTGACGAATATGTGGAGAAGCTGAAACAGGACAAACTGTAATTTGTTTGGCGGATAGTTTTTGTTAAGAATAATTGCGGGAGCACCTTGATGGATGCTCCCGCAATCGTTTACTTCAGCATTTCGTGCATGGAAGCGGCGGCTTGTCGCCCGTCGCCCATAGCGAGAATGACGGTAGCTCCCCCTCGCACTATGTCGCCTCCGGCAAACAGCGTGGGGATGGACGACTGCATCTTCTCGTTGACGGCAATCGTGTTCTTACGCCCCAGCTCGAGCCCCTTCACGCTCTTCGGAACGATGGGGTTGGGGCTTACTCCTACGGCAACGATAGCAAGGTCGATATCGGCGGTGATGGTGTCGGGCGTGCCGTCGGCTTTCATTATCGGCACTGGGCTGCGTCTTCCGCTGGCGTCGGGCTCTCCCAGCTCCATACGCTGCAGCACTACCTGTCGCACGTGGCCCTTCTCGTCGGCGATGTATTCGAGAGGATTGTGGAGCGTGAGGAACTCGATGCCCTCTTCTTTGGCGTGCTTCACTTCCTCCAGACGAGCGGGCATCTCTGCTTCGCTTCGGCGGTAGGCGATGAACACACGCTTGGCTCCCAAGCGCTTAGCCGTGCGGCACGAATCCATAGCGGTGTTGCCTCCACCCACTACCATCACGTTCTCGGCAGGGCTGAGCGGCGTGTCGGTATCAGGGTTCGAGGCGTCCATCAGGTTGACGCGCGTGAGGTACTCGTTGGACGACATTACGCCGACGCTGTTCTCTCCCGGGATGTTCATGAAGTTGGGAAGTCCGGCGCCCGTTGCCACGAAGATGCCCTTGAATCCCTGCTCCTGCAGCGACTCAACCGAAATGGTCTTGCCTACGATGCAGTCTTTCACAAACTTGACGCCCAGCTTCTCAAGTCCTGCTATCTCCACATCTACTATATGGTTCGGCAGACGGAACTCGGGGATGCCGTATTTCAGCACTCCGCCCAGTTCGTGCAGAGCCTCAAACACGGTGACGTCGTATCCGTGCTTTATCATATCGCCCGCGAAGCTGAGTCCTGCGGGCCCAGAGCCTACTACGGCGATGCGCTTGCCGTTGTCGGGCTCTTTGACGGGCAGCGAGATGTTTCCGCTTTCGCGCTCATAGTCGGCAGCGAAGCGCTCCAGGTTGCCTATGGCCACAGCCTTGCCTCCCATCTTGAGATGGATGCATCGGCTCTCGCATTGTTTCTCCTGCGGGCATACACGTCCGCACACGGCGGGCAGGGCAGAGGTGTGCTTCAGCACGCGTGCTGCGTCGAGGAAGGCTCCGCGCTCGATGATCTTGATGAACGAAGGAATCTCGATGGCTACGGGGCAGCCCTCCATACATGTGGGGTTTGCGCAGTCGAGACAGCGGTGTGCCTCCATCACGGCTTGCTCGGGCGTGTAGCCTTTGTTGACCTCCTCCGTGCGGGTAGTAGCCCTATAGACGGGGTCGAGCTCGTTCATAGGGCAGCGCTCGATAGCGGTGCGCTCCTTGGGCTTCATCGTCTTGCGGAGCTCCTCACGCCAGAGGGCTTTTCTGTCGAGCAGTTCTTCGAGAGGCGTTCTCCCGTCGGTTTCAGGCTTTAGGGTTGCCTCGCTATCAGCTTGTGCTGAAGATGCTTTGAGTTCCTCGGATTTTGGAGAACAAATATCGTTTTTTGGAGAACAAATCTCGCGAGATGAAGAAGGAATAATTTTTTCTGGAGAAGGAATATTTTTTTCTGCGTTGAATTTCTCGAAGGCTGCTATCTCTTCCGTCTTGAACGAGCCCATTCGGCGCATCATTCCGTCCCAGTCCACTTTGTGTCCATCGAACTCAGGGCCGTCGACACAGACGAAGCGCGTCTTGCCGTCCACTTCCACGCGGCATGCTCCGCACATACCCGTGCCGTCAACCATTATGGTGTTGAGCGACACGTCGGTGGGGATGTCGTACTTCTGTGTCAGCAGGCAGCAGAACTTCATCATGATGGCAGGACCGATGGCGAAACACTTGTCGACCTTCTCGCGCTGGATGACTTGCTCCATTCCGACGGTTACCACTCCTTTCTGCCCGTAGCTGCCGTCGTCGGTCATGATGATAAGCTCGTCGGCGTAGGCTCTGACCTCTTCCTCCAAGATAATCAGCTCCTTGCTTCTGCCGGCAAGCACGGCTATCGTCTTGTTGCCCGCGGCCTTCAGCGCCTGGATGATGGGCAGCATGGGGGCTATTCCCACGCCTCCTCCGGCGCAGAGCACGGTGCCGAAATTCTCAATGTGGGTTGCCTGCCCGAGGGGGCCTACGACGTCCTGCAGCTCGTCGCCCACGTTAAGGTCGCACAGCATGGTGCTGCTGACTCCCACCTTCTGCACCACAAGGGTGATGGTGCCTCGCGTGAGGTCCGATTCGGCTATGGTAAGAGGGATGCGCTCTCCTTTTTCATGTACGCGCACGATGACGAAATGGCCCGCCTTTCGGGAGCGGGCGATGAGGGGAGCCTCTATCTCAATTTTGAAAACTTTCTCTGAAAATGCCTGTTTAGAAACAATCTTGAACATAACCTGTTTTGAATAATCGTGAAAATTTCGTGCAAATGTAATAAGAAAATCAAATAAAAATGCGTTTTTTGTATTGTTTTTGAGAAAAAAGTGTATAACTGAGAAAAATACCTTATTAAATTTTGTTTAGTGGTATAAAGATGCTAACTTTGGCAAAAATCTAATAATCTACAAACATATCAAAAACATAATTGCTCTATGGGATATCTGAGATTCGAGAAACCAATGATGATTAACTTGGAAGAATCGTTGCCCCGTGAGATACTTCGCACCAACCGTTCGGGAGCCTATCACTGCTCGACGATTGTCGACTGCAACACACGCAAATATCATGGCCTGCTTGTCATCCCCATTCCTGAGATGGATGATGAGAACCATGTGCTGCTGAGCACGCTCGACGAGACGGTAGTGCAGCACGGCGCTGAGTTCAACTTAGGCCTTCATAAGTATCAGGGCGACAACTTTGCTCCCCAAGGACACAAATACATCCGCGAGTTTACATGGGAGAAAGTGCCCACGACGCTCTACCGCGTGGGTGGAGTGATGCTGCGGAAAGAGAAAGTCTTCGTGCATCACGAGAACCGCATCCTTATCCGCTACACCCTCGTTGACGCCGCTTCGCCCATCCAGCTGCGCCTCCGCCCGTTCCTGGCGTTCCGCAGCGTAAGGCAGTATACACACGAGAACTGGCAGGCCGACAAGAGCTTCCAGTATGTGGAGAACGGAATAAAGACCTGCATGTATCCCGGATATCCCGAGCTTTTCATGCAGCTGAACAAGAAGAACGAATTCATCTATCATCCCGACTGGTATCGCCGCATGGAGTACCCGAAGGAGCGCGAGCGCGGCTATGAATTCACTGAGGACCTCTATGTGCCCGGCTATTTCGAGGTGTCGATGAAGAAGGGCGATGTGGTTGTCTTCTCGGGAGGTGTTTCAGAGGCGCCCACCGTCAGGTTGCGTCAGCTCTTCCAGCACGAATACGACATCCGTACTCCTCGTGACAATTTCCATAACAGCCTTATAGTCGCTGCTCATCAGTTCCACAACCTGCAGGGCGACAAACACTATGTGCTTGCAGGATACCCCTGGTTCAAATGCCGTGCGCGCGACATGTTTATTTCGCTGCCGGGCCTCACACTTTCCACCAACGAGTTGAACGAGTTTGAGAGCGCCATGCAAACGGCAGCACAGGCTCTGGAGGACTTCATGGAGAAACGTCCCTCGGATTGCAAAATATATGAGATTGAACAGCCCGACGTGCTGCTCTGGGCTGTGTGGACATTGCAGCAGTTTGCACGTCACACTTCCCTCAAGGAGTGCTGGGAGAAATACGGAACCTTGCTGACACACATCATGGACTTTCTGCGTCGCAGCAAACATCCCAACCTCTTCCTACATGAAAACGGACTTGTCTATTCCGACGGAAAAGAGCGCGCGATAACCTGGATGAACAGCACGGCTGACGGTAAGCCCGTCGTTCCTCGCACGGGGTATATCGTGGAATTCAATGCGCTTTGGTATAATGCCCTCCGTTTTGCATCCTCTGTCTATCAGGAAGTGGGCGAGAAAGAGCGCGCCTCGAAACTCGATCATATCGCTCAGCTGTGCGGAAGCTCCTTCACGCGCGTATTCCTTAATGAATATGGATACCTCTACGACTATGTCGACGGAGACTATGCTGAGCTGAGTGTTCGTCCTAATATGATTTTCGCTTCGGCTCTCGAGTATAGCCCTCTCACCATGTCGCAGCGCAAGAGTGTGCTCGACCTTGCTACACGCGAGCTGCTGACCCCTCGCGGGCTTCGCTCGCTCAGCCCCAAGAGCTTCGGATACAACCCCGTTTATCAGGGCGTGCAGACTTTGCGCGACTATGCTTACCATCAAGGAACAGCCTGGCCTTGGCTTGAGGGCTTCTACATGGAGGCCTACCTGAAGATTTACAAGCGCAGCGGAGTGAGCTTCGTGGAGCGCCAGATGGTAGGCTTTGAGGAAGAGCTGAACACACATTGCATCGGCACCATCTGCGAGATGTTCGACGGCAATCCTCCCTACCGCGGGAGAGGCGCTATCGCCTTTGCGATGAATGTGGCTGAGATACTGCGTACTCTCAGCCTGTTGAAGGAGTATAAATAAACATTAAAGGAGCACCATATCATGAAAGTATTAATGTTCGGATGGGAGTTTCCCCCTCATATAAGTGGAGGCCTGGGTACAGCAAGCTACGGTTTGACAAAAGGGCTTGCCAAGCAACCCGATATGGACATCATCTTCTGTATTCCCAAACCGTGGGGAGACGAAGACCAGAGTTTTATGCGTATTGTCGGTATGAACAGCGTGCCCATAACGTGGCGCGACGTTGACTGGAATCATGTCAACAGTCGGGTGGGACACTATATGAACCCTCAGGACTATTTCGACTATCGCGATCATATCTATGCCGACTTCGGGTATATGAACACCAACGATCTCGGCTGTCTCGAGTTCTCGGGACGTTACCCCGACAACCTTCAGGAAGAAATTAACAACTACAGCATCGTAGCTGGCGTTGTGGCTCGCAGAGAGCAGTTCGATATCATCCATAGCCACGATTGGCTTACCTATCCCGCAGGCATTCATGCCAAGCAGGTAAGCGGCAAACCTCTCGTCATCCACGTTCATGCTACCGACTTCGACCGTTCGCGAGGAAACGTCAATCCTACGGTTTATTCGATAGAGAAAAACGGTATGGATCATGCCGACCATATCATGTGCGTGAGTGAACTTACGCGTCAGACGGTAATAAACAAATATCATCAAGATCCCGCAAAGGTCAGCACGATGCACAACGCTGTGGAGCCTCTCGCACCCGAATACGAAGCTATCGAACCCCACAGCCATCCCGGAGAAAAGGTGGTGACGTTCCTCGGACGAATCACGATGCAGAAAGGCCCCGAATATTTCGTTGAGGCTGCGGCCCTTGTGCTGAAACGTACTCAGAACATCCGTTTCTGTATGGCTGGTTCCGGCGACATGATGAATGCGATGATACGCCTTGCTGCCGAGCGCGGGATAGCTGACCGTTTCCACTTCCCCGGATTCATGAGGGGAGGGCAGGTGTACGAATGCCTCAAGTCGAGCGACGTCTATGTGATGCCGTCGGTGTCTGAGCCTTTCGGTATAAGTCCCCTCGAGGCAATGCAGTGCTATTGTCCTTCCATCATCAGCAAACAGTCGGGCTGCGCCGAAATTCTCGACAAGTGTATCAAGGTTGACTACTGGGATACGCACGCGCTGGCTGATGCCATTTATTCTATCTGTACCAACTCTTCTCTCTACAACTATCTCCGTGACGAGGGAAAGAAAGAAGTGGATGGTATCACTTGGGAGAAGGTGGGATATCGCATTCGGGCTATCTATGACAAGTATGTGTGAAATCGTTTGCCGAAAATCTAGTCCCATGATTGTTGAAAAAAGAATCTGAAACTTGAAATCTATATAAATATGAAAACCATTTGCCTTTATTTTGAAATCCATCAGATAGTGCACCTCCGTCGTTATCGTTTCTTCGATATCGGCACCGATCACTATTACTATGATGACTATGCCAACGAGCAAAGTATTACCGAAATAGCAAATCGTTCTTACATTCCCGCGCTGACGGCGCTTCTCGAGATGGCGCGTGCGGAGAAAGGCTATTTCCGTGTGGCATTCTCGTTGTCGGGTGTGGGCCTTGAGCAGCTCGAACGCTACGCTCCTCAGGTTGTCGACTTACTAAAAGAGTTGAACAAGACGGGTTGTGTAGAGTTCCTTGCCGAACCCTATAGTCACGGTTTGTCGTCCCTTGCCAACGAGGAGTTCTTCCGCTACGATGTGAAACGCATGCAGCAGAAAATCAAGGAGATGTTTGGCAAGACTCCAAAAGTCTTCCGTAACAGCTCGCTTATCTATAGCGATGATATTGCCGCCCAAGTGGCAGCTATGGGATTCAAGGGTGTGCTTACTGAGGGAGCCAAACATGTTCTCGGCTGGAAGAGTCCTCATTATCTCTATCATTCTGCCACAGCGCCCAACCTTCGCGTCCTCCTTCGCGACTACAAGCTCAGCGATGACATCTCGCTCCGCTTCTCCAACACTTCATGGGAGTCCTACCCGCTAATGGCCGATACGTATATGGACTGGATTGCTGCTACTCCCGAGGGCGAGGATGTCATCAACATCTTCATGGAGCTCTCCGCTCTTGGCATCTTCCAGCCGCTCAGTTCTGGTATACTGGGATTCCTCCAGGCTCTTCCCGAATGTGCTAAGGAGCGTGGTATCACCTTCAGCACTCCATCCGACATCATCAAGAACTACACTCCCGTAGGGCCTGTCGAGGTGCCTTATCCTATGAGCTGGGTCGACGAGGAGCGCGACACGTCATGTTGGCTTGGTAATGTTATGCAGCGCGAGGCATTTAACAAGCTCTATAGCGTCGCCGAGCGTGTGATGATTGGTGCTGATGCCGGATTGAAGCAGGATTGGGACTATCTGCAGGCATCCAACAACTTCCGCTTCATGACTACCAAACACAACAGTGTGGGCATGAACCGAAGCATTTACGACGGACCCTATGATGCCTTCACCAATTATATGAACATCCTCGGCGATTTCATAAGCCGTGTTCGCAATCTTTATCCTACCGAGATTGACAATGACCAACTTAACGCCCTCTTGACTACCATCCGTAATCAGGATCAGGAGATTGCTGCCCTCCACGCACAGCTTGAAGAGGTAGGCAAAAAACCTGCTGATAAAGAAGACGACGAAACCAAGAAGGCTGTGAAAAAGCCCGCAGCGAAGAAAACAGCCACCAAAAAAACGGCTCCCAAGAAGAAAGAATAGTCTTCTTTCTTGCTTCGGTTAGAACCTTTTGGTTATACCCTGCCTGAACCATCGGGCGGGGTATACCTTTTAATATTATTAGTTCTCTTTGAGCACTCTTTTATTATTAGTTTTCCATGAGTGCTCTTTTTGGCGGGGACAAGGGCAACGGAGTGGACGTTTGCGAAAATCTGAATTCGGCATCGTGTGTTTCGTCTTCAACTTACCTTTTTTCTTCGTTTTCCGGTGTTTGATGCCTTTTTTCGGTGAAAAAAGCAGAAAAAATGCCTTTTTGTTGAAAAAAATCTATGAAATATTTTGCAGGTTCGATAAACCGCCGTATATTTGCAGTCCATTTCGGCGAAAAATGCGCATTCGCGCACGCTCGTCAGAAAGCTGATCTTTGAAAGGATTCCCATACAGACGAAGTAGTACAAGAGCCTGCCGTCCCGGCGTCGCGTCCCCCTTGTGGTGTCGCGTTCTGTCGGTTCGCGGCGGGGTAATACGAGAGCGATCCGTCGATTCAGTCCCCG